>JAEYEL010000086.1 GCA_023403475.1 Actinomycetes bacterium
GGCGACGTGACGGCGGCATTCTCGGTCATGTCGCAAGCGGAGACCGAAGGCGGCGGCCTTATGGACGACAGCGGCATCGCGAAAAACTAAAGAGGGAATCGAAGCCTGCCGCATCCGCAACTTGGCGCGGCAGGCTTTATTCGAGTAAGAGGCCAAACGGGTTGCAAGTAAGAAAGGGGAATATCATGATAGTGAAGGCAGACGAGGTTAGGCTTAACGTGCAGCCCATCTTCTTGGAGATGGAGCATCTGTACAAGTACGAAGGGCCGTGTCGCGTAGGGCAGGGCGAGGCTCTTGAGGTGGGGTTCGATGCCATTCGCAACGCCGAGTGGCACAAGCAGTTCCGCGCAAAGCTCGAGAAGAACATTCCTGCAGAGGTGGCGAACGTGCGTGAGATCATTCGCATCAAGCGTACCGACAACTGGGATCAGGATGAAGAATGGTGGGAGCGACTGCAAGCCACCACGGCAGACACCGACTTCTACATCATCCATTCGTTTCTCGGTCTCGATGATATAGCAGTTGAATTCGGCGAGCGTATCAAAAAGCCTTTCAGCCTCGAACCGGAATACGAAAACCCCTGCTCAACCACTTCTGTTGCCGCCGCGCTCAACGCTCGCGGGCGCGGGTATGAATTCTATGGGTTTCAGACATGGGCCGAACTCGTGTGGCAGCTGCGCATTCTGCGAGCTCGCAAGGTGCTGGCGAACACTCGCGTGCTCATGGCGCCGCGCAACGGGGCACCGCTGTCGTTTTCGGGTGTTGACGGCGCGTTCGACACTGAAGAGCTCACGCATAACCTCGGTTGTCGGTTCCGCTACATCAGCGTGCACGAGTTGCTGGATCAAACATCTCCCGCAAACCCCGAAGGCAACCATACCACTCCCGGTCGCGTAACCTGGGATATTACCGACGAGGACATGGAAGAGATCAACGCCATGGCAGACGATCTCATGACGCGTGCCGAGGAAGTGGAGGTCGACCGACAGTACGTGGTGAACTCGCTCAAGTTCTTCAAAACCGTCCGCAAGCATATGGACAGGCTCGACTGCTGCGGCTTCACGGCGCCATGTCCCGACAGCTGCTCGACGCGCCGTCTGAACGAGGAGAAGTTCACGTTCTGCTTGGCTCATTCCCTGAACATGCGCGAGGGGTTGCCTTCCGCCTGCGAGTACGATGCCTGTTCTGTCATCACGCAGCAGGCGCTCATTGCCGTGTCGGGTAAGCGTTGCTTCATGGGTAATACCATGCCGGTGGTCAAGGAAGCCGACGGCGAATGGGCGACGTTCGGCTTAGGCGGCATTGAGGATGAGGACATGCCGCTGCTCGACGAGAACGAGGGGCATTTGTACATGACGGTTCATTCCGTGCCCAATCCGCGTATGGAAGACCCCGATCAGGATGCTCCGTACTCGTTGCGGCACTTTGCGGAAGAGCAAGGCTTCGGTGCGGTGTACCGCTACGATTTCAACCGCGACAAGGGGCAGGAGATAACGATCGCGCGTTTCTCTCCGACAGGCGGGAAGCTGCTTGTGGCGAAGGGTGCCATCGTGTGCGGCAACGGATTCCACCAGCACAGCTGCAATACGGCCATCGTGTACGCGGTTGCAGACCAAGCCGACATGTTCCACAAGCAGATGCAGGTGGGAAACCACATGGCCATTGTGTACGGCGACTACGTAAAAGAGATGGTTGCTCTGGGCGAATTGCTCGGCATTGAGGTTATTACGGCTTAGTTGGTAGGTGTTTCGGACGGGTTTCTGACGGGCGCAAGTCGTGATCGGCCTGCGCTCGCTTTTGTTCTTCGGGCATGAAGGGGAGGATGTCATGGGAAGCGAGAACTTCGAAGTGGTGAAGCGGCATATCGTCGATGCGAAGGAATCGTCCGCCGCATTTTTGGAAAACATCAAGGACGATCCTTCGGATTTCAAGGCGGTGCACGCCAATCTGCGGTCGTTCGTGCTTTACCGATTCTTTCTTATGGACGACGATCCGCAAACCGACAGTATCGACGAGCTTTCCCGTATGAGTCTGCGAAAACTCGCAGAAATCAACAAACGCGGCATGCTGCAGGACCTTTCGAACAACTGCGTTGGCGTGAGCTCCGAAACCATGAAAAAAGCTCTGCTTATTATGACGTTGCAGAAACAGCTAGGCATAGTGTTTGACTCCGAAGAGAACGACACGCTTGCACAGCTTGCGCAATCCATTGTCCGCCAGCTTGCTTCATAGCTGATTCGCCCACTGCTGGCTGTCAGCTTCCGATTCGCCGCCAACTGTCAGCCCCGACCCGCCATTGACCGTCGACTGTCAGCTTCCGATTCGCCGCCAACTGATGGGGAGGGGGGTGAACCGCACCCCCTTCTTTTGCCCTTGCACAGAATAGTTGTACATGATACAATGTATGACATCCAACAAAGGAGGCGTATCATGACGTATGCAATGGTTACTGCGCGTATGACGCAGGAGAAGAAGGAAGCGGGGAATCGCATCCTCGAACGTTTGGGCACCAATCCATCGCAAGCGGTGAACAGGCTCTACGATTATCTGCTGGAGAAAAAGGAGCTGCCTTTTCCCGATAAAAGGAAAAAACACAGCTTCACGCAGGAGGAAATAGCGCAGGCAGTCGCTTTTATCGATAGCATTCCGCAGCGGAGAACTTCAGGGCGATTCGCTACTATGACGATCAAAGAGGCAAAGCTTGAACGTCTTGCGGCAAAAGGACTTCTGTAGCGAAGGGGTGCGCGGGCAATGAATTTGTTTGTCGATACCAATATCATCATCGACTATCTAGATGAGCGTCCGGGGTTTGCGGGAAGCGCGCGAAAGCTCATGCTCCTCGGTTTTTTGCGTGAGTTTGATTTATGGATGAGCTCTTCTCAGGTCATCGACATGTTCTACATTCTAACAAATGGCGGGCATCCCTCGAAAGCGGAAGAGGCAAAAGCTAGCATTCGTGAAGTACGAAAGTTTGTCCGCGTTTGTTCTCTTGGCGAGGCCGACATAGATGCCGCTCTTGATTCCACGTGGTCCGATTTCGAAGATGCCTGCGTCTACCAATGCGCCCGCAAAATCAGAGCGGACGCCATTATCACGCGCAACAAGAAAGATTTCGAGAAGTCGTCCATCAAGGTGTTCGACTGCGAGGAATGGTTTTCCTATCTGGCGCAGTCCAAGGGTCTTACCTATGAGGAGATTCCTTTTTAACTCTTAGTTCTTCAGCGAGTTGATGGGGGCGGGCATTCTCCCGCCGCGATGGGCGAAAACAGTGCCGGCATGCTGGTTCACGGGCATGACGGGCGCCTTTCCCAAAAGACCGCCGAAGTTCAGGTAGTCGCCCACCTTCTTGCCGATGGCGGGAATGACGCGCACGGCGGTGGTCTTGTTGTTGATCATGCCGATGGCGCATTCGTCGGCGATGATGCCGAAGATGGTTTCTGCGCTGGTGTCGCCCGGAACGGCTATCATGTCAAGGCCCACCGAACACACGCAGGTCATGGCCTCGAGCTTTTCAAGCGAAAGCGCACCCGCTTCGGCTGCGCGAATCATGCCGGCGTCTTCGGAAACGGGAATGAACGCGCCGGAAAGACCGCCCACGCTCGAAGAGGCCATAACGCCGCCCTTCTTCACGGCATCGTTTAACATGGCGAGTGCGGCTGTGGTGCCGGGACCTCCGCACGTGCCTACGCCGATGGTCTCCAAGATGTCGGCCACCGAATCGCCGGCGGCGGGAGTGGGAGCAAGCGAGAGGTCGAGGATGCCCTTCTGGTAGCCAAGGCGCTTCGACGCCTCGCGCGCCATAAGCTCGCCCGCGCGCGTGATCTTGAACACGGTCGCCTTGATGGTTTCGGCAACGGTGGTGAAATCGGCGTCTTCGGGCAGCTCGGCGAGCACGGCATGCACCACGCCCGGCCCCGAAACGCCCACGTTGATAACCTCGTCGGCCTCGCCCGAACCATGGAAGGCGCCGGCCATGAAGGGGTTGTCTTCTACGGCATTGCAGAACACCACGAGCTTGCTTGCGCCGATGCAGTCCCGTTCGGCAGTGGCTTCGGCGGCCTTGCGGATGATGCCCGCCATTTTCAGCATGGCGTCCATGTTCAGACCCGCGCGTGTCGAGCCAAGGTTCACGCTCGAGCATACGCGCTCGGTCTGGGCAAGCGCTGCGGGAATGGAATCCATGAGCTTGTTGTCGGTGCGCGATGCGCCCTTCTGCACCAAGGCGGAAAAGCCGCCTACGAAATCGACGCCCACTTCCGCGCCGGCCTTGTCCATGGCAAGCGCCACGGGGGCAAGGTCGCTATCCGTTACCGCCGCGCACACTTCGGCGATGGGTGTCACGGAAATGCGCTTGTTCACAATGGGAATGCCGAACTCGCGTTCCAGCTGCTCGGCGGT
>JAEYEL010000093.1 GCA_023403475.1 Actinomycetes bacterium
GAAGACATCTTCACGCAGGACTACACCGAAATCGTGAACGACCCTTCCATCGATGTCGTCATCGAGCTTATAGGCGGCACGACGGTTGCGAAGAACGTGGTCATGGAAGCCCTTGCCGCCGGCAAGCACGTGGTCACGGCAAACAAAGCGCTCATGGCAACAAGCGGCAAGGAGGTCATGGAACTTGCTGCGGCTCAGAACAGGGAAATCGCATTCGAAGCCAGCGTGGGCGGCGGTATTCCCATTATCGATCCGCTGAAGCATTCACTCATTGCCAACGAGATCACTTCGGTCATGGGCATTGTGAACGGAACGACCAACTACATGCTTACGCGCATGGTGGAAGAGGGCTTGGGCTATAGCGAGGCGCTTGCAGAGGCGCAGGAGCGCGGGTTTGCCGAGGCCGATCCCACGGCCGATGTGGACGGGTTCGATGCGGCCGCCAAAATAGCCATTCTCGCGTCCATTGCGTTCAACTCGCGCGTGACCATGGCCGATGTGCACACCGAGGGCATTCGCAACATCACGCCGGTCGATTTGGAAGCTGCGCGCGACATGGGCTACTGCGTGAAGCTTCTGGCCATTGCGCACCGCACGCCCGACGGCATAGACGTGCGAGTGCACCCGACCATGCTGCCCGTAAGCCACCAGCTGGCAACGGTGAACGGCGTGTACAACGCCATATACGTGACGGGTGATGCGGTGGGTGAGACTATGTTTTTCGGCGAAGGTGCAGGTTCCGGTCCTGCCGCAAGCGCCGTGATGGGTGATGTGCTTGAGGTGGCGCGTCACGTAGCTCGCGGCACAGGACCCATTGTGGGCTGCACCTGCACCGACCTCTTGCCCATCGTTCCCATCGACGAGTTGAAGACCAAGTACTACATCCGCTTTTCCGTGGCCGACCGCTCGGGCGTGCTGGCCGCCATGACGGGCGTGTTCGCCAAGCACAACGTGAGCGTGTATTCCGTGGTGCAGCGTGGAAAGAAGGACGGTGATGCAGTTGATCTGGCCTACGTCACGCACACCGCCTGCGAAAAGCGCCTCCGCGAAGCGCTTGCCGAAATAGCCGAGCTCGACGACGTGTTGCGCGGCGAACCCAGCCTCATCCGCGTGGAAGACTAGCGGTAAAAGCGGGAAAAGGATGTGCTGACGAAAATGAATCGGCAGATTGGCATCGTGTTCGACTGCGACGGGACGCTGCTCGACACGTTGGATGCGTGGCATCAGCTTGAAGTGGAATTATCTCAGCAGGTGGGACACGTGTTTTCGAAAGAGGATAGCGACGTGCTCACGACGTTGACCATTCCCGAAACAGGCGACTACATGCACAATCGGTTCGGCTTGGGGAAAAGCGGCGAAGACGTTGTGCGCATGATGAACGACTTTCTGATCGAGTATTACCGAACGCAGGCGCGCGAGCGTTCGGGTGCGCTTTCGTTCGTGCGCGAGCTTCACGAGCGCGGGGTGGCCATGAGCGTGGCTTCGTCAAGTCCGCAATCGTATTTGCAGGCGGGGCTTGGCGCTACGGGTTTCACGCCCTATCTTGAGGCCATCGTATCGGTAGACGACGTGGGCGCGTCGAAGCGCGAACCTGCGGTGTACGACCGCGCTCGCACGCTTATGGGCACGCAGCTTGCGGCTACCTGGGTATTCGAGGATGCGGCATATGCCCTGCGCACCGTGCGCGCGGCGGGCTACCACACCGTGGGCATCTACGACTGCGACATCTCGGGCACCCAGACCGAGCTCAAAGAGCTTGCCGACGTGTTTGTAACCGGCTACGAGGGCCTTTCGGCAGAAGGCTTCCTTGAGTTGGCGAGACGAGCGCGGCGAGCGCTGTAGGCGAAGGGTGTTCTAGGTCAAACCGTTGTCGGGCATAAGGAACGGCGTCAGATACAGCGGGTATGTCTCGATGACTCCGTCTACGCCTCTGTTTCCCGCCGAAAGCTTGATGCCACGGCGCGCTTGCCCCCTTCGAATAATCTCAGTCATCGACTTCGCCTTTCGGTTTGCGGAGGATTTCACCTCGACAGGTACCGCTTCGCCTCCTTGCCTGATAACGAAGTCGATTTCGAAATGTGCTCCTTCGCCGTAGAAATAGAGCTTTCTTTCTTGTTTGGCAAGCATATCGGCAACGATGTTCTCGTATATGGCTCCTTTGTATATTCCCAAGTTGCCGTTGAAAATATCTGCCTGCGACCCTTCTTCGAACATCGACATCAGAAGCCCTGTATCTCGCATATACACTTTGAAGTTGTTGTCGATAGCGTTGCCTTCGAGTGGCAAACCGATCGTTTCGAGATTATGGCAGAAATTGACGATGCCGGCATCGTAGAGCCACTGCAGACTACCGCCATACTTTCTCGCGCCGGTTTTTGCCTCTACGACCGCATAGCTGAACTTTTTGTAGCTTCTGGCGAGCTGGCGGGGAATGGAGTCGAAACACGCCCGCGCCTTCGCCTTCTCTGCTCCTTCGGCATATTTTGCAATGTCGGCTCGATAATCATCGATAATGCCTCTCTGCACGCGCAAAACCTCTGCGAAACTATGCGAGTCCACGAATGTCTGAACGGCTTTGGGCATTCCGCCTACAATAATATGCTCCCGCAGCAGTCTCATCATGGTTTGATGGATGCTCGCCGGAACGGGTTCGTCTTTGGTTGCGTAGGAGGCAAGCGTCTCGATTGCCGGATCGTCGTACCCGTGCGCCCATAGGAACTCCTTGAAATCGAGGGAGTGCATTTCAAGGTGGTCAACGTAGCCTACCGGCAAAGAGGGTTCCTCTTTGTACCGAATGCCGAGAAGAGACCCGGAGGCGATGACGTCGAACCTCCTGTCTTGCGTGAGGAATTTGAGGGCGGTTCTTGCCCTTGGGCAGCTTTGGACTTCGTCAAGGAAAATGAGTGTTCTGCCCGGGACGAACTTTGCGCCAGGGTATACGAGTGAAATGCGTGCCAGAATTTCGTCGACTTCCAAGCTCCCCTCGAAGATCCCTCGGTAAGCGGGGTTCTTCTCGAAGTTCAACTCGATTGCATAGTCGTAGTTCTTTCGGGCAAAATGCATGACGCTGTAGGTTTTCCCTACTTGGCGCGCCCCGGCAAGCAGGAGGCACATCTTGTTCGGTCGATTCTTCCATTCGAGAAGCTTTTCGTCTATGCGGCGTCTGAGCATTTCGCGACCCCAATCAGAGCATGCAATTTTTTACGGGGAATAGTATACATTCAATGCAATTTTTTTAGGGGAATATCACATATGAATTGCAACTTTTTTAATATTGATGGATCTGGGGTTGATTGGGAGAATAGGGCGACGCCTACCAGGCACTACGTTGCCGTCTCAGATTGAGTAGTAGCCTCGGCTGGTACCAGAGTCGGCAAATGGCGGTAC
>JAEYEL010000120.1 GCA_023403475.1 Actinomycetes bacterium
TGTATTCCATGTCGCTTCTGAACCCGCCGGCCGACGCCGATCTTTCCGCTCCCTTCGACTACGACGCTTTGTGCGCTCGTTTCTCGCATGTGCTGGAAATGCGTCGCTTCGATGTCAAACGCTTCGGCGCCTACGGGTTTCTGTTCTTGGAGGTTGACGAGCGTAACGAACGGCATGCAGAAGAGCTCGAGTACCTGAAAACCACCGACCTGCGCGAGTTCATCGGGTAGCCGGAGGTCGTTTCAAGGGCTAAGGGCTGGTGTCCGGCGTCCCGCTTATAGCAAACGCCATAGCTTTATGAGGGAAAACGCCTTCTCGTACACGCTTTCGAGTCGCCATCCCTTCGCGCGTATCTCGTCCATGCTGAGCCACTCGAAGCCCTCGTGCTCTTCGCTGAGCGTCACGTCTCCGCCTGCCCATTCGCACAGGAAGTCCACTCCCATGAGCTGGGAGCGCTCGCGCCGGTACGTCCACGTGCTGAAGGGCGCGACTACGCGCACGGAAAGGCCGGTCTCCTCGTTTATTTCCCGAAGAAGCGCCTCTTCGAAGTTCTCCCCGTATTCCACGCTGCCGCCCGGCTGATCGACCCACGCCTGCTCCACCATGCTCGTAGCCGCTTCCGCTTCCGTCTTGCGCAGAACGAGCACTTTATCGCCCTTGAAGACGTACCCTTTGGCGGCGACGCGGAATTTTCTGCCGGGCTGTTCGTTCATGGGTTTCCCTTCTTTTCATACGGACGAAAATCTGCTGTGCAAAAGAAAGGTCTCGCGCAGCGGCAAAACTCTGCTGAATAACTCTGCCGAATGGAAGTATAGGCTACGGTGAGAAGTGCTGCGGGCGGCAAAAGGGGATAGCACGCAAACCCCATCCACAAATCCCATCTGGCCGTTTTCCGAAAAGGGCGAAAAGCCTTACAATGATATTCAAACTGTTTTGCGGGAAACGATAGGGGCGGCAATGGCGTTTGTGGAAGAGATGGGAATAACGTTTCTGGTTGCTCGGAAGAATCATGTGGAAGCGGAAATGCCCATAACCGATAAGATTCGGCAACCTCACGGTTTCGTGCACGGCGGTGCAACCCTCACGCTTTTGGAATCGGTTGCCAGCATGGGCGCAGAGCTGAGCACCGATCTTTCCCGGCAGCGCCCTTTCGGATTCGACGTGCACGTGCGCCATCTTAAAAGCGGCAAGCAAGGCGCACTGCATGCGACAGCCGATCTTGTGCGCGAAACCACATCGGAGCGCACGGGCAATGTGACGCAATGCTGGTCCGTCGTCGCCCGCGACGACGAGGGCGACGTGGTTTCCGAAGGCGAAGTGACGACCAAGATAGTGTCCCTTGCGCGCCTGGCGGAAAAGGAATGCGCTAGAAACGCCGCCCGTGCACAAAAAGTGCCGAATTGTTGCGTCTGACCGCTTCTTGACAGAAAAGGACGGCGAGGGGGTTTCGGAAAACACCAGTTCACGACGATGGCTCTGCGGTGACGGAGGGGCGATTTGCCCCAAGGCTCTCCTGCAGAGCGTACCAAGCGCAACAATTCGCGACTTTTTGTGTCGGAAGGGAGTTCGATCCTGCGGTTACGGTCGGTTGTGGGTCGGCTTGTCAGCCCGACTACGCCGCCTAGCCGATCCAAGCCGCCTGCTGCAGCCAACTAACCGTAATCAGCGGCAACCATCCGTTCGCTCTATCCGTCGAACTAGCGAGTGTATCATACCTATCGAAGTCAAAGCGGAGCAGAACATGAAGGCGAAAAGCCCGATTTCCTTCACGCAGAGGTACTCGCTGGACAAGGCCGTAAGGCTTTCCCTCTTCAAGTTCAAAGACCAAGGATGGTTGACGAACGTTCCCCTTTATGCAACAAGCATGTTGCCGGAAATCGTGTTAGACAATGCGCTCGCTCAGCGTGGATAACGTCCGTTGACGCCACTTGCATAGCCGCTGCTTCTCAAAGAGTTGTTCGAAACGGAAAGGCCAGAGCTTTCGAAGCCCTGGCCTGTTGTTCTTCGTGGTCGGGATGACAGGATTTGAACCTGCGGCCTCTGCGTCCCGAACGCAGCGCTCTACCAAACTGAGCCACATCCCGATGCCGCTTTCGCAGCGGGTGACATGATACCACAAAGATTGTGCATGGCGGAAGAATTCACAACAGCTTTTTCCTAAGACTATCTGGACGCAATTCGATGCAACTTTGAAGGCGCGATTTGAAACTGACCTGTGCGCAAAAAATGACCGAAGGACTAATTTTGTGCACAGGCGGGTGATTTTGCTGCGAAATCCTTTGGGATTCCGCGCTTTCCGTGCTTGTGCGTGTAGTCTTTCTATGCGCGTGTGCTCATGCTGGTGTGTTTGTGATACCCTTGCCAACGTTAGTTTTTAGCAGGCCGCTGATGCGGCCTTGACGCGGAAGCTTGGAGGAGAGTATGAAGATCCTAGGTATGGGAATGCCGGAGCTGCTCATCATCTTAGCGGTTATCCTGCTTATCTTCGGGCCGAAGAACCTTCCAAAACTTGGATCGGCTCTCGGCAAGACCGTGAAGAACCTTCGCGATGGTATGGGTTCTTCCGAAAAGGTCGAGGAAGCCGAAGACGACGAAGAGGAAGTGGAAGTGGAAGAGGTCGAAGAAGAGAAGCCGGTCAAGAAGACGGTGAAGAAGACCACGACGAAGAAGAAGTCTGAGTAGCTTTATCGACAATGGATCTGCGGTGCGCGTCGGTTCGTTGATTCTGCGCGCACCGCTTTTTCATACCTGAGACCCAGCTTGCTCTTTGTTCGGGTTCGCCGTATATGGTAAGTTTGAGCACGCTTGATTTCCAAGCGTGCCGTTTTATTGGTTGGGATAGGTGGATGGGAATGGCAGACAGCAATTTCATCTTAACGCAGGAAGGTAAGGAAAAGCTTGAGGAAGAGCTTCATTACCTAGAGACGGAAAAACGCGTTGAAGTGGGCGAACGCATCAAGGTTGCGCGCGAGTTCGGCGATATTTCCGAAAATTCCGAATACGACGATGCCAAAAACGAGCAGGGCATGATGGAGGCGCGCATCGCCGAGATCAGCCGTATCCTTTCCGAGGCGACGGTCGTGAACACGCCGAAGCGTTCGAGCAAGGTGAACATCGGCTCGACGGTCACGGTGGAAATGGGCGGTCGCGAGCGTGTCTTCACTATCGTGGGCGGCGCGGAAAGCGACGTGGCCTTGGGAAAGATTTCCAACGAGTCGCCCGTAGGCGCTGCGCTTTTAGGCCACAAGAAGGGCGAGCATGTGGAAGCAACCGGCCCGACCGGTCGCTTGATTTCCATGGACATCTTGAAGATAGAACACTAGGCTGTTCCGTTGTTCTGACGAACAGCGGAACGAAGTCGATGCTGTGAAGCGCTCGGATACGCTGGAAAACGTCGCATTCGCTCGATTTCGCAAGCTCGCGCACTCGCTGTGCGCTTCGCTCGCAGAATCCCATGAACTCGGCGCACCTTGGTGCTTCTCGCTGATTTATGGGCGCCAACCTGCGATGGCGTGCATATATTGCCTGCGGCTTATGGGTGCCACCCTGCGGTTTTGTGTATCGACTTGCGGGTAGCTTGCGACAACCTGTGTCACGAGGGCGAATGGAACCTAAGGAACGATATGAACAACACTTCTAACCAGCACTCAATCGAAGACGATCCCATCGAAGTTCGACGGGCGAAGCGGGCTTCGCTCATTGCGGAGGGAATAGACCCCTACGGGCACGCGTTCGCCTATACGCATCATGCGAGCGACCTTGATGCGGCCTATGCGCATCTTGAGGACGGCGCTTCCACGGAAGACGCTGTGAGTGTGGCGGGGCGCGTCATGTCAAAGCGCGTGCAGGGAAAGATCGCCTTTCTGGGTTTGCGCGATGCGACGGGCGACATTCAGCTGTTCTGCCGCGTCAACGCGCTCGGCGAAGAGGCGTACGCGCGCGTGAAGGATCTTGACGTGGGCGACTGGATTGGCGCGCACGGCACCATGATGCGCACGAAACGCGGCCAGCTTTCGGTGGCGGTGGATTCGTTCGAGCTGCTCTCGAAGTCTTTGCGCCCTCTGCCGGAAAAGTTCCACGGTCTTGCCGACAAGGAGACGCGCTATCGCCAACGCTATGTCGATTTGGTCATGAACCCCGAGGTCAAGACCGTGTTCGAGAAGCGCTTCAAGATAGTTTCCGCCATTCGCCGCTACATGGAGGAGCAGGGCTTCTACGAGGTCGAGACGCCGTTTCTGCACCCTATTCTGGGCGGCGCGAACGCGAAGCCGTTCGTCACGCACTTCAACGCGCTCGACCGCGACTACTTCCTGCGCATTGCCACCGAGCTTCCGCTGAAGCGCCTGCTTGTGGGCGGGTTCGAGAAGGTGTTCGAGATAGGGCGCCAGTTCCGCAACGAGGGCATGGACCCCTACCACAACCCCGAGTTCACCACCATGGAGGCGTATCAGGCGTTTTCCGACTTGAACGGCATGATGGAGCTTACGCAGGGCTATATCCAGGCTGCCGCCATGGCCGCTTGCGGCACGCTGCAGATAACCTACCAGGGCACCGAGGTCGATCTTTCGGGCGAATGGCCGCGCCGTGCCATGGCCGACTTGGCGAGCGAGTATGCGGGCGAGGAGGTAAGCTTCGCCCGCGCGCGCGAAGAGCTGGTCGGGATTCTGGAGCGCAACGGCGGACACGCCGATGCCGCATGGGGCAAAGGCAAGCTCATCGCCGAGATATTTGAGGCGGTTGCCGAGGAGAAGCTGGTGCAGCCCGTTTTCGTGACCGATCATCCGCTCGAGGTGTCGCCCCTTGCCAAGAAGCGCCCCGACGACCCGAACTTCACGCAGCGCTTCGAGCTGTTCATCTGCGGGCACGAGTACGCGAACGCGTTCACCGAGCTGAACGACCCAGTGGATCAGGCCGAGCGTTTCCGCGTGCAGGTCGAGGCGAAGAACATGGGCGACGACGAGGCCATGGGCTTCGACGACGACTACATTCGCGCGCTGGAATACGGCATGCCTCCCGCCGGCGGCGTGGGTGTGGGAATAGACCGCTTGGTCATGCTGCTTGCCGACGCGCCGAGCATTCGGGATGTGCTGCTTTTCCCGCACATGAGAGACGAAGCAAGACAGCAGCCCTCCGCGCGCGGGAAAAGCGGCACCGCGCCCGCGCCTTCCCCCGACCAGGTTGAGCTTTGCGCAGCGCGTTCGGGTGAACTGGTTTCCGCGGTCGAGGAACCTGCTCCCATCGACTTCTCCAAGGTGGTCATCGAGCCGCTGTTCGAGGAGGAGGTCGACTTCGACACGTTCAGCAAGTCCGACTTCCGCGCGGTGAAGGTGAAGGAGTGCGCGGCCGTTCCCAAGAGCAAGAAGCTGCTTCGGTTCACGCTCGACGACGGCACGGGCGAAGACCGCACCATCCTTTCCGGCATCCACGCCTACTACGAACCTGAGGAGCTTGTGGGCAAGACGCTCATCGCCATCACGAACCTGCCCCCGCGCAAGATGATGGGCATCTACTCGTGCGGCATGCTGCTCTCCGCCGTCCACAAGGAGGAAAGCTCAACCGAAGGCGAAGAACCCGAGGAGCGCCTGAACCTCCTTATGGTGGATTCCCGCATCCCCGCCGGCGCCAAGCTGTACTGAGCTGCCAGCGGGCTCCTCGCCTAAGCGGGCGCTTCTCTCCGCGAGGGCTCCTCGCCTAAGCGGGCGCCGCCTATGCCTCCTTGATGCCGCGTAACTCGGTTCGGGGAAGGGTTCGTTGCAGCTCGGGAAGGATCTTGCGCAGGTCTTGCGGAGACCATGCCCGGAAGCGGCCGGTTCCGCCGAGCACGCCTTCCGCGTCGATGAAGCTTTGCAGGAACCACGGGGCGTCGCCTTCGTAGGGGCGGCTTGCGGAAGCGGGGCTGCCGTGCGGCTCCGCCAGCCAGCGCGCGATTTCCCGCAGATCTTCTGCTGTATGAAGCTCGCGCACGACGGTGGTGCGAAACTCGCAGGGCACACGTTTTTCCTTCAGAAGGTTCACGCTTTCATGAACGGGCGCAATGTCGAAATAGGGAATGCCCACGGTTTCGGCATAGCGCGCGGGCGCGTTCTTCACGTCCATGGCCACGTAGTCTACCAGCCCGTCCTCGATAAGCGGGCGCAGACGTTCGGGGTGGCTGCCGTTGGTGTCGAGCTTCACCTTGAATCCCCGATTGCGAATTTCCTCGCAGAATTCGGCCAGCCCGGGTTGCAGAAGCGGCTCGCCGCCGGTGATGCAGATGCCGTCGAGGAGCTTCTGTCTCTTGTCGAGAAATGCGAAGAACTCGTCAGTAGGGTAGGAGGGGAAGGCTCCGTGAGGTGAACGGGGACGGACCTCATCGGGCGAGGCGCCTTCCCTTCGCATGCCCAGCACCAGATCGGCGTTATGGCAGAACGGGCAGCGGAAGTTGCAACCGGGCGTGAACACGGTTGCCGCAGTGTGCCCGGGAAAATCGAGCAGGGTGAGTTTCTGTATGCCGGAAAGCTTCATGGGCAGAATTATAGCATGGTTGGCGCGTCTGGCTTGGTTGCGACAGAGTTGGTGAGGGGGTGCAGCCGGTTTGGGCAGCATGGCCGGACAGTAATTCAAATTCTATAGAACTACCATATATAGTAAGCGTTGCGGAATTTTTAACAATATATTGTTATATTCTCTTGACGTGATACACTGACGTTGCTAAGCTGTTTTCAGCATATTTCTACGACCGCACGCGACGTTTCGTTACGTGCGGTTTTTTCGCAGACGGCAAAGCGCAGCCTGCGCGTATGGACGCAGGCGCGGCAAACACGATAGGCGCGGCAAACACGGCAAACAAGAGGCGCGAAAACGAGAAGGAGCATTCGTATGTACCAGGTACGCAAGCGTGACGGAAAGATAGCCGAATTCGACATCTCCAAGATAACCGCTGCTATTTCCAAGGCGTTCGATGCGCTTGAGAAGCAGTACCATCCTTCCACCATCGACCTGCTCGCCCTCAACGTGACCGCTCATTTCGAGCCGAAGATCAAGGGCGGCATCATCGAGGTCGAAGACATTCAGGATAGCGTGGAAGAGGTTCTTTCCACCGCCGGATACGCCGATGTGGCGAAAGCCTACATCCTGTACCGTCGTCAGCGAGAGAAGGTGCGCAACGCCAAGGCAACGCTTCTGGATTACAAGGCCATCGTGGACAGCTATGTGAAGGTGGAAGACTGGCGTGTGAAGGAGAACTCCACGGTCACCTATTCCGTGGGTGGGCTTATCCTTTCGAACTCAGGCGCCATCACGGCGAACTACTGGCTTTCCGAAATTTACGACGACGAGGTAGCCCAAGCGCACCGCAACGCCGACATCCATCTGCACGACCTGTCCATGCTGACGGGTTACTGCGCAGGGTGGTCTTTAAAGCAGCTCATCCAGGAGGGCTTAGGCGGCGTGCCGGGAAAGATCACCTCGAAGCCGGCGAGCCATCTTTCCAGCCTCTGCAACCAGATGGTGAACTTTTTGGGCATCATGCAGAACGAATGGGCCGGTGCGCAGGCGTTTTCCAGCTTCGACACCTACTTGGCGCCGTTCGTGCGTACCGACGGCCTTACCTATAACGAAACCAAGCAGTGCATCGAGTCGTTCGTGTTCGGCGTGAACACGCCCTCTCGCTGGGGAACGCAAGCGCCGTTCTCCAACATCACGCTCGACTGGGTGTGCCCGCCCGACCTGCGCGACCAACCGGCTATCGTGGGCGGTCGCGAACAAGAATTCACCTACGGCGAGTGCCAACGCGAAATGGACATGGTGAACAAGGCGTTCATCGAGATCATGATAGAGGGCGACGCAAACGGGCGCGGTTTCCAGTACCCCATTCCCACCTACTCCATCACGAGCGATTTCGACTGGTCGGAAACCGAGAACAATCGGCTGCTCTTCGAGATGACGAGCAAGTACGGCACGCCGTACTTCAGCAACTACATCAATTCCGACATGGAGCCCTCGGATGTACGCTCCATGTGCTGCCGTCTGCGTCTTGACCTGCGCGAACTGCGAAAGAAATCCGGCGGGTTCTTCGGCAGCGGGGAATCAACCGGCAGCGTGGGCGTGGTGACCATCAACATGCCGCGCATCGCGTATCTGGCAGGCGACAAGGCTGACTTCTACCGTCGTCTCGATAGGCTCATGGACATAGCCGCCCGCTCGCTCAAGACGAAGCGCACGGTTATCACGAAGCTTCTGAACGAAGGGCTTTATCCCTATACGAAGCGCTATCTGGGCACGTTCGAGAACCATTTCAGCACGATTGGCCTGGTGGGTATGAACGAGGCGTGCCTGAACGCGAAGTGGCTCTCTGCCGACCTGGCGCAGGTGCCGGCGCAGGAGTTCACGAAGGCCGTGCTCAACCATATGCGCGACCGCTTGGCCGACTATCAGGAACAATACGGTGATCTGTACAACCTGGAGGCCACGCCGGCCGAAAGCACCACCTATCGCTTCGCCAAGCACGACAAGGAACAGTTCCCGAACATCATCACGGCGAACGACCAAGGCAAGCCCTACTACACCAACTCGTCGCACCTGCCGGTGGGCTTCACCGACGACATCTTCAGCGCGCTCGACGTGCAAGACGAGCTGCAGACGCTCTACACTTCGGGTACGGTGTTCCACGCCTTTTTGGGCGAGAAGCTGCCCGACTGGCGAGCCGCCGCGACGCTCGTGCGCAAGATAGCCGAGAACTACAAGCTGCCCTACTACACGCTTTCGCCCACGTATTCCGTGTGCAAGAACCACGGCTATATTGCCGGCGAGGTGTACGAGTGCCCTTGCTGCCACGAGGAGACGGAGGTGTACAGCCGCATCACCGGCTATTACCGTCCCGTGAAAAACTGGAACGACGGCAAAGGCCAGGAGTTCAAGGATCGCGTGGTGTACAACATAGGCACGTCGAAGCCGGTGCGCGGTGATGCCGGGGCGGCTGTCGCCGCCGCAACGAGTGTCTCCGATGCCGATGCCGTAGCCGAGGCCATAGGCGAGACGGCGCCTTTCGCTGCGGTTTCTTCAGCGGCGACAACGCGCACCACGCTTCCCGCAGGCTTGTACTTGGTGGCCACGCGCACCTGCCCGAACTGCAAGTTCGCCGCCGCGCAAATGGACGCTGCGGGCATTTCCTACGAAGAGTTGCTCGCCGAAGAGAACGTGGAGCTTGCCCAACGTCTGGGCATCATGCAAGCCCCCACGCTGCTTAAGGTTGCGCAAGATGGCACAGTCGCCGCAACCGTCGGCGCCGCTGCCGTGCTCCAGAAAGTCAAGGCTCTGAGCGCAGCGGCGCTTGCGTAGCCGAGGGTCGCAAGCGCCGCCTTGCGGATGGACGCTTGCGTGTGAAACTCGCGCAGGCGGAGCGCGGGCGGTGACATTGGACGGGAATTGTGGGAAAATGACTACCGAACAAACGAAAGGGTTGCGAGGCAGGCGTGCTCGCTATGCCAAAGCTTGCGCGAGGTAGGGTGTCCATATTATGCAGCGCGCGCACGCGGAGCAATGAGTTCTTGTCGCGTGCGTGTTTCACGCTTGCAAGGGGCTTTGCTTTCGCGATAGCTGAGATGCGCGGGATTCGTCTGCATTGCGACTCGAACAGCATATGCGAGGTAGTGGTTCACGTGTCAGCACAATTCAACATTCGTGCGGCTTGTCCCGCATTGGTCGAAAGGCTTGCAGCCGAGCTGGGCTTACCCCGCTTCGTGGCGGCCACGCTGGTGGCTCGCGGCATTTGCACGCCCGAAGAAGCCCGCATGTTCCTCAACCCGTCGCTTGAGCGCGATTGGCTCGATCCCTACATCATTCCGGGCTTGCCCGAAGTCGCCGACGCTTTGGAGGCGGCCATGCGCGCGGGCAAGCACATCGTCGTGTTCGGCGACTTTGATCTTGACGGCATTTCCGCCACGACCGTTCTCACGCGCGGTCTGCGCGCGCTCGGTGCGCACGCGACGCCGTTTATCCCCTTGCGCTTCGAGGAAGGCTACGGCCTTACCAAAGCTGCGTTCGAGCGCATGAAGCCGCTCGCCCCGGACTTTATCGTAACGGTTGACTGCGGGATCTCCTGTAAAGAAGAGGCGGCGGCCATTCGGAAAGCAAACGTTGATCTGGTCGTTACCGACCACCACGAGCCTGCGGAGCTTGTACCCGAAGGCATTCCCGTGGCCGACCCGAAAATGACGGACGACTGTCCGAGCGACGTTTTGGCCGGCGTGGGCGTGGCGCTCAAGATGGTGCAGGTGCTGGGTGCTCGCTTCGGGCATCCGCATCTGTGGCGCACGCTCGTGGATTTCGCCACCTTGGGAACAGTGGCAGACCTCATGCCCATGCGCGGCGAGAACCGCGCCCTTGTGGCCGACGGCATTTTGCGCATGAACACTTCGCCGCGTCCGTGCATTGCCGCGCTCATTGGCTCAAGCGGCGCGGGAGACAAGCAGCTTTCGGCGTCGAACTTAAGCTTCACGCTCATTCCGCGCTTGAATGCCGCAGGTCGCATGGGCAATGCGCAACTGGCGCTCGACCTGCTCATGAGCGATGTGTACGACGAAGCCTGCAAGCTGGCCGAGCAGCTGGAAGCCGTGAACGACCAGCGCCGCGCCATCGAGGCGGAACTGGCCGAAATAGCGAAGGCCCAGGCGGCTGAAATCTATCACGGTCAGCGGGCGCTCGTGGTTTCGGGCGAAAGCTGGCACGAGGGTGTGAAGGGCATCGTGGCCAGCAGGTTGGTGGGCACCTACGGCGTGCCGGCGCTTCTGTTCACCATAGACGGCGAAGAGGCGCGCGGGTCGGGTCGCAGCGTGGGTCAGGTGAACCTGTTCAAGGCGGTGGAGCACACGGCCGATCTGGTCACGCGCTTCGGCGGGCACGAGGCTGCGGTTGGCGTGACGTTGCCCACCAAAAATCTGCCGGCGTTCGCCGAGCGTCTGTGCGCTTACATGGACACGCTTCCCGAAGATGCGTTCCACCCGCTCATCGAGATAGACACCTGCGTCGATTTGGACGATCTTACGCTGGCCAACGTGGAAAGGCTCGATGCGCTTGCCCCGTTCGGGCAGGAAAACCCTGTGCCGTGCTTTCTTGCACGCGACGTGACGCTGGGAAACTGCCGTGCGGTAGGCGCCGAGAAGAACCATTTCTCATGCACCATTTCGAACGGTCGCAACACGGTTTCGGCCATTATGTTCCACTGCACCGACATAGAGGCGCTCATGCACACCGATAGCGTGGTGAACGCGGCGTTTCAGGTGCAAATAGACGAATGGCGCGGGCGGCGCAGCGTGAAGGCGCTGCTCAAGACTTTGGCGCCGGCGCGCACGTGCGGTGCGTTGGAGGCATGCCTGAACCCCGAGAACCTAAGTTTCGTGGCCGACCTATACGCCATGAGCGACGCCGACCTGTGCGCCGACAACCCGAAAAACCCCGAGGACATAGAGGCTTGGGAAGCCAAACGCAAGCAGAACAGGCAGACATGGGAGGCAACCGCACAAGAAAACCCCGCTGCCCTTGAAAGCGCCGTGGTGCATGCGCTTATCGGCGCGAGCCACCTGCATCCTTCTCAACGCGCGGTGCTCGACCATTTGGATGCGAACCAGTCGGTGCTGGCCGTTATGGCAACCGGGCGCGGCAAGTCGCTCACGTTTCAGGTGCATGCAGCCGCCCGCGCGCTTCTTAGGCACGAGGCCAGCCTGTTCGTGTATCCGTTGCGCGCGCTCATCGCCGACCAAGCGTTTCACATCAACGAAGCGCTGCAGGCGTTCGGCATCGTGACCGAGGTGCTCACGGGCGAAAGCACGCCCGAGGAGCGTAGGCGAATCTTTGCGGGCTTGCGGGAAGGCACGGTTGACATCGTGCTCACCACGCCGGAATTCTTGAGCTACCATGCTCGCGAATTCGCGCAGTCTGGGCGCATAGGCTTCGTGGTGGTGGACGAGGCTCACCACGTAGGACTGGCCCGCGCCGGTCAGCGCGTGGCGTATGCCCAGATAGGAAATGCCGTTCGCACGCTTGGCAACCCCACGGTGCTGGCGCTTACGGCAACGGCAACCACCCAGATTGCAGGCGATATAGACGCGGTGCTTCCCATGGAAGATCGCGTGATAGATAAAACCGCGCGCGAGAACCTGCGCTTGGACGACCAGCGCAACCTCAAGAACCGCGACGATTACCTGGCGAACCTCATTGCGGGTGGTGAAAAGACCGTCATCTACGTGAACTCGCGCGAGCAGTCAGTCGCAGTGGCGCGCACGTTGCGCAAACGCGTTCCCCAGCTGGCGCCGCTCATAGGCTTTTATAACGCCGGACTCACGCGTACCGAGCGCAAACGCATCGAGGAACTGTTCCGCACCGACGCGCTTTCGGTGCTCGTGTCCACGTCGGCGTTCGGCGAGGGAGTGGACATTCCCAACATACGGCACGTGGTGCTCTACCACATGCCGTTCAACGAGATAGAGTTCAACCAGATGAGCGGACGTGCCGGGCGCGACGGCAAGCCGGCGACCATCCACTTGCTGTTCGGGCGGGCCGACGCGCGCATCAACGAGCGTATCCTGCACGACATGACGCCCGACCACGATGTGATGGCGCAGGTGTACCGTAGGCTGCGTGCCGTGCAGCGCATGAGCGGCTCGCCCTTCTTCTCTATGGGCAATGTCGAGCTGGCGGCGCTTTCCAGTTCGCGCGCGTGTACGGTAAGTCCTGCCTCGGTGGCTTGCGGTGTGGCGGTGTTTCGCGAGCTGGGTCTGGTGGAAACGCATGTGGCGTATGCGTCGGGCGAAATAACGCGATCCATCCACGTGAATAATGTGGAGTCGAAAGTGGAACTCACCGACAGCGTGCGCTATCGCGAAGGTTTGGACGAGCGCGACATCTTCAACACGTTTCGCGACTGGGCCATGCGTGCCGATACCGCGAGCTTACGCATGCGCGTGTCGCGTCCTATCGTGCCGGGCGGTCTTGCCGGCGCTTCCGCTGCGGAAAGCGACGGCGAGAGCAACGCCATTCCCGGCTGCCACTATTGCGACGACGCTGCAGGGACTGGCGTAGGAGGACCTGCTTGCAACGAAGCGAAACAGGAGGGAGGTTGCTATGGGCACTGAGAAGAAGCGGCAGCGGCGCGAAGAGATGATCGGCGAGCCCATCAAGACGGCCGCAAGGCGGCAGACCGTCGAGGACAATCTGCTCGGGCGCCCTCATGTTGCCGAGCGCACGTTCGCCACCGAAGGGCGCGACGTGCCCGGCGTTCGCCGCGAAGTGCCCACACCGGAAGAGCGTTTCGCAACATTGCAGCAGATAACGTCGGCGTACTTCTCTCCGGAAGACGAAAAGCTCATCTCCCGCGCCTTCGCATTTGCCAGCAAGGCTCACAAGGGGCAGTGCCGCAAAAGCGGCGAGCCGTTCATCGTGCATCCGGTGGAGGTGGCGCTCATCTTGGCCGATTTGCGCATGGATGTGGAAACGCTCGTGGCCGCGCTCATTCACGACACGGTGGAAGATTCCGATGTGACGCTTAAGCAGGTCGGGGAAGCGTTCAACGAGCGCATCGCCTACTTGGTCGACGGCGTCACGAAAATCTCGCGCATCGAGGTGGAAAGCCTTTCCGACGAGCAGGCGCAAACCATTCGCAAGATGTTCGTGGCCATGAGCAAAGACATTCGCGTCATCGTTATCAAACTGGCCGACCGCTTGCACAACATGCGTACGCTGGCCGCCCTGCGCGAAGACCGTCGCATCTTCAAAGCGCGCGAGACGCTTGAGATATACGCTCCCATCGCGCATCGCTTGGGCATCAACTCCATCAAATGGGAGCTTGAAGACCTGGCGTTTTTCTACTTGGAACCCAACAAGTACAAGCAGATATCGCGCATGGTTACCGAAAGCCGTGCGGAGCGCGAGGAATATCTGGCGCAGATCATAGACATCCTGCACGGCGAGATGGAAAAGGTGGGCATTTGCGCCCAGATCATGGGTCGCCCGAAGCACCTCTATTCCATCTACCAGAAAATGGCGAAGAAGGGCAAGGGGTTCTCGGAAATATACGACCTCATCGCCGTGCGCGTCATCGTGAAGTCGGTGAAGGACTGCTATTCGGCGCTCGGCGCGGTGCACACGTTGTGGCACCCCATGCCGGGACGGTTCAAAGACTACATCGCCATGCCGAAGTTCAACATGTACCAAAGTCTGCATACCACGGTCATAGGGCCGGCGGGCCGTCCGCTCGAAGTGCAGATTCGCACTGAGGAAATGCACCAGCAAAGCGAATACGGCGTTGCGGCGCATTGGCGCTACAAGGAAAAAGGCGGAAAGGGCGAAGACGAGCTTGACAAGCAGCTCGCGTGGTTGCGCCAAATGGTCGACTGGCAAGACGAGACTCAGGATTCACGCGAGTTCCTAAAAGACCTGAAAGTTGACCTCGCCCCTACCGAAGTGTTCGTGTTCACACCGAAGGGCAAGGTCATGAGCTTGCGCGCGGGATCGACGCCCGTGGACTTCGCATATGCCATACATACCGAGGTGGGCAACCACTGCGTGGGCGCGAAGGCGAACGGAGCCATTGTTCCCCTCACCTACGAACTGCAGCTGGGCGACCGCGTGGAAATCCTCACGCAGAAAAGCGCCACGCCTTCACGAGACTGGCTGGGCATGGTGAAAACGCCCAGCGCGCGCAGCAAGATCCGCTCGTATTTTTCCAAGGTGAGCCGTTCGGACGATTTGCAGTTCGGTCGCGATAAGCTCACGCGCGAGATGCGCAAGCACGGTCTGGGCATCTCGAGCGCCCAGTCCATGCGCGCCATCAAGACGGTGGCGGAGCATCTGGGCTACAAGGATGCCGACGACATGCTGGTGAACATCGGCACGAACAAGGAAAGCGCCCAGCACGTGGGCAACCGCCTGCTGAAGATACTGGTCGATCGCGGCAACGAAGAGGCCGCAACGCCCGGTTTGGGCGCGTCGGAAAGCTCCACCGGCATTCTGCCGCCCATGCTCACTAGCGTGAAGAGGCCGAAGAAGCATGAGGCTCACACGTCGAACGGCGTGGTGGTGAAGGGTATAGACGACGTGCTTGTGCGCCTTTCGCGTTGCTGCAACCCGGTTCCGGGCGACGACATTCTCGGCTTCGTAACGCGCGGCCGCGGGGTTTCTGTGCATCGCGCCGACTGTCCGAACGCTCAGGAGCTGAAAAAGCATCCCGAGCGCATCATCGAGGTGTCGTGGGATGGAACTCCTTCCGCCGGCACCTCGTACAAGATGGAAGTGTTCATAGAGGCGCTCGACCGTATGAACCTGCTGCGCGACGTGATCACCGTGTTTTCCGAAATGGGTGCCAACGTGCTTTCCTGCACCACCGCCTCGCATCGCGACGGCATGGTGGAGATGCGCTTCCTTTTTCAGGTCTCCGATGTCTCGCATATCGACATCGTGCTGAAGAAGCTGCTCGACGTGGAAGGGGTCTTCGATGCCCGCCGTATGCTCGCTGGCGGCAGTGCGAAGAGGAAGGGCTAACCTGCGGTACTTAAAAACGCGGCCACGGCGTCGGACGTGGTGGGCGCCACTCCCGAAAACGTGGCAGGAAGAAGATACGAGGAGGTCAGCTATGAGGAAGCTTACGGTGCCGGGAACATGCGTTGACGTGGAATTTCTGGTTATGGGCATAATCCAGAACAACGTGTATGTGATAAGCGACGGAAAGGGCACGTTCGTGGTCGATCCTACGGCGGATGCGCCTGCTATCGTGGAAGCGCTGGACGGACGGGCGCTCGATGCCATCGTGCTCACGCATCATCATGCCGACCATATGGGAGCTGCGGCCGCGTTGCGCGAAATGACGGGCGCTACGGTCATCGCGTCGGCGGTGGAGGCGCCGCTTATCCGCAACCCCAAGAAGGTGGGCGACTCTCTTTTCCCCGCGCCCGAATCTTGCGAGGTGGATTACGAGGTGAGTGACGGCGATATCGTGAAGATCGGCGACATGGCATGGAAGGTGCTGCTCACACCCGGGCACAGCTTGGGAAGCATGTGCTGGTATCTGGTGCCGCAGTTCGGCAACCATGCGCAAGGCGCGCCGGTGCTCGTTTCGGGGGACACGCTGTTCGCGGGCGCTACCGGGCGCACCGATTTCGAAGGCGGCAGTACGCGAGACATGGCCGCATCCATCAAGCGGCTGGCGTTTCTTCCCGACGAGACCGTCGTTCTTCCCGGCCACAACGAGCAAACCACCATCGGCGCCGAACGTCGCCGCGTGTTCGCCCGCTGGGGCGCCGAAGAAGAGTAACGTCCCGGTTCGATTTGCCCGTGCCAGAGTGCCCGCGCCCATGTCAGAGGGTCAGAGGGGTCAGTGGGGAGGGATCGCCGAGGACAACCGCGGTTCGTGAACGCCGTGTTCTGGATAATGCGCACGGGCGCGCCTTGGCGCGACCTGCCGCCCGACTACGGCGACTGGAAGAACACGCACAGGCGCTTCTGCCGCTGGCGGGACAAGGGCGTGTGAGAAAGGCTCCTCGAGGCGGTCGTCGACGACCCCGACTTCGAGTGGCTGATGGTGGACTCCGCCTGCGCGAAGGCTGATGGTGGTCGGCCATTCGCGACGCCCCCGAACCCCGGCGGGCTTCGGCTGTTCTGGTTGCTCCGGTAGCCGATCCAAGTGGACTAGGGGCAAAGAAGCACGGAGTTCGCGCTAGTTCACATGGTTCCGCTTGAACTGCTCCACGGCGAAAATCGCCTCGTCTTTTGAGTGAACGTTCAGCTTTGCATAAACATGCTTTATGTGGGAACGGACGGTGCTCTCCGCCAAGAACAGCTCCTTGCAGATGGCGGGTCGGCTATATCCTCTTGCAACAAGGCAAAGCACTTCCCGCTCTCTGTTCGTCAGGCCATACGCATCGGCTATTCTCCTGTACAGCTCTTCGTTGCCGTTCCTCTCCAGCAAAAGCATGTCCTCTAGCATCTCGTTGCGCTCTTTGTTGTTCGTCACGAACGACAAAACGCAGCAGGATAGCAGAACGCATCCGAACATCAGCAGAACCGGAAACGTCTCTTCTATGAACAGAGGAGCGTCTACATCGCCTCCCCAAAAGAGCCTCAGGCCCAAAACGCTTGCCACGTACCCAACTAACGAGGTCGCCATAAAAACGAGCTTCTCGAATATCGCCAGTTTCGCCTCGTTGCCCCCCACGCGCTCCTTCACATCTGACATCTCGGTCGAACCCAGCATGATCCACGAAAGCCAGCATACGACGAGCGCGACAGGACCGAACGACGAATCGTGCCGCAAGAGAGGCCCGCAAGAAAAGAAGCATGCGAACACCAATGGCATGACGACAAGGAAGCCGTTGGTGTTCTTCCGGCCGCGCTCAGAGAATGAGAACGTGGCCGCAGCCCCCAAAACCACAAGCAAGACCGAAGCTGAGGCCCATGAAGAACCTGCGATAGTCAGCGGAACAAGAGTCGTGACAAACACGAGGCATCCGTTGCACAGGCCGAACGCTACTCTATTGAGGGCGAACCCCGCCAAGAACCTCCAGCGACCAGAATCGACGGAGCTCCTTATCAGCGAAAGCCTGTATGCACCGAGAAGAAACGGGGCAACGCCCAGAAGCCGCAACGCCAAAGCCGTCCCAAACGTGCGAAGCCCTTCGGGGAAGAATTGTCCACAGGCGTAAAAAGCCATAGTAAGGACCCCTGTGAGCAGGACGGTCTTGTTAGCCTCGCTTTTGTTCAAATCTATGAAGTTCAGCCCCCAGAACACGATGAAGCACCCGCTATGCACTCCGAGAACGATGGTAGAGAAAGCCTTAGCGCCTTGCCCTGCAAAAACCTGCGCGACGAGGCCGCACAAGGCGCTGACGATCCCGACGCCAAGCAGCCCCATTTGAAACCTGCGCTCAAGCATCTTTGCGCTCAGAGCAAACGCCACGCCAATAGCCGCACATGCGGCCGCATGGGACAAGCCCTGCTCAAGAAACGATGCGGGGCCTGCCGCGGCGTGGCCACCGTTCCACGCAATACACAAAAGCGCCGTTGTGCTCCAATAGGTTGCGGCTCCGACCGCAATGCACAGCTCCTGGACTCCGAGCGTCTCTGCGATGCCCTTTGCCAGGGAAGGCTTTTTCCTAGCGCCAATCGCCACCAGACCACCCCCGTCTTTCGAAGTACGCGCCATTGTAACGCCATTGTAACATCAGACACCTGCCTAAGGCCTAGGCAGGTGCCAGCACAGCTCCCCCCCCTGCGGGGGGATTTCTCGAAAAACGCGCCAGCGTCGATCATCTCCCCCCTTTCAGACGATTGCCCAGCCTGCCGCCTCAGTCGAATAATCAAGGTGCTACGAGCTATTTGGCTCGGCGAGCCTGCAGAAGGAAGACAAAAGGAGGATGTATGAAAGGCTTTGACAGACGTGACTTTTTGAAAGGCGCCGCACTGGGTGGAATGGCCTTGGCGGGCATGGGCGGCATGGCGGCCTGCAGCTCTCCCAACACGACAAGCGACACCGGCCCCTCAAGCTCCGAGCAAGACTGGGGCGCTGAATACGACGTGGTGGTCGTGGGCTTCGGCGGAGCGGGCGCGATGGCCGCAAAGGTGGCCGCCGACGAGGGCGCGAAGGTCCTCGTTCTCGAAAAGGCCGACGAAGCGAACGGCGGGGGAAACACACGCTTCTGCTCCCAGATGATAGTGCACGGCCACGGAGACAAAGAGGCAACCTATTCATACTACAAGGGGCTCATGGGGAGCCGCCCTATCCCTGATGACGTGCTTCGAGCATACACCGATGGCATTGCGGACGTTTGGGATATTGCGGCCGAAGAGTACGGACTCGATAAAGGCGAGTTCGTCGAATATCCCTACCCAGCCGAATACCCCGAATTCGAGGGTGCGGAAAAGGTGAACATGTCAACGCTGCACGAAGGCTCTGCGGACGCCTACCTCTGGAACATCCAGAAGCAAGCCGTTATTGACTGCGCCGACATGATAGACGTCTGGTACGAGTCTCCTGCCGTCGAGCTGGTGCTCGACCATGAAACGGGAACGGTGACGGGCGTGCTGGTGGACCATGCTGGAACGCAGGAGAAGGTGAGGGCCGCGAACGGCGTCGTGCTGTCATGCGGGGGGTTTGAGGGAAACCAAGAGATGGTTCGCGACTACCTCGGCTTCAGCAACTATGCGGCATGCGGCAGCGTGTTCAACACGGGCGACGGCATCAAGTTGGCGACAAAGGCAGGGGGAGACCTGTGGCACATGCACGCATATGAGAGCATGGGCATGTTGGGCGGCCTGTCCTATCAAGCAACGCTAGGGGAGAGGGCGGAATTCTTTTTCGTTCCGGTGCTTTACTCCGGAAGCCTGGTGCTGGTGGGAACTGACGGGCTGCGCTACATCCGCGAGGACGAAGGCCCGCGCCACGGCCACATCTATTGCAACGGTCGATGGGATGTCGTAAAGCATCCCGAACGCTGCTTCATCGTGTTCGACGAGCGGCAGCACAGCGACATCGTCGCATCGGAAACGGTTGCAGAGGCCCGACTGGAAAAGCTCGTCAGCGCGCCGAGCATCGCAGGGCTTGCAAAGCTGATAGGGGCGAAAGAGGAGTCTCTCGTCCAAACCGTCGACGACTTCTCCAAGTTTGCCTCCGAGGGTTACGACCCCGCATTCCAGCGTCCTGCAGAAACCATGCGGGCGTTCGGCGAGGGTCCCTACTACGCCCTCGAGCTCACTCCCAACATCCTTAACACGCAAGGCGGTCCTCGCCGTGGGGCAGGCGCCGAGGTCATAGGGGTTTCGGGAGAACCTGTTCCTCACCTGTACGCAGCCGGAGAATGCGGCGGGCTGACATCCAACATGTACCAAGGCGGTGGAAACATGGCCGACAATATCATCTTCGGTCGAATCGCCGGAAAGAATGCGGCGGCAGTAAAGGAGTAGCGGATTCCGCACAGCCAAACCCGCCCTCTCATAGCGGATTCCGCACAGCCAAACCCGCCCTCTCATAGCGGAGCGCCCTCCTTCACTCATCCAGGAAGGGGGTGCTCCGCTCGTTTAGAGCAGGAAAGCCTTGCGAAAACACAGCGGATCGCGCAACTTTAGTCGAGCTTTCTCCGGTGACGGTTCGGAGCTTGGGAATAGGATGGAGCATAGCCCTGTTGCGAACGTGAATGTATCCGTTGGGATCCCCTTCTCTCGAAGCGTCACCCGCCGGGCGCGGACATCGCTGACAGGACCGTTGCACCGCGCGGCTCCCCGGCGCTCATGGCGAAGCGGGACGCCGTCGAAACCGTGCGCCTGCAATGTTGCAGTTCACTGCGCGACAGGGCCTTCTTCACGTCGGGTGAGCTCAACGCGGCCCTTTCCGAGAAGGTCGCCGAGATCAACTCCGCCCAGTTCACCAGAAAGCCGGGAAGCAGGGGCAGCGTGTTCGAGTCGCAGGAGCGCGACGAGCTGGCCCCTCTGCCCAAGGCACCGTTCCAGGCGTGCAGCTGGGAGCTGGCCGCGGTGAGAAGCGACTACCATGTTGCGGCGAGGGGGGTGCTTCCACTTCGTGCCGTTCGAGTATACAGGCAAAGTCGTGGACATGCGAATAACCCAGACCTCTGTCGAGTTCTTCTATCAGGACGTGAGGATCGCATCCCATCCCCGCAGCTACGAGGAGGGCGGGTTCGTCGCATCAAGGCGCCGCATGCCCGAGCAGATGGCCGACAGGCCGGCCTGCGACCAGGTGCCCTTCGACGACAGGTTCGGCATGCCGGTGGACGCCGAGAACGACCGCAGGTTGGCCACCAAGCTGGCCAACCTGATCGAGGGGGCTAAGCTCAGGTTCCCCGACGCCGGGAGCGAGTCCGTCATCCGGGATCCGAAGCGCGGCCAGTAAGCAGCCCGCTTAGAAAGGAGCTCGGGCAGCGATGCGTGAACGTGACCTACGAGATCGTTCATATGGGCAATGTCGAGAAGCTCGTTAACATGGGACTGGGCGTTGCTGCCGTGCCGGGAAGCAGTGACTTCGTGCTGCCGCAAAGTGAATCCACGATGTGGCTGCGTGTTGAGCTGGACGGCTCTATGCAATACTGCTTCTGTTATAGAAAGTCGAACACAAAGAGGCCTGTCCTGGAATTTACGCGCTTTCTTTCTGATGAGCTGGCGCGAGATTGATGAATGTCGCCCGCTCTTTTGCTGCTCGCGCGGAGTCGGAAGGACTAGGGATCGGGATGGAGCAGCATCTGAGCAATGTATTTCTCGATCTTGCCGACGTTCTTGGATAATCGCAGGCGGCTTGCGGATGCCACGTGCGGCGGCGTGCGCAACGGCGGTTCGCTTAGATATGACTCGCCCAACGATGTGCTAATGGTGACGGATGTTGACGGGTGGTGTCATGGGGAAGCGTATCAATGCAAACGTTTACACTCGCAGGAGATTCGGAAAGCGTCTGCGTGAAACGTGCGGCACGGAGAACCCTTTCCTGTATTCGGGAGGAAGTTTTGTGGCGGAGACGCTCGCCGGGGACGTGCTGTATCTGCCTATTTTTATGGCGGGGCTTTTGGAACCGTAAAGACGGCCTATGGGTTCTAGCGGTCGCCGTATGTTTCCGGGGCGCTTGCATGCGCAGCAAGCGCCCCGAAGGGCGCTTAAGCACACGACTTCCTCGAGGCGATATCTTGGATGGACATGCGAGATGGTTCTTTGAGCCAAATCGAATATCGCATCCGCATGGTGTCTTTCAGCTTGAATTCAGCACATGATCAGCGCCTTTCGGTTTCAAGCATCATCGGTGCGCCAATGGTCATCATCGGCGGTGCAGCAACCAGATTCACAACCGACCTTATCAACCTCCAGTTGATCGTCAGCAGGACCAAGGTCTTCCTCGCCGCCACGAGGAAGACCTGCGAAAGGCTGTTTTCCTATAGAAAGACGCAGCCGTGGCCGCCGACAATCGTCAAGCAAGACGGGTGGGACGAATTGTGTGAGGGGCCTGCCGAGAACCTGCCCGCAATCGAAGGAGCCGATGACGCGGTTCGGTGGGCGAACGAATTGATCGCTGGAACCGGGAGCGCTCGTTAGCATTCGTGGCAACCGGAAGGAGTCTCTCAATAGAGTTTCCAATTGCTTGGGCTGGTTTTCCTGGTTGTTTTTCGCGAACATGATAGAAGCCAGGTTGGTCGAAGGTAGAATGTATTGCGGACTATGTTTCGGCGGGGCGTATGGAGACCTGAAAGCCGGAATGCGTTTCGTGTTGGGAAGGGAGGCGTCTGAGAAAGCAGCCTTGCTGTTTGATTCGTTTGGCTTCCAAGTGGGGTTCAGGTGATGTTCCGAAGCGTATTGGGCTATAGGGGAGTTCCGTTTGGCAAAATGCTTGTGCAGGAAGGCGGATGATCCATGTTGTTGTATCACGGAAGCAACATTGCGGTGGAAAAGCCGAGGCTCTTCAAGACTGACCGTCGCGTGGACTTTGGTTCGGGATTCTATTTGACCAGTAGTTTTGATCAAGCAAAACGATAGGCCCAGGTGGTATCGAAGCGTCGTAGGGAGGGGGTTCCTCTCGTATCGGTTTTCTCCTTGGATGAGTCGCAGCTCGGCAGTCTTAACGTTCTAGAATTCGACGGTGCGTCTGCGGAGTGGCTTCGATTCGTCGGGATGAATCGTCGCAATGAAGGCGGGGAGGAAGATTATGATTTGGTCATCGGCCCTGTGGCAAACGACAATACCATGCCGACCCTCCGACTTTTCTTTGCGGGAATTTACTCCGAGGAAGAGGCTATCGGGAGGTTGTTGCCGCAAAAATTGCGAGACCAATATGCTTTCAAGACGCAGAAAGCCTTGAGTGCACTCAAATATTGCGAGGTGAGAGAAGCATGAAAGATATCAGGTCGGATGTCAACTACTTCTACGATAAGGAAGTGGTTGGGATGATTGCCGAGAAATACAACATGTCTCCCATGGACGCTCTTGCCGCTTATCTGGATTCCGAAACGTATGCTATGTTTAACGATCCCGAGCTGGAGATGCTTGACATTCCGCCGGCGGGCATTTTCGACATGTGGGAAAACGAGCGTGTTACGGGGGACCCTAGGAACTCGCTCTACATTGGAAGGGACGACCATGTCTAAGGAGATGGACTTCTTCATATATCTGCTCGAAGCGTATGCGGCATCCAAGGGGCGTCCGGCGAACGAAGTCATGCGCGAGTGGAGAAGGCGCGACATTGTTCAATTCGTTTACGATAACTACTGGCTCTACCATACGGAAGCCATCGAAAACGCTTATGCCGACATCGACAGCATGCTTGCAACGGGAAAACCTGCGTGGTGACGGCTGCCCGTAGGTCTTATCTACGAAGACAGGCAGCCGACCCTGTGCTGCTGCCCCATGATGTCTTGCCAAATCCGATGCCGCAGGAGAATGGGCGAGGACTCCTAAATGCAAGCTCGACCAGACCGGCAAGCTCGATGCAAGCTAGGGTTCCTTCTCTGTCGGCGATCCTGCTTTTTCCGGGTTAAGAATTCGGAAAGAACAAGTAAGAAACTCTCAAGGTCGAAAAAATAGCCATTAACCGCCACAGATTGTAACTTCGTGAAGGTGCGAAAAGCACCTCTCCTAGGAGTACGGAGCCGCGTTTGCTCAAGGAGCGAATTCTTTGCGATAGGCATATAATGCGCAAGGTTCTTCGGGGCAAAGGTGGTTCAAAGACGGGAATGAGATGGAGGATCAATGGCGAAGTATCTTGATAAAATTCGCAATTCTTCGGAAATGAACCGAAGAAGCTTTCTGAAAGCAAGCGCTGTTGCAGCCGCCGCGCTTGCAACGGGAACTGCAGTAGGATGTTCGGCCAACAAAGTCGAACCTGCTGCCACGGAAGAGAGCGCTGTTCCTATCGAGGGGCAATGGGTTACGGCTGCCTGCTGGCATAACTGCGGCGGACGCTGCCTGAACAAAGTGCTGGTGAAAGACGGTGTGGTCATTCGCCAAAAGACCGATGACACGCATGAGGATTCCCCCGACTATCCTCAACAGAGAGGGTGTTTGAGAGGGCGTGCGCAGCGAAAGCAGGTATTCGCAGCCGACCGGCTGAAATACCCCATGAAGCGCAAGAATTGGACGCTGGAAAACCCGAACGGGCAGTTGCGTGGGCAAGACGAGTGGGAGCGTATTTCATGGGACGAGGCTTTAAGCTATGTGGCCGACGGCTTGAAGGCGGCGAAAGAGTCCTATGGGAATCGTTCTATCTTGTTGATGGGCGGCTGGAACAGTGCGGTTACGGAAATGGCACGCACGCTTGGCTGCTATGGGGGGTACTGCGAGTATTGGAACACGAATTCATTCGGTAGCTGGACGAAAACACCTTTCCTAACGGGTTTTGCGCAGCTGGGAGTATGGGATCAGACGGTGAATGACCGTTATGATCTGAGAGAGTGCGAGACCATCGTTATGCTATCCATGAACCCATCGTGGAGCGCCATGGGAAGCCAAACGTGGAACTACTGGCAGGCCAAGCATGCGGGCGCAAGTTTCATAGGCATCGACCCGTTCTACAACGATACCTATGCACTGCTTGAGGCAGAATGGCTGCCCGTTCGGCCCGCAACCGATACGGCATTGCTTTTGGGAGTAGCCTACTCGATGCTTGAACAGGACGAAAGCCAGAAGCTTGTCGATTGGGACTTTCTTGATTCATGCACTATCGGCTTTGACGCCGATCATATGCCCGCAGGAGCGGAGCCGTCGGCGAACTTCAAAGATTATGTTCTTGGAACGTATGACAATCAGCCTAAAAACCAGGAATGGGCATCGGAAATATGCGGCGTGTCGGTGGAGCAGATCGACTCGTTGGCGCAGGCGCTGGGCAAGCAAAAAAAGGTTGCTCTACTGTGCGGAATGGCCTCGGCGCGCGTACACAACGCCGATACGCTTCCCCAGCTGATCATGACGATCGGCGCTATGGGAGGCCATATGGGGAAGTCTGGCCATATGACCGGTTCGACCATGCATGCTACGTCGGGTAACGGCGGTCCTGCGCTCATCCAGGCCGGATCGAACGGTCTTCCCGATATTCCGAACGAGGTTGACGATTCCATCAACGCAAACCAGGTGTGGGATGCGATTCTCGATGGGAAATATACCTTTACCGGCAGCGGATCGCAAGCAGGGTCGACGCAGTTTGGCCCTGGGGAGCAGCGAGATATCGACATACATGTCATCTATCATGCTGGTGGTGCCTTGCTGCAAACGAGCGACGGCATGAAGAGGGGCATCGAGGCGCATCGGAAAGTCGATATGGTTGTTTCTCATGCCCAGTTCCTGACCACGAATGCGCGCTATTCCGATATCGTTCTTCCCGTGACGACGGAATGGGAAAAATTCGGGGGCTTTCTTGGCGGCGGCTTGATCCACACGAGCAACAGAGAGATGATGATTGCCTATTCGCAGGTTGTCGAACCGCTTTTCGAGGC
>JAEYEL010000140.1 GCA_023403475.1 Actinomycetes bacterium
GCGTGCGGCAACCTGCTTCTTGCGCGAAAGGACGCCGGGCATCCACGTACCGCCTTCCCCCGTGCAGTTGATGCCGAACACGCGGTTCACGATGCGCCTGTTTCCCTCGCAGAAAAACTGGCTGCCCTCAGCTATGATGTCGGTAATCATGAACAGCACGAACTCGTAGCCGTGCGCTTAGCGCAAAGAGCGCATATTCTCACGTATTTCCGCTTCGCGCGCAAGCACCGATTACAAATCGACGGTTTCATGCTGTGCTATAAGCACGGTGGCCTCGCCAAACTGAAATTCCTTCGCGTCGGCACCGACAAGCTTCTCAACAGGCAGGTTGTCTTCCCCACCGCGATACTTAAACACTTTGAGACCGAATTCGGCAGGCGTGGTGCCCACAATCGAGGCAAGGTAGCTCGCCTGCTCGCGGTCGATATCGGTGGTGGTGGGCGACTTCAGAATGACCGTGTCGGTCATGACCGCCGAAAGCAGAACGGCCGCAAGCCCCTTCGGAATCGCCACGCCGTGCTTGCGGAATTCCATAGTCACGATGGTAGCCGTAGAACCCACTGGCAGATTGAGGAAGGTGATGGGGTTTGCCGTCGTGACGTCGGCGATGCGATGGTGGTCCAGTATCTCCACCACCTCGGCCTCCTCTATGCCCACGGCCGCTTGGCGCGTTTCGTTGTGATCTACGAGGATGACCTTGCGCTTCGGACGCTTCGCCACGTCGCTGCGCGTCACGATGCCGATGCAGAAGCCGTCATCGTCAAGCACCACCGCCTCGCGCAAGGCGCTTGCCATGAGATCTTCTATGGCATCGCCTAAAAGCCCTTCCTTGTCGAGCACCAGCACGTCGCACTCGGTGATGTCGGCGACCTTCTGGCCAAGCGACTCTATAAGATCAGCGGCGACTGCCATGCTGTTCGCCCCGCCCTCGTCCATCATGTCGGTTGCTGAAATATAGCGCTCGGCGATCATGCGCGTGGTGATGAGGCCTCGGTACGTGCCGTCGTCGTTCGTGACCACAAGCGAGCGCACATTGCACTGACGCAACATGCGCCCTGCCTCGAGCAACGTGGCATCGTGCTCTATGGAAATGGGGTTCGGCGTCATAACGTCGGCCACACGGGAATGCACGTGCCCTATGATCATGGGCGCGGGGACGCCGTTTTCCTCCAACACACGGACGCTTTCCGGCGGCAGGGGACCCAAACGCGCGGGAACGTAAACTTGGGCAGGCGGCACCTCAGGGGCAGGCGGCACCTCAGGGGCAAGCGGCGCCTCAGGGGCAAGCGACGCCCCGGCAGTTTTTCCCTCCGCCGCTTCTGCCGCCGCTCGCGCTCGGCGTGCTTCCAGCTCGTTTTTCAAATACGCATACCCCACGGCAGCGCATATCGAGTCGTTGTCGGGATTGCGATGCCCTACCACGATAACAGGTGAAGTCATTGTCGTTCAAGCTCCTCTAACGCCGAATTTTTCCAAACAGTGTATCATACGCATCGACAGACGAACGGTCAAAGGAAGCGAGGCATCGTGAAAACACTCGGACTGCGCGATATCATAGGGCCTGTTATGGTAGGGCCTTCCAGCTCGCACACGGCAGGAGCGCTGGCCATCGCCCGCATGGCGCGGAAACTGTGCGGATCGAAACCGGTGCGCGCAACGTTTACGCTGTACGGATCGTTCGCGCATACGGGAAGCGGGCACGGCACCGACAAAGCGCTCGTCGCCGGTCTTCTGGGGCTTTCCGCAGACGACCTTTCCATTCGCCGCTCGTTCGAGCTGGCGCGCGAGGCGGGCTTGGAGTTCGAGTTCGCGCGCGGGCGAACGGAACCGGGCAAGATGAACGCCCAAGCGAGCGGCGCAGAGCACCCCAACACGGTGGACATCTCCATTACGGAGGATTGCGGCGATGTGCTTTCCGTGCGCGGCGTGAGCGTTGGCGGCGGGGCGGCCGCGATAACGCGCATCGACGGCATAGACGTCAACATTACCGGCGAGCACACCAGCGTCGTGGTGCGTCAGCACGACGAGCGCGGCGTTTTGGCGCATATTGCCACGTGCCTTGCGGAATGCGGCGTGAACATTGCCACCACCCGCATGTTCCGCACGCGCAAAGGGCAGTCGGCCTACACCGTCATGGAAACCGACGATGCCGTGCCCGCATCCGTGCGCTCCGCCATAGAGGCGCACCCCGCCGTGCGCGACGTGCGCGTTGTGCCCGCCGTTCATGCAGGCGGAAAGGAACCCCTTGGCGGTTCAGCCAGCATCGATGCCGACGAGCGTTTCGCACGCTGTGACTTCGCGTCGGGCGCCGAGCTTCTGGCCCGCTGCGCCGAGCACGCATGCTCCATAGCCGAAGCCTTCCGCATACGCGAAGAGGCGCTGTGCGCACTTGACGGGGTGCAGGCGGGCATCGATGCGTATCTGGCGCATGTTTTGGAAGTCATGCGGGCCTCGGCAACAAAGCCCCTTGCGCTGCCCGCACCTTCCATGGGCGGCCTTATAGGCGGCGAGGCGCAAGCGCTTACCCGCTCGTGCGAAGGCATCGCGCCCCTGCTCGATCCGCTTTCGGCCACGGCCTGCACCTACGCGCTCGCCGTTCTGGAAACGAACGCCTCCATGGGTCGCATCGTGGCGGCGCCCACCGCAGGCTCGGCGGGCGTGGTGCCCGCCGTGCTGCTGGCATTAGGCGTACACCGGAACTTTTCCGACGAGCAATTGCGCGAAGGGCTGCTCACTGCCGCCGCCGTAGGATACCTCATCGCGCGCAACGCAAGCGTTTCCGGCGCGGAAGGCGGCTGCCAAGCAGAGATCGGATCTGCCGCCGCCATGGCCGCCGCTGCGGCGGCCGAGCTGGCGGGAGCATCGCCTGCTTGCGCGCTTAATGCGGCATCGAACGCGCTTATGTGCCTCATGGGACTTGTGTGCGACCCTATAGGTGGCCTTGTGGAGGTGCCTTGTCAGAAGCGCAACGCCACCGCCGCCGAAACGGCGCTTGTCTGCGCCCAGATAGCGCTTTCGGGCACGGAAAACCTCGTGGGGTTCGACGAAACCGTGGCCGCCATGGCAAGCGTCGGTCGCGCACTCCCCTTCGAGCTGCGCGAAAGCGCCCTAGGCGGCATAGCCGCAACCCCCTCGGCTTGCGCATGGTGTGCACAGTGCGGCTAGGAAGACGCCGCTCCCCTATGCAGCCTCGGCCGCCGCTTCGCCCGCCTCGAAGGCGGCATCGAGCTTGCGGTTGCGGAAATACACCGCCCAGTTCACGGCAAGACAGGCCACGTTCAGAAAATAGACGATGAGCACCCAGTTGATGTTGCCCGAGACGAACTTGGCAGCGATTCCGGCCGCATACCCTGCGCAGATGAGAGCCAGAAACTGCCAGCTCGTTCCTGCTGCCGTGCGAGCCTTGTAGCTCTTCCATGCGTTCATCGGCCACGATAGGCCGAAGCACACAAGCATTGCCGCTTCCAGAATATTCGCCAACGCCATTTTTCCTGTGCCTTCTTCCACCTTGTAATAGGCACCGAGGCAGCATCATGCAAACACAGCGCCTTGTTCGCGCCATGCCACCCCGCGCCTTCCGAATCCCAACCACCGGAATCCGAACTTCCAGTTTTCCAACGCGGTAGTATGCTCCCTCAAATCAAAAATGCAGTAACTTCCCCCAATTTTTCACCAAGCTATCACGAAAGAGAAACGGCAGTCGATTTGTAAACAACAGACAACGGAACAAAAAGAGCGAGAGCGGCCTATAGAGAATGCGAGCAAAAGAGTGCCAAAAACGCGCTTTCGACCCCCCCCCCCCGATGAGCCGCCTGAGGGGAATTCTTGATTTCCTCGCCGCATTGCGGGCACTGCTCGCAATGCTTGGCGCAGCGCCCCGAAAAGCACGACACATTGAGAAGCGGATGCGAACGGCGAACTCGAACCCTACTACGAGAAGGGGTTCCTGTTCAAGGGAGATACTTTGGACGATCTGGCGAAAACACTCGGGATGCCCACCGACGCCCTTGAGGAAACCATCGATACGTGGAACGGATACCTCAAGCAAGACAATCCCGTTGATCTAGAGTTTCGCAGGGACCTTGTTTCCATAAACCCCGTCATCGAGGCATTCACTGACGGCAAAGTAAAGGCCAGTGCTCTTACCGTAGAGGAGGGACCCTTCTTCGCCTTGGTGTGTAGAAGCGATTTTCTGACTACCGTAAGCGGCTTGATCATCAACGAGAACTGTCAGGTCATCGATACTAAGGGTGGTGTTATCGAGGGCTTGTACGCCGGTGGGAACACTTCTGGCGGCATGTATTCCTCTACTTATCCAAGGCACCTGCCATCCGTTTCGGTGGGACGTGCGGCAACTTTCGGTTATGTTGCGGCTCGTCATGCCATGAAAGGAGAGTAGCAATGAGGTTCAATAGGCACATTGTCTTCATAATTGTAACAGCCCTCGTTCTGGCCTTTTGTTTGAGCATCGCCGCCTGTTCCCCTAGCGGCGAAAATCAAAAACAAGGCACGGCAAGAAATCAATCCGTCACCGCGTCGGCCCTTGACCTAGACGAAGCCATTGCCAATGCCAAGCCTGACGATCCGTATGTGGCTGATGAAGTTTGTCTGAGCTGCCATGGCGGAAGCTATGATGCGCTTGAGCAGCGTACCGCACATTATGGCGACTCCAACCCCCATGGTGGCACCCACGGATGGGGTGGTGTCTCATGCAACGAATGCCACATTGATGGCTCCTCCAAGCCGATGTCTGAAAACAATCAGTGCTTGGTATGTCATGATTGGCCTCGCGATGACGAGAGTTTGATTGAGCACATGGACCTCTAAGGCATTTTCAGCGCGTCACCCGCCCGACTAAGAAGTCTCAAGAACGCTTCGAACAGCCTGCCGGCTTACAGCCGACCTGTCATCAACCTGTTATCAAAATCAGCAGAAAACAATGCAAACGACGGAAGCAACGTGTCGCATCTGTATACGGGGTATACAGATGCCCTCGCTTCCGGTTTGCGGTCCTCTCGGTCTGTCGGATTCGCGAGTTTCCACTCGCCCACGGTTGCAGAGCTGTTCGAACCTTTCGGTCTTTTGGATAAGCCGGCAGGTTAGAGAAAATCTTTCGTTGTTGTTAGTAAACCAGCGATTCGGTCGATAAAGAAAGCGCGCCCCACAAC
>JAEYEL010000033.1 GCA_023403475.1 Actinomycetes bacterium
AAATCTTCTCAGAAATAACCATCCGATTCGAATTACTACAGGAAGAACAGCACCGAATCCAGCACGAACAGCGGCACCAATATGGCGCACGACCAGCCCATGTAGCCGAAGAAGCTGGGCATCTTGACGCCTGCGCGCTCGGCTATGGACTTCACCATGAAGTTCGGGGCGTTGCTGATGTAGGTGATGGCTCCCATGAACACGGCACCAGCCGATATGGCCAGAAGTTCGGCTTGCGCTACGGCGCCCACGGTAGTTGCCACGGTGCCCGCGCCGGTTGCACCAAGCGCGCCCGCCGCCGTGAGGAACACCACGTAGGTGGGCGAGTTGTCCAAGAAGCTCGAGAGCGCGCCCGTGGCCCAGAAGAGCTCGAGCGGCGTGTCGATGCCCAGCTCCGCCCCGTGCGCCCGCAGGAGCGCGAGGGCGGGAATCATGGTGACGAAGATGCCCAGGAAGAGCCTGGCAACCTCCGCGATGGGCCCCCACTCGAAGCCGTTCGCCTCGCGAATCTTCTTCGGCGTAAGTTTGAGCGAGAGCGCTGCGGCCACCAGAATAAGCACAATCTGCGTGAAGTAGTCCACGCCCAGATGCACGCCGTGGCACAGCTCGAAGCCGTAGGTCTTGCCCGTAGCCGGGTCGATGAAATCCTCCATTTGCGGGATGGACCCGTTCAAGATAACGGCCACGATAATGATGGCCAAAAAGACGAAGTTGCGCTTGCCCTCGATGCCCAGCGGCACGCGTTCGGTTGCGGCTTCCTCAAGCTCGAGCGCTTCTTCGCCTTCGCGGCTCTCCTTCCTGGCGAAGTGACGGTCGACGAGGGCGAACACGGCCAGCAGCACGGCGGAGTTCAGAAGCAGCAGCGGCCAGATGTGCTGGAGCGTCCAGAAGAAGGGCACGCCGCGCAGGTACCCCAGGAACAGCGGCGGGTCGCCCAAGGGCGTAAGGCAGCCGCCCATGTTGGCCACCAGGAAGATGAAGAACACCACGACGTGCGTCTTGTTGCGCCGCCACGCGTTCGCGCGCAGCACGGGGCGGACGAGCAGCATGGCCGCGCCCGTGGTGCCCACCCAGCTGGCCAGGAAGGTGCCCAGTGCCAGCAAGATCACGTTGTTTTTCGTGGTGCCTGCGATAGTGCCTTTAACGTGGATGCCGCCCGACACCGTGAACAGGCCCAGCAGAAGCACGATGAACGGCACGTAGTCGAGCACGAGCGTCTCGGCCAGCTGCACGCCCGTCTCGCCAAGCCCGTAGGCGATGGCGAACGGCACGAGGAACAGCGCCGCCCACGCGAGCGCCACGTGCAGCTGGTGCTTTTCCCACCACTCGCCCTTGACGAGCGGGAAGATGGCGATGGAGAGCAGCATGCCGGCGAACGGCACGATGCTCCAGATGGGAAGCGTTTGCCCAATTTCCACTTCGAGTCTCCTTGTCGGTATGTTGATGTCGCTAAAATCCCGCAAACCTTATGCGAATCTTATTCGAACCTTGTGCGAATCGCATTGATTCATAATGTCTTTTCGCAGGGCGATTCTTGCGGCATTGATAACTTGTGTCAGAACGGTATTATAAGCGTTTTCTTCCGGTTCTCTTCCGCAATTTGGAAATTGCGGTGGCACGAAGACGCGCGAAGCGCGTGCGTCCATCATTGTAAGGTCGGTCTTGCCGGTCGTTGCACACAGAATATCCCAGACGCTACCTTTTTCGCCGTGGTTTCGCTACAATGACAAACAGCATGCGCGAGAAGGTTTCCGTCGGTCGAGCTGCGGGCTAAACTCAGGGTATCTGTCGGGGTGAGTCGCAAGCAGAACCTAGGATACCTATCGTACAGTATACATTTCGAGTAGTAAGAGGAAAAACTATGAGCGAACAGGACAACATTCCCCAGCAGCCCGGTTTTCCCGAGGCCGAATCCGGGTCGGTGCGACCTGCCGAGGCCGCCGAGCCAGCGCGGCCTGCATCTGCTGCCAAACCTATGTCGGCATGGGAGGCGGCTGCGTTCGAGCCGCAAGACTCCGTGCAGCGGCCGGCATCTCCCTATGGCGCGGTTTCTGGCCAGCCCGCGCCTCCCGCAGGCGCTCCGCAGCAGCCCGCGTCCCCCTACGCCACCGCGCAGCCCGCGTCCCCCTATGATGCTCCCCCGCAGCCAGCTTCTCCCTACGGAGCCGTTCCTCAGCAGCCCGGGGTTGCCGAACAAGGTGCTCAGCAATCCTATGGGGCACCGTCTGTTCAGTCCGGCGTGCGACCGTATGCAGCGCCAAGCAGCGGGAAGGCAACAGGGGCTCTCGTGTGCGGTATTTTGGCTATCGTATTTTCGAGTATGCCTATTGTCGGCATTGTACTTGGCATTGTGGCTGTTGTGCTTGCGTCGAAGGCGGTTAAGGAATTCGGCAAAAACGGCAAGGCCACGGGGGGCAAGGTCTGCGGGTTCATCGGTATCGGGCTTTCGGTGATTGTGGCTGTAATCGTAGCGGTTTCTCTGGTTGTGTTCGGCTCTTTTGGCGACAATGACCCTACCGTTGCGAACAACACGCTTTCGCTTTCGAAGGGAGGCTCTTCGCCGCTAGCGAGCAATGCGACCGAAAAACACTCCGATGCGGAAGCGGCCGCTCAAGCTGCCGTCGAGGCTAAGCTCAAGATGCTCGTGAATCCCGACGACGCTTTTATCAAGGAAATCGCCAAACTGGCAGACGACGGCTTCTACGAACAAACTGAAATGCACCTTTCCGATATCGGCGTGAACCCTGAAGACTACGCTCGCTGGATCACCGAAGGCATCACGTATGAAATCGAAAGCGTGAGCATTGCGGAGAGCAGCGGCACGGGCACGGTGTGCGCCAATATCAAAACGCGCGACGTGTTCGCCTTCCTTGAGGATTTCAGCAACGGCCTTAGCGAATACGAGAACAGTGAGGCGTATGCGAACGCAGCGAGCGAATCCGAGGTGAAGGATACGTTTGGGAAGATGTTCCAATTCTCTATGGATGCTACCGCCAAAGAATACACGACCGACTATGCCGTACTTTCCGTCGAGAAGAAGGGCGGATCATGGCAGGTTGAGCAAGATTCGTGGGATTTCGAAATAGACTATCTGTTCGGGCTTGTGTAGCCCCATATAGTTCCACACGGTTTCTGGTTCCATGTGGTTCGTGCAGTTCCCGACCCCGTGCGACGGGCGAACGGTAAACGAACGGTAAACGAATGGCAGACGGATGATAGGCGAGTGGTGGGAGGATGCATGAGAAGGGAAGCGCTCGAAGCTGTTGTTGATGATTTACGGAAAGGGATAATGCCGAAGCTTTGCGCGGACGATTTCCCGTGCTTTTCGGAAGAGGCGCTTGCGGGCAACGGGCACGTGACCCCGCAATACCTTAACGTGGTCGCAGAAAGCCTGATCCAAGCGGATATTCCTGTGTTCGAGCGTGCGCTGCGGGCGATGGACGAAGGCGATCTGGCATGGTTGGGCTTCAAGGTGGTCTACGATGCCGCCAAGGCCCAGGAAAACACCGACAACGAGGTTACGAAGAAGTACGGCGATGTGGGCTCCGCCGACGGTCAGCCGCTCGTGTTCTTCTGCAACGATGCGAAAGAAATAGTGTCGTCGCGCGAACCCAGTTTGCGCGACGTGTTCCAGATGAAAGACGTTACGCGCGGGCCTTCCATGCACAACGAGCAGTTCGAGGGCCTTACATGGCTTTCGGTGCCCCTGTTCGACCAAGTGCGCGTGTGGCTTTTGGGGGCATCCGATGCGGCAAGCGAGGTGGCGGCGCTCGCGGATCACGTGGGATTCGCCGTGACGGTGGTCGATTACGATTCCGCCTATATCAGCGAAGAGCGCTTTCCCAGCGCGCGTCGTATTGTGCTTGACGGTGGCAGCTTCGACGGGCTTTTCGACCTTTCCGCCGCGCCGCAGGACTACGTGTGCGTGCTTACGCGCGGGCACATGTTCGACCCCGAAGGATGCGTGTGGGCAACGAAGCACAACGTTC
>JAEYEL010000055.1 GCA_023403475.1 Actinomycetes bacterium
CGGTGTACGCTACGTCTGCCCAGAACGCCGGCATCGGTCTGGTTGCGTTCATTCCCGGCGCCGATATGCCCATCATGACGCTGAACCAGGCGAAGATGCTTTTGCAAATTGCAGCCGCCTACGGCGAACCCTTGGATAAAGGCCGCGTGAAAGAGCTTGCAGCCGTGGTGGGCGGTGCGTTCGCGTGTCGGGCCGCCGCGCGTCAGCTGGTGGGCGTGGTGCCGGGGCTTGGCTGGGCGGTGAAGGCGGGCATCGGGTACGCGGGCACGTTCGCTATGGGGCGCGCGGCCATAGAGTACTTCGAGGGCGGCGGAAACGTTTCCGGTGTGGCGAGCGTGGTGGCTGCCGCTCGCGACAAGGCGGCGGGCGCGGTTCGCGCTGCACGAGCGAAGGCGTGCGGGTAGGGGGATCCGCGTTGAGAAGGTGCGCCATGGAAGTGCGGGAATCCGCGCGAGGATGCGCCGCGAAGATGAGAGAGCCTGCATCGCGTTCGGCTTTCGGATCGACCGCAAAGACGGCGCGCGGTCGATCGGGCGCAGCCTTCGCGCCGTGTTCGCAATTCGCTATTGGAACGAAAAAAGGGGAGTGGAGCTGCATGACTGATCTTTGGCCGCGCTTGGAAGCGCTGCTTGCCCGGGTAGAGCGCCCTGCGCGCTACCTGAACCACGAATGGGGGTGCACGCGCAAAGCCGATGCCGACTTTGCCTTCTGCATGGTTTATCCCGATACCTACGAGCTGGGGCAGGCAAACCAGGCCGTGCGCATCTTGGTGAACGCCGTGAACGCTACCGAGCATCTGCGCGCCGAGCGGGCTTTCCTGCCTGCGGTGGATCTGATAGATCTGATGCGCTCCGAAGGGCTGCCTCTATTCTCGCTTGAAAGCTGTGCGCCCCTGCGCGAGTTCGACTGCATCGGCATCACGCTGCCGCATGAGCTGGCGGCCACCAACGTGTTGGAGACCATCGACCTTGCGGGCATTCCCCTGCACGCAAGCGAGCGTGGCGAGGCCGATCCGTTCGTTTTGGGCGGCGGTCCTTGCACGTTCAATCCCGAGCCGTACGCGCCGTTCTTCGACGTGCTTTCCTTAGGCGAGGGGGAACAGGCTGTTCCCCAAACGCTTGCGGCTATTCGTTCGCTACGGCGCCAAGGAGCCTCGCGCGCGCAGATTCTGCGCGAGCTTGCGCGCATTCCCGGCTGTTACGTGCCCTTGCTTTACCGCTGGCGCGACGAGGGGGAGGCGCAACGTGCCGGTTCGTGGATAGAGCCTCTTGATGCGGGCTTGCCCGTGCGCTTCGAGAAGCGCCTGTTCGGCGGGTTTGCAAAAAGCCCCGGCTGGGAACCGTGCGTGGTTCCCTACACCGAATGCGTGCACGACAGGCTGAACGTCGAGATTCTGCGCGGGTGCGCGCGCGGATGCCGGTTTTGCCAAGCGGGCATGATGTATCGCCCGGTGCGCGAGCGCTCGGCGGAAAACGTGGTGGAATCGGTCATGCAGGGTTTGGCGGAAACGGGCTACGATGAGGTGAGCCTCACCTCGCTTTCCTCCACCGACCATTCGCAGATCGCAGAGATTCTCACGCGCCTGAACCACGCATGCGCAGGCAAGGGCGTGCGCATATCGGTGCCCTCGCAGCGCTTGGACGCGTTCGGCGTGGACATGGCGGGGCTGGTCGCCGGGCAGAAGAAGGGCGGCCTTACGTTCGCACCCGAGGCCGGCACGCAGCGGCTGCGCGACGTAATAAACAAGAACGTGACCGAAGACGACCTGTTCGGAGCTGTAGATGCGGCCTTTTCGGCAGGGTGGCGGCGCTGCAAGCTCTACTTCATGATAGGGCTTCCCACCGAGACTGACGACGACATAAAGGGCATCGCCTCGCTCGCCCAGCGCGCTTACGACCGTGCGAAGGCGGCTGTTCCTCCCGAGCAGCGCGGCAGCGTGCGCGTGAGCGTGTCGTGCGCGCTGTTCGTTCCCAAGGCGCAGACGCCGTTCCAGTGGGACGGGCAGATATCGCGCGACGAGGCCTTGCGCCGGGTGGGCATCCTGCGTCGTAGCGTGAAGCACAAGGCAGTCGATGTGCATTGGCACGACCCTGAGACGAGCTTCATCGAGGCCGTTATGAGCAGGGGCGGGCGCGAGGCGGCCGCATGGGTCGAGGCCGCATGGAGGTGCGGCGCGCGCTTCGACGCGTGGACGGAGCTTTTCTGCGAGGATGCGTGGCGTGAGGCGGCAAAGGAAGTGGGAATCGACCCCGAGGCTATTGCCGAGACGTCGTACGACACCTCGCGCGTGATGCCGTTCTCGCATGTTTCCACCGGCGTGTCCGAGCGCTTTTTGGCCCTTGAGCGCGCGCGGGCGGAAGCGGGAAAGACCACGCCCGACTGCACGTTCGGGAAGTGTACCGGCTGCGGTGCCTGCCCTGCGCTTTCCGCGCAAAACGATCTTGCGGAGGTGCGCCATGGCTGATCCCCGTTTGTTCCGCTTGCGGGTGGTGTTCTGCAAGCAGGGAAGGCTCGCCCTGCTCTCGCACTTGGAAGTGGCGCGCGCCTTGGAGCGCACCGTGCGCCGCGCGGGGCTTCCCTTCGCGGTGAGCCAAGGGTTTTCGCCGCATATGCGCATCGCGTTCGGCGCGGCGCTGCCCGTGGGAGTTGGCGGTACGCACGAGGTGTTCGACCTGCAGCTTGCGCGCTACGTTGCGCCCGAGCACGCTCTCGAGGCGCTGCAAAACGCGAGCGCACCCGACCTGATGTGCAAGTCGTGCTCCTATGTAGAGCCGCGTGCGGCGGCGGCTTCGGTGGCGTTTCCCATAAGCACGTACCGTGCGCTGCTGTCGTTCGCGCCGGGCAAGATGCCCGTGCCCGAGACTGTCCGGGTGGTGCGCAAGCACAAGGAGAAGGTGCTTTCCGTGGCTGATTTCCTTGTGGGCGGAATAGAGCTTGCGGGAGCTGTGGCCACGTTCTCGCTTGAAGCGAAGCCCACCGGCAGCCTCCGCCCCGACCTGCTGCTTCGCGCCTGCGTTGATGCGTACAACGAAGGCGCCCTTCTTGAGGGATCGGCGGGCGCAGGCGCCGCCGCCTCCTCCTTCCCTGCGGGATCGACGGGTGCGGGTGCCTCCTTTTCCCTTGCAGGGCTGGGGGATTTTGATGCCGCCCCTCTTGCGGAACGGGAGATCTCTGCCGCCCCCCGTGCGAAGCAAGGGGTTTCCGATACCCACGAGCCGCTGCGTGTGGTTTCCCTTACCCGCATAGCCCAATGCGGGTAAGAGGGCGCCGGGGAAGCGCTCTCGATAGCGTCGAATTCGCCGAATTCGGCTCCTAACGTACGGAAATCGCCGGAGAGACTGTGGCGGGCGGATTCGGGTCGGCGAGCGCAGCGGCAGCGTCGCCCCCCAACGCACAAAAAGTCACGAATTGTTGCGTTTTTCTTCCAAGATGGCGAGGAGGGCGGCTGTCTCTCTGGCTCCTAAGGAAAGCTAAGAGAGCAGGTAGCCCTTTGAACAGGTGTTATTCGAAACCTTCTTCCTCCCGTTCTTTTTATCCTTTTCCTAGGCGCAACAATTCGTGACTTTTTGTGCACTGGAGGGCATTTTGCAACACCTGCAAGGCGGGCGCGCTTGCCAGTACATAAAAAAGCCCGAGGCAAACGTCTCGGGCTTCTCGTTTTAAAGTGGCGGGATGTACGAGACTTGAACTCGCGACCTCCGACGTGACAGGCCGGCGCTCTAACCAACTGAGCTAACACCCCGTGCTTGAAGCAGCGACGGATATTTTACTGGTAATTCCCCGTTCGCGCAATACCCAATTTTCGTTTGTGCGCAGATTGTGCGATTGCGTCAATTGGAGAGCTGTGGGTTGTGGCTACGCCAAGCGCAAGCGGGGCGGCACCTTGATTGCGCGATTGCGGCAATTGCAAAACTGTGGGTTGTGCGGAGCGCGGGATGCAGGGTGCGGGGCGAGGCGGGTGGGGGCGTGGGGAATGTGGAGTTGCGGGAGGGTTGGCCGCAGCGGGCGTTTTCGCGGTACCATGTGGGGGTGAAACGAACGGGGAGGGTAATTTTGAGCACGCTCGACAAGGTTGCTATTGGAAAAACCGCGACGGTCGTTGCGGTGGGCGGGGAAGGGTCGCTGCGCCAGCACTTCCTCGATATGGGCATTATCCCGCAGGTCGATGTGACCATGGTGAAGCATGCGCCTATGGGCGATCCGGTGGAGGTGCGCGTTCACAGCTACGAACTCACGCTGCGCTTGTCCGACGCGCACAAGATTCAAGTGGAAAACGAGCGCGACGCTTCGCACGACGGGGGCGGCAAAAGCGAAAGCGAACGTGAAGAGCTTCCGCACCCTGGCCTTGGCGAAGGCGGCAAATACCACGACAAGACGGGCGAAAACCCCCTTCCGCAAGACGAGGAGCTTACCTTCGCGCTCGTGGGCAACCAGAACTGCGGCAAGACCACGCTGTTCAACCAGCTTACCGGCGCAAACCAGCACGTGGGGAATTTCCCGGGTGTGACGGTTGATCGCAAAGACGGCGCCATCAAGGGGCGAGCGCGCACGCTCGTCACCGACCTTCCCGGCATCTACTCGATGTCTCCGTATTCCAGCGAGGAAATTGTGACGCGCGCCTTTCTGCTCGACGAGCGCCCGCGCGGCATCATCAACATCGTGGACGCCACCAACATCGAGCGCAACCTGTATCTGACCATGCAGCTGCTCGAGCTGGGCTGTCCTATGGTGCTTGCCCTGAACATGATGGACGAGATGGAGGGCAACGGCGGTACGGTGCTGGTGAACGAGATGGAAGAGATGCTCGGCATTCCCGTGGTGCCCATCGCGGCGGCCAGAAACGAGGGCATAGCAGAGCTGGTCGATCACGCCCTGCATGTGGCTCGCTATCAGGAACCGCCTCGTCGTCAGGATTTTTGCTCGGCAGACGAGCACGGTGGCGCGGTGCATCGGTGCCTGCACGGCATTATGGCGCTTGTGGAGGACCATGCACAGGCGGCGGGCATTCCCGTACGGTTCGCAGCAAGCAAGCTGGCCGAGGGCGACAACCTGGTGCTCGAAAAGCTGGGGCTTGACCAAAACGAGAAGGACATGCTTGAGCACATCGTGCGCCAGATGGAGGCTGAGCGCGGCCTTGACCGCGCCGCCGCCATAGCCGATATGCGCTTCTCGTTCATCGAACATGTATGTGCACGTGCGGTGGTGAAGCCCCGCGAAAGCCGCGAGCATGCGCGCAGCGTCCGCATAGACCGCGTGCTGACCGGCTCTTACACGGCCATCCCTGCGTTTGTGGGCATTATGGCGCTTGTGTTCTGGCTCACCTTCAACGTGGTGGGCGCATGGCTTTCCGATGCGCTCGACGCGGGAATCGCGGCGCTTTCGGGCGCGGTTGACGGGTTGCTTTTTGCCACGCAAGTGAACGAGGTGGTGCGATCGCTTGTGATAGACGGCGTGTTCAACGGTGTGGGCAGCGTACTCGGCTTCTTGCCCATCATCGTGACGCTTTTCTTCTTCCTTTCGCTTCTGGAAGACTCGGGCTATATGGCACGTGTGGCGTTCGTGATGGACAAGCTGCTTCGCCGCATAGGGCTTTCGGGGCGCTCTATTGTGCCCATGCTTATCGGGTTCGGCTGCACGGTGCCGGCCGTCATGGCGTCGCGCACGCTGCCATCGGAGCGCGATCGCAAGATGACCGTCCTGCTCACGCCCTACATGAGCTGTTCGGCGAAACTGCCCATCTACGCGTTTTTCACGGCGGCGTTCTTCCCGCGCGAGGGGGCGCTTATCATGGTGGCGTTGTACTTCGGCGGTATTTTCGTAGGCGTGCTCATGGCGCTTCTCATGCGCAAGGCGCTGTTTTCAGGCGAGGCGGTGCCGTTTGTCATGGAACTGCCGAACTACCGCATGCCGAGCGTGCGCAGCGTGGCGCAGCTTCTGTGGGAAAAGGCGCGCGACTTTCTGCAGCGCGCGTTCACCATCATCTTTCTGGCCACTATCGTCATCTGGTTTCTGCAGACGTTCGATTTCGGCCTGAACGTGGTGGAAAACTCGCAGGACAGCATGCTCGCCGTGGTGGCGGGGCTTATAGCGCCCGTGTTCGCGCCGCTCGGCTTCGGTGACTGGCGCATATCGACAGCGCTCGTCACGGGCATCATGGCGAAGGAAAGCGTCGTTTCTACGCTTTCCGTTCTGTTCGGCAGCACGGATGCTTTGGCGGCGGCGCTTACGCCTTTAGCGGCGTTGAGCCTGCTTGTGTTCTGCCTTCTGTACACGCCCTGCGTGGCCGCCCTTGCATCGGTGCGTCGCGAGTTGGGAGGCCGTTGGGCTTTAGGCGTGGCGGTGTGGCAGGTGCTTGTCGCCTGGATCGCGGCGTTTCTGGTGCATGGGGTGGGTCTGCTCGTGGGGTAGGCTACTTCTTTGCAAGCGTCTTCCCGGGTTCGTCCGTCTCCCCATGCTTGTCAACCTTTCCATGCTCGCCCGCCTTCCCGTATGCGCCCGTTTGACGGTTCCAGAGATGGGCGTACTCGCCGCCTTTCGCCACCAGCTCGGCGTGCGAGCCGTCCTCGGTGACGCGACCGTCTGCGAGCACGACGATGCGGTCGAGGCTGGCCACGGTGGAAAGGCGGTGTGCCACCACGATGGCGGTGCGCCCGTGCATGAGCCGCGCGAGCGCCTGTTGCACGGCGGCCTCGCTTTCCGAATCGAGCGCGCTTGTAGCCTCGTCGAGCACGAGGATGGGCGCGTTCGCCAGCATGGCGCGCGCGATGGCGATGCGCTGGCGCTGCCCGCCGGAAAGCTTCACACCGCGCTCGCCGGTGATGGTCTTAAAACCCTGCGGCAGCTGCTCGATGAACGCAAGCGCGTTCGCCTGTCTGGCGGCTTCGCGAATCTCGTCAAGGGTGGCGTCGGGGCGTCCGTAGGCGATGTTTTCCGCTATGCTGCGGTGGAACAGCAGCGCCTCCTGCGGCACGTAGGCTATCTGGCGGCGCAGGCTTTGCTGCGTGGTTTCCGCAACGTTTTGCCCGTCCACCAGGATGCGCCCTTTCTGAATGTCGGCCAGCCGCAGCAAGAGTTTGGTGAGCGTGGTCTTCCCCGCACCGCTCATGCCCACAAGGCCGATGCGCTGGCCTGCGGGAATGTGCAGGTTGAAATGGTCGAACACGCGCGTTTCCGCGTTGCCGTCGGTGTAGAAGAAGCTTAAGTCCTCGAAGTCTATCTCGCCGCGCGTCACCGCAAGGGGTTGCGCGTTCGGGGCGTCGGCAACCAAGCGCGGCTCGTCGAGCACGGCGGTCATGCCGCTCGCGTCGCCGAACGCGCGATTGAAGCGTTGCAGCCCGCTGTTGATGAAGTTGAACTGGTTCGTGACCGTGTAGGTGTAGGTGAACATCATGACGAGCGTGCCCGGTGTGATGCCGAACCAGGCGTTGCCGCCGGAAATGAACACGGTGACCACGCTCATGATGACAAGCGTGATGCATGCGGTTATGATGCCGCGCGCAAGCGAGGCGCGCATGCGCTTCGAGTCGCGCCGCACCACCTCGCGGTTGGCGTCGTCGAAAAGCCTGCGCTCATAATCTTCGCGCCCGTAGGTCTTCACGGCCAAGATGTTGGTGACGGCATCGGAAAGCTCGCCCGAAAGCTGGTTCTGGGCGCTTGCGGCCTTCTCGTTCAGATGCAGGATGCGCTTGTACATAAGATAGGACACGCAAGCATATCCTGCCAGAAGCGTCATGAGAATGCCCACGTAAACGGGTACGACAGGTGCCAGAAGCACGCAGGTGAACGTGATGGAGCACAAAACCGGCAGAAACGGGAACATGACGGTTTCAAGCAGCTGGGAATAAGCGTTCATGAACTTGGTGGTCTGGCTTACGAGCGTGCCGCCGAAACGGTTGGAGTGAAACGTCATCGACTGGTTCGAAAGCGCGTCGAACGCCATGGTGGCCAAGTCGTAGCTCACGGCGATCTCCAAGCGCCACGTGGCGAAATCCTGCAGCTTGCTGCATGCCTGTCCGAACAGGTTGATGAGTATGAGCGCCGCGATGTAGGGGCCGAAGATGGAGAAGACCTCGCTTGCGGGCACCGCTTCGGCGCTCACGCGGTCCACGATGAGGCTCATCACGTAGGGGTTGCCGTAGGAAAGAAGCCCCGAAAACCCGATGGTGGCCGCTATCACGAGCACGAACATTCCCAAGTGGCGCTTCGTGGCCAGCCAGTAATAGTGCAGGGTGCGCACGGTTGCGGAAGGCGCTTTGCGCCCGCGTGCCTGCGCTTGGCGCCGGTTTCGGCTCCGACTTCGATCCCGGTTCCACGTCTGCGCCTGTTCCTGCACCTGCGCCCGTGCTTGCGCGCTTCCTTCGTCTCGCGAGTTCTCTTTTCGTGCCATGGCCATGCTGTCTGTGCTATACGAGCTTGCCCTTGCAGTGGTCTATCATGTGCTGGATGATCTCGGCGGTCCATCCCTTGAAGGCGCGCTTGCGGGCGATGAGCTTGCCGTCCTGCAGCTCTTCGTAGGCCACTTTGATCCAACCGAAGCGCTTCACCTTCGATTCACCCTCGCGAGAGAGGCAGCCTTCGAGCACCTGTGCGGGATGCAGCGCCTGCATGAGCTTGGGGTTGTACATGACGCGCGGTTTCTCGTCGTCGTCCAGATAGACCACGACGGCCTTTGTCACGCCGATCTGGTTGGCCGCAAGGCACGCCGCGTCTTCGGTGGCCGCCAGCGTGTCGAGCAGGTCCTGCGCCACCTGCGCGTCTTCTGCGCAGGCTTTCTCGCAAGGCTTGGAAAGCACCGTCTCGTCTTTGATGATTTCCTTGATCATTGAAGTTCCCTCTCGCTTCTTCGTTGGTTTTCACGATGGTTTCCCATTCTATCATGGAGTGGCAACTCCGCGCTTCTTTCGCTCGCATCCTCCGCAGCGAGCGGCAACTCCGCTCTTTTCATACTCCTTGCCCTCCTCATTGCCTGACGTGAAACCATGTTGCAAGTTTTAACGGCGTTAGTGCCCGTAACCCGGCTTAGGCTATCTAGGCAATTCGCGCAATTCGCTGCGGTTTGCCATTCCCCACTTTCCCTCGGGGGAAGTTTGTGGCACAATAGGACGGTTCGCGAACAAGGACAACTTGTTCTCATCGAGAAGGATTTTCACTAAAGGAGCATTCTCGTCGTAAGGGCAGGGGCGGGAGCAGCCGCTTTTGCCGAGAATCTTTTTCGGTGCGAACGCGATTTTTCGAAAAACACTGCGTCAAAGGGAACTGCATCAGAAGAAGGAGAAGTTTGCCCCATGGCCGTAGCACAGCAGAAGAAAAAGAAGAAGGCGAACCGTTCGAACGATCGCCGCAACGTGTGGCTGGTGGTTATAACCGCTTTGCTCGTTATCGGGTCGGTGGCTCTGTTCATGCCTCCTTCCGAAAAGATCAACCAAGGCCTCGACATCCAGGGCGGCCTTTCGGTTGTTCTCACGGCGAAGGGCGACGACGGCGCTGTCGTGTCCACCGAGGATATGGAGAAGAGTCGCGCCATCATCGAGAGCCGCGTGAACGCGCTCGGTGCTTCTGAGGCCGTGGTCCAGGTGCAGGGAACGAACCAGATTCTCGTGCAGATTCCGGGTTTGACCGACACTGAAACGGCGCTCGACACCATAGGCAAGACCGGTCAGCTCACATTCGCACGCTTGGATTCGTTCACCGACGAGGATGTGAAGACCAAGATCCAGAACGGCGAGTACGGCACAGAAGGCACCATCACCGACGACTTCGGCAACAAGTTCCCTTCGGGCAAAGTGGAGCACCTGAAGGTGGAGGAGGGCACCTACACTCCGCTTGTGACCGGTTCGAACATCACGCGCGTAGACGTGGGCCAGCGTACGCAGGCTTCCACCGATTACGCGGTGAACGTGCATCTTGACAGCGAGGGCGCGGCTGCGTTCGCGCAGGCCACCAAAGACCTTGTCTCCACCAAAGGGCAGATCGTCATCATATTGGACGGCGAGGTGCAGTCGGCGCCTGCCGTGCAGTCCGAAATCACCGACGGCGACGTTTCCATCACGGGCGGCTATACGCTTGACGAGGCGAAGTCGATGCAGACCGTGCTGGAAAGCGGGTCTTTGCCCGTAAGCTTCGAATACGCGCAAAGCCAGGTGGTAGGGCCTACGCTGGGTCAGGATGCGCTGGCTTCGGGCGTGACCGTGGCCATTATCGGTCTTATTATCGTGATGCTGTACCTGCTTGTGTTCTACAAGGGTTTGGGCATCATCACGGCGGCGGCCATGGCCGTGTTCGCCGTTCTGTATTTGGGCATTCTGGCGGGTCTTTCCGCGTTCGGGCAGTTCAACCTTTCTTTGGCCGGCATCGCCGGCATCGTGCTCACCATCGGCATGGCGGCCGACTCGTCCATTCTGACCATGGAGCGCTTCCGCGAGGAGATTCGCATGGGCAGAAGCGTGCGGGCGGCTTCCATCACGGGCGTGCGGCACGCCATCGTCACGTCGGTTGACGCCGACTTGGTGACCTTGGTGAGCGCGCTTTCCCTGTTCTTTTTGGCAAGTGCGAGTGTCAAGGGCTTCGGCCTTACGCTTGCTTTGGGTATTTTCTGCGACATCGCTATGATGCTTCTGTTCAAGGCGCCACTCATCCGCCTGCTCGCGCCGCGTTCCATTGAGAAGCATCCGAAGTTCTGGGGCATTCAGGATTCCGAAGATGCCGCGCATGACTACGCGGCGCTTGCCGCTGCCGAGGGCGCGACGGTCGCCGAGGCCGAGATCGGCATGGCTATGGATTCCGAGGAAAGCGAGCAGATAGCCGAGCGCAAAGGCAGCGAGGAGGGCGAGAGCGCAGCCCAGCGCGCCGCACATACGCGCGGACGCTTCATCAAACATGACATCAACTTTTTGGGCTACCGCCGCGTGTTTTTGACGGTGGCGGCCGTGCTTATCGTTGCATCGTTCGGCATCGCCGGCTTCCGCGGCCTGAACTTCGGCATCGAGTTCGTGGGCGGCACGTCGGTGTCGTTCCACGGCACGGGCGATATCACCATCGAGCAGATGCGCTCCGCATTCAACGAGGCGGGAGAGCCCGACGCCGTCATCCAGACTACGGTGACCGACGGCGAAGAGGGCTTTTTGGTTCGCACCACCACCACAAGCGCGGAAGAGGCCACGTCGCGGGCGAACCAAGTGGCCGACGAGCTGGGCTTGACTGCCGACAGCTTCGAGGTGACCACCATAGGACCGGACTGGGGGGTAAGCGTCATTCAGTCGTCGGTCATCGCGTTTTTGGTGTCCATCGTGCTCATCATCATATACATCGCCATCCGCTTCGAGTACAAGATGGGCATCATGGCCATCGTGGCCCTGCTGCACGACCTCATATTGGTCATGGGCGTGTACGCGCTGGTGGGACGCGAAGTGAACCCGAACACCATTGCGGCCTTGCTGACTATTCTGGGTTATTCGCTCTACGACACGGTGGTCGTGTTCCATCGCATTAACGACAACATGAAGGCAGAGGACATCAAGTGCACCTTCATGACGATGGCGAACCACTCGGTGAATCAGGTGCTCATCCGTACCGTCAACACCACGCTTACGTCGCTCATTCCCGTGCTCGCCATGCTTTTGTTCGGCGGCGAGACGCTGAAAGACTTCGCTTTTGCCATGGTCATCGGCTTGGTGTGCGGCTCCTATTCGTCCATCGCCATCGCCACGCCGCTCTACGCCATATGGAAGACGCGCGAGCCTCGCTATGCCAAGCTCGCCAAGAAGTACGGACCTGAGATCGGCCGCTTCGAGTTCGCGCATCCCGATGCCGTGCCGGTGGCGCCTGTGAAGGCCGCCGCGAAGAAGGATTTTGCGAAGAAGGGCACCGGGGCCGCGAAGGCGAAGGCTGCTTCGGCAGCCGACAACCTGACCGTCTCGCAGCGGCGCCGCCAGCAGCAGTCGAAGAACAGCTAGGGTGCCAAAGAGTGCCAAAGGGACACACCTCATGGCACGCCGTCGACTGAAGCCGAATTGGAGGAGGTAGAGTATGCGAACAGGAAGCGCGCCGAACTTCTGTCCGCCTGTGGAAGAGGGCATGGTCGTGACCTTCGAAGACGAGAAGGGCGAACAGGTTGAGCTTGAGTTTTTGGGGCTTATCCTACACGAAGGTCGCCGTTACGGGTTCTTTTTCCCCGTGGCAGAAGACGCTCCGGCAGGTTCTTCCGGCGAAGTGGTGCTTCTGGAAGTGACCGATCTTGATGAGGATGATCAGCCCTCTGCGTTCGAGCTGGTGGAAGACGAGCAAATTGCCGCCGAGGTTTATCGCGACTTCCAGCGGGCAACTAAGGACTTGTACGATTTCGAATAGGTTTGGCTTTAAGGGTCGCGATACCCTTGAGTTTTCGATTCGGCCCCTTTCGCTATGCGGTAAGGGGCTGTTTTGTCTTTCGGATTCGTCTTTCGGATTCGTCTTTCGGATTCTGCGCTCGTTGCCCGACTTCCCGGCTTCGCACCCGCAGGCCGGCTACGGCGCTACGGCAGCGGGATAGAATTCCAGCTGCCGTCTATATCGCAAAGCCAAGCTTCGGGTTCGGTGACAGAAAAGAACGTAAGCGTGGCATCGTTTGCACCGTCGTAGGTTTCCCCCAGTGCGCACAGGTGCTCGAATCCTGCACGGCGCACATTACCGTTCGCCGCATCGTGCAGGTCGGCCTTGCCGCGCAGTATGATCCAGCCGTGTCCAGGCTTCCATGCGGTAAGTTCGAACTTGGGGTTCGCCTCAAGCTCGCGATACACGTCTTTGGTCGTGGCGGTGGCGAACCATATGCGCCCGTCCTGTTCGGCGGCGAAGCTGAACGGTCGCACATGGGGCTGATCGCCCTCGCAGGTGGCTAGGTACCACGCGGGAACGCTCGTGAGGTAATCGACGATGGTGCGGATGCCCG
>JAEYEL010000069.1 GCA_023403475.1 Actinomycetes bacterium
GGGCGTGGGCTTTTCCGGCGGCGAGAAGAAGAAGCTCGAGATGCTGCAGCTTCTGCTTCTTAAGCCCAAGCTGGCCGTACTCGACGAGACCGATTCGGGCTTGGACGTAGACGCGCTCGGCGTGGTATCGCGCGGCATCGAGCGCTACCGCGAAACCTGCGACGGCACGCTCGTCATCATCACGCACAACACGCGCATCCTAGAGCACGTGGACGTGGATCGCGTGCACGTCATGGTGCACGGCCGCTTGGTGCACGAGGGCGACTCCTCGCTTATAGCCGACATCGATGCGCACGGCTTCGAGCGCTTCGAGCAGGAGGTGGAAGCCGCAGGGGAAACAGATTACAGCGCTGCGGAGGAAGCAGGCTGCAGCGCCGCGCCCGCGCCTGACGCGCCCATCGCCGCGACTACTGCTGCGCCCGTGACCGCCGCCGCCGCGCCCGTGCCCGCCGCCACAACTGGCGCCGCGCCCGCGCCTGCGACCCTCGAAGCCGACTAGTAGGGAGGCCTGCCATGGCGAAACAACGCACCGAGGTTGCAGACATCGACCGCAGCCTCTACGATTTCAGCTACGGCGACTCGACGGAGAGGCTTTCCGCCGGTCTTACGCCCGAGATAGTGCGCGAAATTTCCGCGAAGAAAGACGAGCCTGACTGGATGCTCGACTTCCGCCTGAAGTCGCTGGAAATATACCAACAGATGCAAGCGCCTAACTGGGGGCCTTCCATCGCCGGCCTCGACATGGATAACATCGTCACGTACGTGAAGCCGAACACCGACCAGAAAAGCGACTGGGAAAGCCTACCAGACGACGTGAAGAACACCTTCGACCGTCTGGGCATACCGCAAGCTGAACGCGCCTATCTGGCCGGCGTGGGCGCGCAGTACGACAGCGAGCTTGTATACCACAACATGCAGAGCACGGCCGCCCAGATGGGCATCGTGTACTCCGGCATCGAGGAGGCTTTGCACGAGCCGAAATGGGAGGCCATGATACGCGAGCGGTTCATGACGCTCATCCCGCCCACCGACCACAAGTTCGCAGCCCTGCACGGCGCGGTATGGTCGGGCGGCAGCTTCGTGTACGTTCCCAAAGACACCAAGCTCGACTTCCCGCTGCAAAGCTACTTCCGCCTGAACGCGAAGGGCGCCGGCCAGTTCGAGCACACGCTCATCATCGTGGAGGACGGTGCCGATCTGCACTTCATCGAGGGCTGCTCCGCGCCGAAGTACAACGTGGCGAACCTGCACGCGGGCGCGGTGGAGCTGTTCGTGGGCAAGAACGCGCACCTGCGCTACTCGACCATCGAAAACTGGTCGAAGAACATGTACAACCTGAACACCAAGCGCGCGCGGTGCGACGAGGGCGGGGCCATCGAATGGGTTTCGGGCAGCTTCGGCAGCCACGTGGGCTATCTTTACCCCATGTCCATTTTGGCCGGGCGCAAGGCCACCTGCACGTTCACCGGCATCACGTTCGCCGGCACGGGGCAGAATCTGGACACCGGATGCAAGGTGGTGCTCGCCGCCCCCGAAACGAGCGCGTCCATAGAGACGAAGAGCATATCTAAGGGCGGCGGCATATCGACGTTCCGCAGCTCGGTGGTGGCAACGCCTGCCGCCGAGAACTCGGCCGCGAGCGTGTCGTGCCAGTCGCTCATGCTCGACGACCACAGCAGATCCGACACCATTCCCGCCATGGACATACGCTGCAAGCACGTGGACATCGGGCACGAGGCAACCATCGGACGCATCGGCGACGACAAGGTGTTCTACCTCATGAGTCGCGGCGTTTCGGAAGAGGAGGCGCGCACCATGATAGTGAACGGGTTCGCCGACCCGGTTTCCAAGGAACTGCCCCTGGAATACGCTGTGGAGATGAACAACCTTATCAAACTTGAGATGGAAGGGGCGATTGGATAATGGACGCCCTAATATTGAAGCACGCGAACGCGATGCCCGCGAAAACATGGCATCGCCTGCACATGAACGACACCTGCGTGGAAATTCCCGCCGGGCTTTCCCGCGCCTGCGCCGCAACCGCCGAGGTCACGGACGAGAGTATCTTCGGTCGCCCCGGCGCCTTCGAGAAAGCCGTTGCGAGAGCGCAGGCCGCCCTCGACGCGAAGCTTGCCGGCAAGCCGGAGGATACGCGCGCCGTGCTGGTTGCCGCAAACGGCTCTGCGGCGGCGGACGACCTGGACGTGCCGGCTCTTTCCGCCTACGAGAAACGCGCCGTGGAAGAAGAGGTGGCCCAAGACATTCTTGCCGCCTTTGAGACCGGCATGGGAACGGAGGCTGCGGAATACCTGACAAGCATGGCCGGCGAGGCAGGAAGTTTCGTCTTCGCCACACAGCCTGGCCGTGCGGCGGCAGCCACCGTGCGCGTGAACGGCATCGACGGCGCGGCGAACGTTGCCGCCGTCGACGTGGTGGCCGCACCGGCATCGCAGTTCACCTTGAACGTGGCCTTTGACTCCTCCGCTTCGGGAACAGGCGTGGTAGGTTTGCACCTGCGCGTGTTCGCAGGCGCCGGCGCGCGCGTGAACGTGGCGACCATCCACACGCTTTCCGACAGCTGGACGGCGCTCGACGACGAGGGCTATGTTCTGGACGAGAACGCGCGGGTGAGCGTGGAGCACCGCGTGCTGGGCGCGGGACGCGCCTATACCGGATGCGCCTGCGATTTGCGCGGCGACGGCGCAAACGCGGGCATTAGCACGCGCTACCTGGGCCACGGGACGCAAACCCGCGACTTCAACTACGTGGTGCGACATCGCGGGCGCAAGACCACCTGCAATATCGACGCTAACGGCGTCCTTGCCGATGCCTCGAAAAAAGTGCTGCGCGGCACCATAGACCTCGTGCACGGATGCAAAGGCTCGCAGGGCACCGAGCGCGAAACCGTGCTTCTGGCCGACGAGCAGGTGGAAAACAAGACTATCCCCGTCATCCTGTGCGACGAGGACGACGTTGCCGGAAACCACGGCGCCACCATAGGGCACGTGCGCCCCGAGCAGCTGAACTACCTCATGGCGCGCGGCATCTCGCAGGAAGCGGCCGAGCGCCTGTTTGCGAACGCAACGTTGGAGGAGGCGGCCATAACCGCCCCCGACGCGCAGGTACGCGCCGCCGTCACCCGCCTAGCCCGCGAGCTGGGCGTGCCCTTCGAGTTGGTGGAAGACGCAAGTAGCGCAGACGATGCGACCGGCACCGCGGCAACAACTGCCCCCGACTGCGCGACCTGTTCCAAAGCGGATGCGCAGGCCACACCCGACCGCACGGCCTGCGCCATAGCCGACGCCGCCGTGGCCGCAGCCGCTTCGGCAGCAGCGCCCGACATCGTGTGCGCAGCCAACATCGCGGAAAACCCCTACAAGCGCGACTTCCCCCTGCTGGCGAACCACCCCGGCCTCGCCTTCCTCGACAGCGCCGCCACCGCGCAACGCCCGAAGACCGTGCTCGACGCACAGCGGCGCTTCTACGAGGAAATGAACGCGAACGCTCTGCGCGGCCTGTACCGCCTTTCCGTAGAGGCAACCGAAGCCATAGACGTGGCACGGCACCGCGTGGCGCGCTTCATAGGCGCACCGAACCCGCGCGACATCGTGCTCACACGCAACGCCTCGGAATCGCTGAACCTCGTGGCGAAGGCGTTCGCCCCCACCGTGCTTTCCGAAGGCGACGAGGTGTGCATCACCATCATGGAGCATCACTCCAACCTCATCCCTTGGCAGCAGGCGTGCCGCGCGGCGAAAGCCACGCTAGTGTACCTCTACCCCGATGAAAACGGCATCATCCAACCTGCGGAAATGGACGCGAAAATCGGCCCGCGCACGAAGATCGTTGCGGTGGCGCACGTGTCCAACGTGCTCGGCGTGGAAAACCCTGTGGAAGAGCTGGGGCGACGCATGCATGCACAGGGCGGCTACCTCGTGGTGGACGGCGCGCAGTCGGTGCCGCACATCCCCGTGGACATCCAAAAACTCGGCTGCGACTTCTTCGCTTTTTCCGCGCACAAGCTTTTCGGTCCGTTCGGCATGGGCGTGCTCTGGGGCAAAGACGAGCTTTTGGACGCCATGCCCCCCTTCCTCACCGGCGGCGAGATGATAG
>JAEYEL010000073.1 GCA_023403475.1 Actinomycetes bacterium
GAGGTGCGGCCTACCATGAGGTTGTCCATGGCGCGTTGGATACGCTGTTCGGTGCGCGTGTCCACAGACGAGGTGGCCTCGTCCAAGATGAGCATGCGCTTGTTCGCCAGAATGGCGCGCGCGATGGTGAGCAGCTGGCGCTGACCTTGGCTTACGTTGCTGGCATCCTCGTTGATGACGAAGTCGTAGCCGCCCGGCAACGTCTGGATGAAGTGATGCGCGCAGCCCGCACGGGCGGCGGCCTCCACTTCCGCATCGGTCGCATCGAGCTTGCCGTAGCGTATGTTCTCGCGAACGGTTCCGCTGAAAAGCCACGTGTCCTGCAGCACCATGCCGAACATGCCGCGCACCTCAGCTCGCGAAAAGTCGCGCACGTCGTGACCTCCTATGCGGATGACGCCTTCCTGCACGTCGTAGAAGCGCATGAGCAGCTTCACCATGGTGGTTTTGCCCGCACCCGTAGGCCCTACAATGGCCACGGTCTGGCCTTCGCGTATGCGAGCCGAGAAATCCTTGATGACAGGCGCATCCGGGTTGTAGCCGAAGCGCACATGGTCGAATTCCACCGAGCAGGCAACGTCTTTCGCGTGCACGCGCGGCTCTTCTGCGGCCTCCTCGGCTTCGCCTAAGAACTCGAAGATGCGCTCGGCGGCGGCGGCCATCTGCTGCAGCACGTTGCTCACCTGCGTGAGCTGGGTGATGGGCTGCGTGAAATTCTTCACGTACTGTATGAACGCCTGGATGTCGCCCACCGTGATCGTGCCCTGTACGGCAAGGAAACTGCCGAAAACGGCCACGACCACGTATCCCAAATTCCCCACGAAGTTCATGATGGGCTGCATAAGTCCGCTTACGAACTGCGATTTCCATGCCGACTCGTACAGACGCGCGTTCGTGGCGTTGAACTGCTCGACAGACGCATCCTCCCGTCCGAACGCGCGCACGACCGCATGGCCGGAAAACGTTTCCTCTACCTGCCCGTTTATCTGGCCAAGCGTTTCCTGCTGCGCTTGGAAGTACTTCTGCGAGCGCTTGACCACCACCGCCACGAGCGCCGCCGAAACCGGCAGTATGACCACGGTGACAAGCGTCATGAGCGGGTTGATGGAAAGCATCATGACAAGCACGCCCACGATGGTCGTCGTGGAGGTGATAAGCTGCGTGACGCCTTGGTTCAGGCTTTGGCCGAGCGTGTCCACGTCGTTGGTGATGCGCGAGAGCACATCGCCTGTGGAGGTACGCTCGAAATAGCCGAACGGCATGCGGTCTATTTTTTCGGCGATGTCGCGGCGCAGAAGGTAGCAGGTGCGCTGCGAGACGTAGCTCATGATCCAGCCCTGCACAAACGAGCACGCTGCCGAAAGAAGGTAGAGAGCCAGCGTGAGAACAAGGATCTGCGCTACGCGCTCGTAGTCTATGCCACCCGTGCCGCCTATCTTAGCCACGATGCCGTTGAACAGCTCGGTCGTGGCTTCGGAAAGAACCTTAGGCCCTATGATGTTGAAGACGGTCGAACCGATGGCGAACGCGAACACCACTGCGAGCAGCGCCTTGAAGCGCCCCATGAAGGCGAGCATCTTCTTGAGCGTTCCTTTGAAGTCCTTCGGCTTCTCACCGGGCATCATGCCGCTAGGGCCGTGACCGGAAGGCCCGCCCACAGCTCGGCGGGGGCGAAAGTGCGCGATACCTTGCGAAGCATCGGGCGAAGGGGTGCTCGCATTCCCATGCGCGTTTTGCGACACGCCGAGAGACGATTTTTCACGTGCGCTCATTTCTGCTCACCTCCCTTAAGCTCGGCTGCCGAAAGCTGGGAAGAGGCTATTTCCTGATATTCCCTGCAGGTTTCCATGAGCTCGGCGTGGGTGCCCGCCCCTACCACGCGACCTTCATCGAGCACCACGATGCGGTCGGCGGAAAGCACCGTGGATATGCGCTGCGCCACGATGATCACCGTTTTCCCGGAAAGCCGCTCGTTCATTTCCCTGCGCAGTGCGGCGTCGGTCTTGTAGTCGAGCGCCGAGAAGCTGTCGTCGAAAAGATAGGCGCGCGCATCGGTTGCAAGCGCGCGGGCGATGGCAAGGCGCTGGCGCTGGCCTCCCGACACGTTGGTGCCGCCCTGCGCGATAGGGGCATCTGCCCCCTCTTCCTTCGCATTCACGAACTCGGTGGCCTGCGCTATATCGAGAGCCGCCTCGATGCGCTCGCGCGACATGCTCTCGTCGGAATAGGCAACGTTGGAAGCGACGGTGCCCGAAAACAGAAACGCCTTCTGCGGCACGTAGCCCAACTGTCCGCGCAGCGTGTGCTGGGGCATGTCGCGCACGTCGATACCGTCTACGCGAACCGCGCCGCCCGTCACGTCGTAGAAGCGCTCGATGAGCTTGACGACGGTGGACTTGCCCGATCCGGTGGAGCCCACGATGGCACAGGTCTTGCCTGCCTCCGCCGTGAAGCTCACGTGCGAAAGCACGCATTCCTTGGAGTCGGCATAGGCGAACGATACGTCGTCGAACACGATCTCGGCGCCAGGTGCGGGCGAAGCTGGCAGAACCGGCGTGACGCCGGGCGCTTCCGCTGTGCGCAAACCCGCCGAAAGCTCAGGGTCGCGCACGCTCGGCTCGCAGGCCAGCACCTCGTCGATGCGTTGCGCGGCCACGTCGGCGCGGGGAAGCATGATGGATATCATGCCTATCATGAGAAAGCTCATGATGATGACCATGGCGTAGGTGATGAACGCTATAAGATCGCCCGTCTGGATGACGCCCGTGTCTATGTAGCCGCCGCCCACCCACACGATGGCCACCGAGACGCCGTTCATGATGAGCATCATAAGCGGCATCATGAACGTCATAACGCGGTTCGTGAACAGCTGCGTGCGCATGAGGCGGGTCGATGCCGTATCGAAGCGCTCCTCCTCGAAGCTTTCGCGGTCGAACGCGCGGATGACCGGCAGGCCGGTAAGCATTTCGCGCGCCACCAGGTTCACGCGGTCGACGAGCTTCTGCATCATCTTGAACTTCGGCATGGCCACCTTCATGAGCACGCCGACGAGCAAAAACACCAGAAGCACCGCAACCACGACGATCCACCCCATGGACAGGTTCGTGCGCGTTACCATGAAAATGCCGCCCACGGCAAGGATGGGTGCGTAAAGCACCATGCGCAACAGCATGACCGTCACCATCTGCACCAGCTGCACGTCGTTAGTGGCGCGCGTTATGAGCGAGGCCGCCGAGAAGCGCCCTATCTCGCTTTCGGAAAAGGAAACCACGCGCTCGAAAAGCCGCGTGCGCAGGCGCTGCGCTACTTGGGCAGCCGTGCGCGCGGCCAAAAAGCCCACGACGACCGCCACCGCCATGCCGAGCGCCGCCAAGCCCAGCATGAGTGCGCCCGTGCGCACAAGGAATACCATCTGCATGTCGGAAAGGTCGTAGCCGAGCTCTTCATACTCCGCGCGCGCGGCCGCTATGCCCTGCTGCTCGATAAGCGCATCGATGTTGCCGCCCATCTGCGATTCCACTTTGTCTAGCATGTCGAGGACCTGCTGCTTTCCCACCGCGCCCGCATCGTAGGCGCTCACAAGCTGCGCAAGATCGAACCCAGGGATTCTTTCGGCGTTATGCACCGCTACAAGCGGCAGCGCCACAAGGGCGTCGAGCGCCTCGATTTCGCGCTTCCCCTCGTCGTTCAAGCGATAGGTTCCCGCATCGGTGGCGTCGTAGGCGGCACGGAAGGCCTCCTCGTCTGCGTCAGGCAGCATCATGGCGACGGCCTCGAAGGTGGCAGCGCTCATCTCGTCGGTAGCCGCATGCTCCACGCCCGATTGCTGAATGCCCACGTCCACGATTTTCGACGTGAGATTCGGCAGCGAAAGATCAGTGAACGCCTGCACCATAAGCAAGCAGACGATAATCGCCACCGCCGCCTTATGTTCTTTCAGGTAGCGAACTATGCGCACGAACGCACCTCTTCCCGCATTTCTTTCCCGTCTCTTTTAGCCGTAGGAATATAGCACGGGAGGGCGAAGCGAAAGCCGCTTGGCACCAAATCGAAACGCGTTCTTCACAGCAGGGCAAGACCGCGGCGAAGCTAAGACAGGCCTTGGCGAAACCGGGGCGGGCCTTGGCGAAGTCAAGATGAGCCAAGAGCAACCTTTTGCAGCTGTCTTTTATGTCAGAGCGCAGCAGGAGCGAAGGTAAAGTCGGCGGCATCGCTTTCTTTTTCAACCAGCTCATCGAGGCAAAACGACATATAAAACGGCAAGTAGGTGACTTTCCCGCTTCTCGCAACGTTCTCTCGCGACAAGACAACAGCCTCGGGAATCTTGAGATTCTCTTTCGCCATCAGGTTGTCGAGCGCGGCGTGCGATCGTATCTTCACTCCCGACTTTACCTCGATGGGCACAACTTTGCCACGCTTGCCCTCGACAAGAAAGTCGACCTCGCCTTCTGCGGCAGTATGATAGTACCAAGCCGCAATCCCTTGGCAAGCAAGCTCCTGGGCGATGGCGTTTTCAAAGATCCCGCCGAAGTTCTGGCTTCTGCGGTCGAGAAATATCGCGCGCGACGTGCTTTGCGGGTATTGCGAGACGAGCATGCCGGTGTCGGATTCGTAGAGCTTGAAAAAAGAAGCGCTCTTTGTGCTGACAAGCGGGGTTTTCGCCTCCGTCGCGCGGGGAACAACAAGCCCGACACCAGCGTTTTCCAACCAAAGAAAGTCCTCGGCGTATTCATCCATGCGGGCACCCTCTTTGAGCGATGCCAGCACGAACCGATGATTTTCCCCTTCAAGCTCGAAGGGCATACGATCGAACACCGACCTGACAGCAAACGCCCTTTTGCCTGCATACTTGGCTATATCGGTTCTATATTGGCCGACCAGTTCCTTTTGTATCTGGCGCGTCCTGATGAGAGAGTATTTCGAGTCTATGTAATCCTGAACGACTTCGGGCATACCCCCTGTGATAAGGTAAGCGCGGAAGTTTCGGAGCATGGCTTCATGGACGTAATCTTGCACCGGCGCGCGACCGACCATTCGTTCTCGAATGCCCACAAGCACGTCTTCCGAGACGCCCACGGCCCAGCAATACTCCTCGAAATCCATAGGTCGCATGACGATTCTATCGACATAGCCCACGGGAAACGATGAGATGCCCTTGAACTCGGTTCCCAACATGGAGCCAGAAAAGACGAACGAGAAGCGCCCGTCTTCCACAAGCGCCTTTGCCAGCGTGGTAATCTCCGGATATTCCTGAATTTCGTCCACGAAGATAAGCGTCTGCCCTTCCACGAGCGTCTCTTGCGCGAGCATGGCTACGCGCGAGATGAAATCCCTCGCATTTCGCGCCTTCGTCAGGGAATCACGGGCATCTTCGTCAAGCAAGAGGTTTGCCTCGTAATAGACGGCGAAATTCTCATTCGCACTGTACTAGTTTGTCAAGCGCTTTTCATTTTCCATAGAACGCCAGATCGCGTTAGCTACCGAACATGCGCTTGCGGCTAAGCTATGACTTCCGCTTCGTAGCCGGCATCGACGATGGCGGCTACGAGCGCGTCATCGCTCACGTTCGCGGAAAGCTTTGCGGTGGCGGTGCCGGCTTCCAGATCGACCACAGCCGCATCCACGCCTTCCACGCCCGTAAGGGCCTTCTTCACGTGAGCCACGCAGTGCGCGCACATCATGCCTTCCACCTTGAATTTCTTTTCCATAACATTTTCCTTTCCTTTGGCTTGACCGTTTGGTTGACCCTGCGTATGTTCGTTCGCGCCCACTGCGGCAGGCTCCTGCGGCTTCCAGCGGCGCAGACGCAAGGCGTTGCTCACCACACACACCGAGCTTGCCGACATGGCGGCGGCGGCTATCATGGGATTCAGCGTAATGCCCGCCCCCGAAAGCACGCCTGCGGCCACGGGAATGCAGATAACGTTGTAGATGAGCGCCCAGAACAGATTCTGCTTGATGTTGCGCAGCGTGGCGCGCGAGAGGCTTATGGCAGCCGGCACGTCGAGCACATCGCTGCGCATGAGAACGATGTCGGCACTTTCTATGGCGATGTCGGTTCCCGCGCCGATGGCGATGCCCACATCCGCCCGTGCGAGAGCGGGCGCGTCGTTGATGCCATCGCCCACCATGGCGACTTTCTTCCCCGTGCCGGCCAGCTCGCGCACCACGCGCTCCTTGTCGCGGGGAAGCACGCCCGCCACCACGCGGTCGCACCCCACCTGCCGCTGTATGGCGCAGGCCGTGCGCTCGTTGTCGCCCGTGAGCATGACGGTGAAGATGCCCATGTCCCGCAAGCGCTCGATGGCCGCCGCGCTCGTGGGCTTCACCACGTCGGCAACCGCGATAAGCCCGGAAAGCCTGCCTTCGCGCGCGAAGTAGAGCACCGTCTTCCCGTCGTCGGCCAGCTCTTCGGCTCGGGCGCGCCACGCCGCAATATCTGCGCCTGCGCCCTCCATCATGCGGGCGTTACCCGCAAGGCACACTTCGCCCCCAAGCGTCGCCCGCACCCCTTCGCCCGCAACCTGCGAGAAATCTTCCACATCAAGCGCCGAAGCCCCTCGCGCTTCCGCATATTCCACCACGGCCTGCGCAAGCGGATGCTCCGATTTCTTCTCGAGCGAAAGCGCGAGGGCAAGCAACCCCGAAGGCCCGGCGGAAGGATCGATGCCCTCCGCCGGGGTCTCGCCGACTTCGATAACATCTGTCACCTGCGGCTCTCCCCGCGTAATGGTGCCCGTCTTGTCAAGCACCACCGTGCGCACGCCGTGCGCCGTCTCAAGCGCCTCCGCCGACTTCACCAGAATCCCGTTCGCAGCGCCGCGTCCGGTTCCCACCATAACGGCCGTAGGCGTGGCCAGCCCGAGCGCGCAGG
>JAEYEL010000124.1 GCA_023403475.1 Actinomycetes bacterium
GCTGCGCGATTCCTTGATGCCGAGCATCCCTTGGCTTTGGCGAACCGCCAAGCGTATGGAAACGACGGATCCATGTACCAGATTATGGACATGATAGTTGATACGGGCGCTGTGAGCCTTTACGCGTACGGCCAACACAACGGCGCTGCGCCCCTGTCTTCGGAGATGATGCTTTCCAGCGGTCGCCTTGGCGTTTGCTATGAAGGCTCCGGCGAGACCCCCGTAGAGGTTTCGCGCGAAGAAGGGGCGCACATTGCTGGTAAGGTGGAAGTGGGCGCCCTCGTTGATGATCTTCCGCCGATTATGAAGGGCAACACGGTTCCTGCCATTCTCATGCCCGCAAGCTTCGCCAGCATGTTCGGCCTTGGCGAAATCGCTGCGATGAACGGCGCCGCAGCCGACAACGGCGATACCGCAGCCGACAACGGCGATACCGCAGCGCTCGACATCGACAGTTCGCTTTCTTTCGTCATTGCGTTTGAGGCTAAAGACCATGCCGCCGTTGCCAAGAGCGTGCAAGAATACATGCGTCAAGCGGGTTACGACCACTACGTGTACGACGCCACCGCAAACCAAGAGCAAAGCGAGCTTGCCCTTACCGTGGTGGAGACGTTCTCGCTGTCCTTCGCCATCATTCTTGCGCTCATCGCTGTCACCAACGTGTTCAATACGCTGGTGAACGGGTTGATGCTGCGCCGTCGCGAGTTCGCCATGCTGAAGTCGGTGGGCATGGACGACCGCGCATTCAACCGCATGATCGCATGGGAATGCGTGCGCTATGGGGTGCGCGGTCTTGTGGGTGGTTTGGCGGTGTCGGTTCTCGTGTCTTTCCTGCTGTATAACGCCCTCGGCGAGTCCGTTGCCGGGCTTTCATTTGCCTTGCCGTGGAAAAGCATGGGCGCAGCCGTGCTAGCGGTGATGCTTGTCACCTTGGCAAGCACCGCCTACGGCCTCCATCGCGCCCGCGCCAACAACATAGTGGCAGCCCTGCGCATGCAGTGACAAAGTAACAACATTTTCCCGTTCCCTGCGCGCTTGGCACGTCGCTGGGAACGGGTCTACGCATGCAGTGACGGCACTTCCCCCGTTTTCTTTGCGCGCCGGCCTTGGCAGCTTATCGCTCGGCAGTTATTATATGGAGCAAACGCTTTGAAAGACAGCGCGGGGCGGGCAACCCCCACGAAGCAGGCGGTTGCATTCCTAAAGGAAGCTGGGTATGAGAACGATCTCAGCGGTTGCAGGCTGTACCATGAGATCTATCTGTCCGACACGCGGAAGGTCGCGCCGAAAAAACGGGAAACCGTCATTCGCCATCCCATTCGGAGGTGTCTCTGAGCATGAACTACATCCACATAACCAAAGAGAACATCGATAAGGAGCATATCTGCTGTGCCATGTCCGGCAAGCAGAGCCTTGCCAAAAAAGAATGGCTCAAGCAACGCTTTGACGAAGGGCTTGTTTTTTACCGCAGCGAGGAGCGAGGCAAGTGCTTCATCGAATATATTCCGGCGGAAAACGCGTGGGTGCCTATTGAGGCGGACGGCTGGCTCTACATCAATTGCCTGTGGGTTTCAGGCTTCATGAAAGGGCACGGTTATTCCAACGACCTTTTGGACGAGTGCATCCGCGATGCCAAGGTGCAAGGCAAGCAGGGCATCTGCATTCTATGCGCAGAAGGACGGAAGCGGGAATTTCTCGCAGATCCGAAGTTTTTGACCTACAAGGGGTTCCAAACTGCGGATGTGTCCGACTGCGGAATCAACCTCATGTATCTGCCTCTTGGTGTGAACGCCGAGCCGCCGAAGTTCAAGGATTGCGCCAAGCATCCACAGGTGGCAGAGGATGGCTTCGTCCTTTACTATACCGACCAGTGTCCCTTTACCTATTACTGGGTGCCACGGGTGCAGGAGGCGGCGAAGGAACACAACATTCCCCTCAAGACGATCCACATCACCGATAAAGAAACGGCTCAAAATGCGCCCGCACCGGTTACAACTTATGCGCTGTTTCGAGACGGCAAGTTCCTGACGCAGGGCATCCAGTCCGACAAAAAGTTCTTAGCGCTTGTCGGAATAAAGAACTGAAGTTGTCTGTGCAGTCTATACGGTGAGTTTGGGGAAGGTCATGTCGAAGCGGGCGCCTCCTTCGGGGGCATTCGATGCCCGCAACGTTCCGCCTTGGGCTGTTACAAGCGATTGAGCCAACGCCAGCCCGATGCCGAAGCCCTGCGGATGCGGGTGTTGGCATTCCGGCGGCTCGGTCTTGCCCCGGCCGACGTGCGCCGCCTCGTTCTGGTCGACCTGCGCGGTCTTGCTCGTGTTCCGCCGTGCCGCCTTTCCTCGGTAAAAGCGCTCGAATATGTGGGGAAGATCTTCGGCGGCGATGCCGGGGCCGGTGTCGGTTACGCGAATACGGCAGGCCAGTGCATCTTCGGAAATGTTTATGCGGATGACGCCGCCTTCCGGCGTGTTCTCCAAGCAGTTCTTCAGCACGTTTTCCAGTGCTTCGGAAGACCAAGCGGCATCGCCCAAAAACGAAGCGCCCGCCGAAGGCGCAGGGGTTCTTGATGCGGAAGTTTCCGACGCGGGAACGCTTGATGTGGAAGTTTCCGACGCTGGGGCGCTGGGGGCTTTTTCGGTCGAAATCATGCAGGTGACGTTGTGCAGATCCATTGCCACTGCCAAGGGTGCGAGCGCATCGCGCGCCATGCGCTCGGCGCACACGGGCGCATGCTGCACGCGGAAGGCTCCAGCATCTACTTTCGCCAGTTTGAGCAGCGCTGTGACCAGCCATCCGACGTGATCGATCATGCCTTCCAGCTCGCGGAGCGCCCGTGTGCGCTCATGGGCATCAGCGGTGTTCTCTATAGCGGGAATCATAAGCTCCATGGCTGTGAGCGGTGTGCGAATCTGATGCGATACGTCGGCAAGCGCATCGGCAAGGGCAAGCTTTTCCTGTTCAAGCCGCATGCTCGTATCGCGCAAGGCGGCCACCATTTTCGAAAGCTGGTTCTTCAGAATGGCGATGTCGCCCTCGCGGTAATCGGAAAAGTCGATGCGTCTGCCCTCGTGCAGTACTTCGTCAACCTCTTCGGATAGTCGCTCCATTTCGCGAAACCTCAGTTCGGAACATAGCGCGAATCCTGCAAGCACTGCCGCGCCGCTGCCTGCCGCCCACAAGGCGCAGCGTGTTCCGTCAGCGAAATTCGCCACGACTCCCACTGCCGCTATCACGGCAAGCATAGTTCCTGCCTGACGTATGAACGATGGGTTATGAGCAATTTGCATAAGGAGTCTCCCGAACGTGTTCGATGGTCATAGACAGTTCCGCTGCTTTTTGCGAGCTTGTGTCGTGCGGTTTCGCATTGCGCGCCCTGCCCTATGCGCCAGCCTTATATCCCAAGCCGCGGACGGTTTGGACGAGACGCGGCTGCGAGGGGTCGTCTTCTATTTTGTCGCGAAGACGCTTGATGTAGACGTTGAGCGTGTTGTCGCTCACGTATTCGCCCGCGCTATCCCAAATGGCGTTGCAAGCGTGTTCGCGGGTAACCAGCTTTCCGGGATTTTGCGCGAACAGCAGCAGCAGGCGGTATTCCAACGCGGAAAGAGCCAGTTCGGTGCCGCGTTTGCGCACGGTTGCCGTCGAAGTGTCTATTTTCACATCGCCCAGCGCAAGCACGGGGCTGGCTTCTGACGTGCGCCTTAGGGCGCTGCGGATGCGCGAGAGAAGCTCGCGCGCACGGAACGGCTTGGCAATATAGTCGTCTGCGCCCATATCAAGTCCGGCCACAGTGCTGAATTCGTCATCCGATGCCGTGAGGAAGATGACGGCGGGGCTGTCCGCCGCCCCCGAACTCATTGCATTCTTCG
>JAEYEL010000168.1 GCA_023403475.1 Actinomycetes bacterium
GGAAGCCGATGCGCGCAGCGGTCTTGAACGCCATCTCGTTGGAATCGACCGCATGGTAGCTGCCGTCGTACACCGCCACCTTGATATCGACCATAGGGTAGCCTGCCAGAAAGCCTTCGGCCATGGCATCCTGCACGCCTTTGTCAACAGCGGGAATGAACCCGCGCGGAATCTTTCCGCCCACAATCTCGTCTATGAACTCGTATCCTTGACCGGGGTTGGGCTCCAAGCGCAGCCAGCAGTCGCCGAACTGGCCGGCACCGCCCGTCTGCTTCTTGTGACGACCCTGCGCCTCGGCGACCTTGCGAATGGTCTCGCGGTAGGGAATGCGCACGGGCACGAGCTTCGCCTCCACGCCCGTTTGCTCCTTGCACCGCGCAAGGAGCATCTCAACCTGCGTGTCGCCCATGGCGGTGAGCACCGTCTGGTGCGTTTCCTCACTGCGCTTGATGTTGATAGTGGGGTCGTTTTCGGCCGCGCGCGCCAGAAACGTTCCCAGCTTGTCCTCGTCCTTTTTGTTCACAGCCTCTACGGCAACAGGGTAGAGGGGCGTAGGCGCGGGCAAGGGCTCCACCGCAATCTCGCCGGTTTCGGAAAGCGTGTCGCCCGATTTGGTTTCGGCCAGCTTGGGAACCACGATGATGTCACCCGCCTTCGCGCTCTTCACGTCGGCGGCCTCCTTGCCCATCATGACGTAGAGATGGCCCAAGCGTTCCTTCTTCCCCGTGCGCGCGTTGATAAGCTCCATGCCGGGCGCAAGCACGCCGGCAAGCACTTTGAGGAAGCTCAAGCGGCCCACGAACGGGTCGGAAACGGTTTTGAACACGAACGCCGCCGGGCGCTTCGACTCGTCGATGCGGATGGAATCGCCGCCCGCCATTTGGAAGCGGCCGTGGCTGGCCGGGTGCGGGAAGTACGTGCAGATGTCTTCCATAAGCCCTTGGATGCCCTGCTTGATGATGGTGGAGCCGACGTACACGGGAATGAACAGCTCCTGCGCGATGGCCGCGTCGAGCAGCGATTCCAACTCTTCCTGCGTAAGCTGCTCTTCGCCGTCTAGATACTTCATCATAAGGTCGTCGTCGGCTTCCGCCACCAGGTCGCACAGCTTGTCGCGGGCGTTCTGCGCGGCATCGACCCATGCGGCGGGAATGTCTTCGACGCGCTCGGCTTCGCTGCCTTCGTCGAAATAGCGCGCCTTCATGCGAATGATGTCGATGACCCCCTTGAAGTCCTTATCGACGCCGATGGGAATGGTGACCGGGCCCAAGCGCGAGCCGAAGCGCGCATGCAGCGCGGCCATGGCGGAATCGAAATCGGCGTTTTCCCGGTCGATATGGTTGATGTACACGGCGCGCGAAAGACGCATGTTTTCGGCCTCACGCCAAAGCCGCGTGGTCATGACCTGAGGACCCGCAACCGCATCGACCACGAACAGCGCCATTTCGGCAGCCTGCATGGTGGCAAGCGTGTCGCCAATGAAATCGGGGTGGCCGGACGTGTCGAGCAGGTTTATCTTGAAGTCTTTATAAGGCACAGGCGCTATGGAAGTGCTGATGGTGAACTTGCGTTTGATTTCCTCGGGGTCGTAATCGAGATACGACTTCCCGTCGTGAGTGGTTCCCATGCGGGGCGTTTTCCCCGAGACGTGCAGCATAGCCTCAGCAAGCGAGGTTTTGCCGGCGCCGTCTTGACCGACAAGGACGATGTTGCGCACGTGTTCGGTAGCAGGAGCTGCCATTTTTGACCACCAACTTTCCTGTTGCGTGGCCGTGCCCTTTTTTGTTGCATCCAAGGCACGAACCACATCGAGCCTGAACCTTCACAAAAGCAAAACGCACGAGCTTCCAACGAAAGCCGTTGGGAATCAGTGTAGCGTAACTTTACCCAACCGAACGCGAGAAAAAGCGAGCGAAGAGGCTCGTTTTCAAAAACGGGCACCGGAAATTGGCTGAAGACGGAAACGGAGGTGCCATCGTTTGAAGGGGGGATCTGCAAAAAAGAAACCGAGAACCGCTGGGAGCAACCGTGAAACTGCGCGAAAACCAGAGGGAGCAATCAAATTTTCGAGAAGCGTTCTGCTCAGCCTGCAACTCAACCTTCGAAAGGCGTCCTGCCCAGCCTGCAGCCAGACTTAAAAGGCGTCGACCGAAAAGCTCCCACTAAAAGGCCTCGACCGAAAAGTGTTGACGGGAAAAGTGTTGACTTTTTGAAGGATAATTAATTTTCGATTTATTCTTTACTTAGAATAATTTTTGCCGTATAATGCAACGCGTGACATCGAGAACTCCTCTCTCGTTTCACTCGTCTTAGCGCAGGTTGTGTCCCCCCGCAACCTGCGCATTCTTTTTTGAGAGCAACGACTCCGCCCAAACGGTCGCCCTACGAGGCTCGCTTCCCGCTTCCACCTGTTTCGCGCATAGCGCGTTCGGGCCGTTCCTTTCGCGCATAGCACACTTCTCGCAAGCAAAGAGAATCATGCCGCATAATTTTCTCTTCATTCACGAGAAGTTCCCCGTGTCAAAGGAAAAGCTAGAACGCACTGTAGATGAACTGGATGGGTTGGGCAAAGCCGGAAAACACGATGTACCAGAAAAGAAGGATGATCGCGCCTACAAGCACCCAAGCG
>JAEYEL010000011.1 GCA_023403475.1 Actinomycetes bacterium
TCCAATCGATACCGCCCACCCAGTATACGTCGGGCTTGATCTCAACCGCATGCAGCATGATTCTTCCCTTTCCCGTTTCTTCATGGTATGCTATTAATATAATAGCATTTAAATGCGAGGCTGTCACGGCCTACGTAAACCGCACGCAACTTGTACGACCACGCAGCACGCAGCCTACGAGACGTAAAGGAAACGTCCATGGGAAAGAAGAGCAACAAGAGCTTCAAACAAAAAGAAAAGGAACCCGGCAAGAAGAAAACCCAGGAACAATCCGAGAAGAAAAGCTTAGCGAAATCAAAGAAGAAGAGCCAGGCAAAAACTCCATCGGAAAAAACTTCGGCGAAATCCCGAGCAAAGGCCGTGCTTGGCGAGCGAACGTGCCCCTGCTGCAAGAAGCACTGCCCGCTCGCCAAGCCGAAGTGCAGCAAAGGCGAGCGGGTGCGCGACCGCCTGCTCGCAAAAGCAAGCTAGTGCGAAGGGCATGCCGATGTGAAAAGGGGCTTTTGCGAAGAGGCAGGCGGCCAGCCGCGAAAGGCGCCCTCGAAGGGCACCCCAACTGGTCCAGAATCGACGGCATGGACCATCCGACCCTCACCACCGTGCACGAACACGTGATCCGCGCAAAGGAGGGGATGCCTTAGTTGCCCCGGAACCAGGTCAGATGACCGTCGGCTCATGCTTCGCTGACTCACGGTACCAACCGTGACAATTACTCACCAAAACATGGAAACCGCTAATTCGTGTTAAGAAATTGGAATTGAGGGGCGATATTGGCGTCAGAAAGGGAAGAAAAGCCTATCTTCGGCGCTGCCCGAGTGATTGTCCGCAACATAATGCCTGATGGCAAAATTCGCAAGACAGCGACTCGAGTTCCGATTTCCCCTCAATTCCAATTTCTTAACACGAATCGAGCTTTTCCTTGTTTCAACCCCCTCAATTCCCCTCAATTCCAAATTCTTAACAGAACTTTTGCGAGCGAACAGCGATCTCGCCTCGCGATCGGAATTGCGACACCAGCGTTCCAAACACTACCAGAATAATCACAGAGGGCAAAAAACCTTCAGCGAAACCCGCCCGCTCCCCTTAGGCTCTGACACCCCAGCTCAAGCACTCATTCCGACCCCTTCAGCTCCGGCACCCGCTCTTGTCGTACCGGTTCCGACACCCGTTCCTGTCGTTCGGCCTCAGAATCTAGCAACCACAGATACCGCCATAGTTCGGCTCGCTATGCAGGCAGCACACGCGACCGACGGCAGCTCGGACTAACGACGAGCGCCCTCCGAGCAGATGGCGGAATACCCGCGAGAGTCCATTCGCCCCTCAGATCGGACTCTCGGCACAGCCTTTACTCGAACAATCTCAGCAGATAGCCGTAGCCTTCCTTTTCCATCTGATCGTAGGGAACGAAACGAAGGGCAGCGCTGTTGATGCAGTAGCGCGTGCCGTTGGGCGATTCGCGGTCGCCGAAAAACACATGCCCCAAATGGGAATCGCCCGCACGACTGCGAACTTCGGTGCGCAGCATGCCAAAGCTTTCGTCAACCTTCTCCACCACCGACGGTTCCTCTATGGGCGCAGAGAACGCCGGCCAGCCGCAGCTGCTCTCGAACTTGTCAAGAGACGAGAACAACGGTTCACCTGTCACCACGTCCACGTAGATGCCCTTCTCGAATGTGTTCCAGTATTCGTTGGCGAAGGCTCGCTCCGTGCCGTTTTCCTGCGTCACCCGGTACTGCTCTTGCGAAAGCTTGCCCTTGATTACATCTTGCGCGGGCTTCTGGTAATCGCCTGGGTCGATGGAAAGTTTCGAGAACAGCTCTATCTCCTCGCGCGGAATGTGACAGTAGCCGCCGGGGTTCTTGTCAAGATAGTCTTGATGGTACTCTTCGGCCAGATAGAAATTGGCAAGCGGACCTATCTCCACAACGAAGCGCTCAACGCGACCGGCTTCGATTTCGGCAATGCGCTCAACCGTCTCCTTGGCCTTGTCGTTCGTGTAGTATACCCCGGTCTGGTACTGGGTTCCTACATCGTTGCCTTGGCGGTTTTCCACCTCGGGATTTATGACGTAGAAATACGCCAGCAAAAGCGCATCGAGGCTCACCTGCTCCGGATCGTATTCCACGCGCACCGTCTCGCGGAAGCCGGTGTTGCCCGCGCAAACGGCTCGGTAGTTGGCATCGGCCTCGCACGTCCCATTTGCATAGCCGCTTTTAACGTCGATAACGCCGGGAATGGATTGCATGAGTTTCTCCATGCCCCAAAAGCAACCGCCTGCCAAATAGATCACGTTTTCCGGTTCGTTCGAAAAGTCCATGACTTCGCCTTCCACCGCCTTCGTTTGCTGCTCGCTGCCTACCGCGTCCTGCGTCTGCCCGTCGCCGACGGAGCACGCAACACCTCAAGGAGAGCCTGATGCAGCGCATGCGGAAAATGCTAGCACAATGAGCAGGGCCAACATACCTGCTGCCACCTTCGTTTTCATAACCGATCTCCTTTCGTAAACTGAATTCGCAAACCGAACGCACTCTTTTCCTTGACGCCTGTTCGCCTGCAAGTTTATGGGCACGCGATTGTCCCGATGGTCGCCTTTTCGAGTTCTTCCGCTCGAAAGATCGTCAAAGGTCCACGATGCTCAAGTTCCGCACGTGTCCGCCGCTCGCCATCCATTCCAACAAACGTTGAAAAGCACGGCATCCGCAACGGCGAGTGGATATGGATCGTGGATCGAAGCTGATCGCGGGCTTTTCCCCACATGCGTTCTCTAGCGCCTCTATATACCCCCAAATAGATACTAAGTCAATAGCATTTAACACATTTATTAGCTGAAAGGTTATCCATTGTTACCGCACCGTTACTCTTCACATCATCGATCCATATATGTCAAAAGCGCAAGGGAATGGTTTGCGGCTCGGTCATAGACACCACGAAAGACGCCACATTACCCCGACCCAACCCCGGAACACGGCTTTCGATTCTCGCATTACGGCGAACCCCACCT
>JAEYEL010000020.1 GCA_023403475.1 Actinomycetes bacterium
GTTAAACGCCTCGCGCACCTGTTCCGCGCAGGCCAAGTGCCCGATATGTATAGGGTCGAACGTGCCTCCCATAACGCCCAGCCTGCGCGGCGCGCCGTCGGCGCCAAGGGAGTCGAAGCGGGCAGACACGGCAAAAGCGTCCCGAGACGGTTCCATGCTAGGCTCTCACCTGACCGCTTCCGCGCAGCACGTACTTGTAGGAAGTGAGAGCCGCCAAGGCGAACGGGCCGCGCGCGTGAAGCTTCTGAGTGGAGATGCCGATCTCTGCGCCCAAGCCGAACATGCCGCCGTCGGTAAACGCCGTGGAGGCGTTGGCGTAGACCGCCGCCGCATCCACGCGGGAAAGAAACGCCTCGATGGCGCTTGTTCCCGCAGGGCTTGCCGGGTTCGCCACGATGGCCTCGGAATGCCTCGTGCCGTAACGGTTCACGTGCGCAATGGCCTCATCGACACCGCTCACGCACTTCACGGCCAGCTCGGGTGCCAGATACTCGGTTTCCCAGTCGGCTTCGGTTGCGGGCACGGCTCGCACGCTCGCCTCAACACGTCCGTTCGCAGCGTCGTGTACGGTCGCGCCGTCGTGTACGGTCGCGCACGCAAGCGCTTCCTCGTCGCAGTGCAGAAGCACTCCCTTACCTGCAAGAGAGGCGAAAAGCCCAGGCAGAAAGGTGCGGGCAACCGCTGCATCGACCAAAAGCGTTTCGGCCGCGTTGCACACGCCGAAGCGGCGGCATTTCGCGTTCATCACGATGTCGTGCGCCATGGAGGGATCGGCACTTTCATGCACGTACACGTGGCAGTTGCCCGTGCCCGTCTCTATGACGGGAACCTTCGAGCATTCCACGCAATGGCGGATAAGCCCCGCGCCGCCGCGCGGGATGAGCACGTCCACCACGCCGTGCAGCTGCATAAGTTCATCGGCCGCCGCGCGTGCGGTCGCGTCCAAATGCACGATGCACCCCTGCGGCATTCCTGCGGCCTGAGCGGCCTTTGCAAGCACCGAGGCGATGGCTGTGTTCGAAGCGGCAGCCATGCTTCCGCCGCGCAGAACGGCGGCGTTTCCCGATTTCAGGCAGATGCCCGCCGCATCGGCCGTCACGTTCGGCCGCGCCTCGTACACCACGGCCACCACGCCCAAAGGTACGCTCACCCGCTCAAGCTCGATGCCGCTTTCAAGCGTGCGCTCGTCTTGCACCACGCCCAAAGGATCGGGCAGCTGCGCCAACGCTTCAAGGGCGCCCGCCATGCCCTCTATGCGCGCCTCGTCGAGCAGCAGGCGGTCTATCAGGCTCTCCTTCGTTCCCGCAGCCCGCGCCGCTTCCACGTCGTACCCGTTCGCGCAGATGATCTCGCCTGCATGGGCGCGCAACGCGTCTGCCATAGCGCGCAAGGCGCCGTTGCGCTCATCGCCCGTCGTCTGAGCCAGAAGCCCGCTTGCATCTTTGGCCGTCTGCGCAAGCTTGCGCACCTGCGCCCGTACGTCGTCCGCATCCGTCACAGCCCATCTCCTTTCGTCGGGTTCGAAAGCTTTCTTCTGAAAATCTTCTTTCGAAAGCCCTCTATTCGAAGACTATCAGTTCGTCGCGATGAACGAGGGGCTTTTCGGCCAAGGGGGAAAGCAGGCGGTTGCGTTCCAGTTCTTCGCGCGTCCTTCCGCAGGCCAGTTCCGCCTCATCGCTGGCAAACGCCACCTTGCCGCGCGCGAAAAGATATCCCGTGTCGTCGCGCACGTCCACGATGTCGCCGGCTTCGAAGCGGCCTTCGACCGCAGCGACCCCCACACTCAGAAGAGAGCCCCCGCGACACACGAGGGCGTCTTTCGCACCCGCATCGACCACGATGGCGCCCCGCGCCGCATCGCCGAGCGCTATCCAGAGCTTCTTCGGCGTTATCTCGTGCGGCCGGCCCGCCGCAACGAACAGCGTCCCTATTTCCTCACCTGCGGCGGCGCGCACCACTGCGTCTTCCGCACGCCCGTTACACACGATCATGGGAATGCCTGCCGCCATGAGCACGCGCGCGGCCTTTATCTTGGTTATCATGCCGCCCGAACCCACCGTGGTGCCCGCCTCACCCGCCACGCTCATGACGGTTTGGTCGATGCGCTCGACGCGCCCGATGAGATGCGCGCTCGGCACACGATGCGGATTCGCGTCGAACAGCCCGTCTATGTCGGAGAGGACGACCATGAGCTCGGCCTCTATCAGGCACGCCACGAGCGCCGCGAGCGTATCGTTGTCACCGAAGCGAATCTGCTCCACCGACACGGTGTCGTTCTCGTTCACCACGGGAACCACACCCAGTTCGAGCAGGCGCACAAGCGTGTCGCGCGCGTGCAGGTAGGCCACTCGATCAGCTGTGTCGCGCCGCGTGAGCAAAACGACCGAGGTGAGAAGCCCACAGTGCGAAAACGCCTTGGCATAGGCGGCGGAAAGCGCACCTTGCCCCACCGAGGCTGCGGCCTGCAGGCTGGGCATGTCGCTCGGCCGCTTCGCAATGCCCAAAGCTTCAAGGCCGCACGCGATGGCGGCGGACGTGACCACTATCGGACTCCAACCCGCCGCGCGCACACGAGCTATCTGTTTAGCTATGTCGTTCAGATACGCGTAGTCTATCTCCGATTCGCTTGTGGTAAGCGTCGAGGATCCTATCTTCACCACAAGCGGCCTCAAGCTGTTGGCACTCATAAGTCGAGCTCCCGGTATTCGTCTTGCGCCGACGCCGCCGATTCGAACTCGAACGAACGGCCAAGGATGCGAATCTCGTTTCCATCCACCGCTCCCGCACGTTCAAGCTCCTGCTCGATGCCAAGGCGCTTCAGGCGATGCTGCAGAAACGATATGGCCTCTTCGTTGTCCCAGTCGGTCTGCACCACCATGCGCTCGACTTGTCCGCCGCTCACGCGGAACACGCCGCCGCCCAAATTCTCCACGGCAAACCGCCTGTCGCGCACGGTGCGCTCGTGCTCCCATACTTGGTCGTAGCGTATTTCGGCACTCGACTTCTCGCGCGCCGCTTCGCGCAGCTCGTGCACCTTGGTGGCGACGGCGGCCTTAAGCGAGTCTATGCCTTCGCCCGTAAGCGCGCTGATGCGGTAGAGCTTGGGGTCTATGTGGCTGCGCTCGAACTCGTTGCCGCCCGCAGCTGCAAGGGAATCAGCCCGCACGCGCGCCGCCAGGCGCTCGCACGCCTCGCCGGTTCCATCTACGTCTATCTTGTTCGCCACCACGATACGCGGACGTGCGGCCAGATCGCTTGCGTATAAGGCGAGCTCGCGGCTGATTATCTCATAGTCCTCGATCGGGTCGCGCCCCTCGTAGTCTCCCGTCAAATCGACCACCTGAACGATAAGCGCCGTGCGCTCGATGTGCCGCAAAAACTCATGCCCGAGCCCGCGCCCCTCGTGTGCGCCTTCGATAAGGCCGGGAACATCGGCCACCACGAAGCTCAAATCACCGCTCGTAGCCACACCTAGGTTCGGCACGAGCGTGGTGAACGGATAATCGGCTATCTTCGGACGGGCGGCGCTGATGCGGGCGATGAGCGACGACTTTCCTGCGCTCGGCATGCCCACAAGCGCAGCATCGGCCATAAGCTTCATCTCCAGCTCGATCCAGCATTCGCGCGCAGGTTCTCCCAGTTCCGCGAAAGTAGGCGCGCGGCGCTTCGAGGTGACGAAATGGACGTTCCCGCGTCCGCCGGCGCCGCCGCGCGCCACCACCACGCGCTCTTCGTCATGCGTAAGATCGGCTATAAGCTCGCCCGTTCTTTTCTCTTCGTCAAAGTATTCGCGCACCACGGTTCCCACCGGCACCTTGAGAACGAGGTCTTTCCCGTCGGCGCCGTGCATGCGCGAGCCTTTGCCGTGCGTTCCGCGTTCGGCCTTGAAATGGTGCTTGAAACGATATTCTATCAGCGAGGACAAACTGGCGTCGGCCGCAACGACCACGTTTCCCCCACGACCGCCGTCGCCGCCGTCAGGGCCGCCTTTCGGAACATGGGCCTCGCGGCGAAACGACATGCAGCCGGCTCCGCCGTCGCCGCCCTTGACGTGTATGCGCACTTTATCAACGAACAACAGAACCTCTTTCCCATGCGGTTTCGTAGTAAACAACTTGCAGTAAGCGACTTGCCGCAATAAAGGCTTGCAGCAAAACATTATTGTAGCGCACCCGCATACGAAAAGCGCCCCCTGCTCGGCAGAGGGCGCTTACGCGCTTATGAAAACACAGTCGTGAAACGGCGGGGCTTACGCTTCGGGGCGCACGTGAATGCGACGCTTGACGCCGCGCGTGAACTCCAACTTGCCGTCGCACAGGGCGAACAGCGTATCGTCCTTGCCGCGGCCTACGTTGTCTCCCGGATGAAAATGGGTGCCGCGCTGGCGAACGATAACGTTGCCCGTCTTCACGGTCTGCCCGGCGAACATCTTCACGCCAAGTCGTTTCGCGTGGGAGTCGCGGCCGTTACGGGTAGAGCCTAAGCCTTTCTTATGAGCCATGAGAATTCCCTCCCTTGCATTTACTCGGCGTCAGCAGACGCGGTTTCCGGTTTCTCTTCCGCAGCCTTCGAGGCAGCGGCTTTGGTCTTGGCTGTCTTTTCAGCGACAGGCTTCTTTTCGTCAGCAGCCTTTATGGAAGACTTCTTCGCAGCCGGTTTCTTTTCGGCGGCCTCTTCCTTCGCAGGCTTGGCGCTTGCAGCCTCTTCTTTTTTCGCCGCCTCCAGCTTGCCAGCAGGCTTCTCCATTTTCTCGGAGCCAACCGACTCTATTTGGATGCGCGTAAGATACTGGCGATGGCCGCGCATCTTCTTGTAGTTCTTGCGCTTCTTGAACTTGAAGACCAGCTGCTTTTTATCCCTGAACTGCTCGAGCACGACAGCTGTGACCTTCGTGGCCGCAGCTTTTTCGGGATCGGCCTCTATTTTGTCGCCATCAACGACGCAGATGGCCTGAAGCTCGACTTTCTCGCCCGGCTCGACATCAAGCTTCTCGATGTTCAGCTTGTCTCCGGGGGCAACCTTGTACTGCTTGCCGCCAGTTTTCACGATTGCGTACATGTAATTTCTCCTTGAAAGTGTCAAAACGCAAGGCGATATCTTATCAGCGCACCAAACGCAAGTCAACGCCCAACCCTGCATTTTTCACGCAGAACGCCCATTTTCCACAACCTAGTGTGCTTCCGCCCAGTTGCTGCCCCAGGAAACATCCACCACCAAGGGCACGCGCAGGCCCGCGACGTTTTCCATCACGTCGCGAACCATGGCGCCTAAGCGCTCGGCCTCGCCTTCCGGCACGCTGAAATCAAGCTCGTCGTGAACCTGCAGCATGAGCTTGGCCGCAAAGCCCTCGTCTGCCAAGCGGCGCTGAACCTTGCGCATGGCAAGCTTGATGATATCGGCCGCACTTCCCTGCATGGGGTGGTTCATAGCCGTGCGTTCGCCGAACCCGCGCTGGTTGGCGTTGCCGGCGGAAAGCTCGGGGATATGGCGCTTGCGTCCGTACATAGTGACGGCGTATCCGCACTCCTTTGCCTGCGCCACCGTCTCGTCAAGGTAGGTGCGCACGCCCGGATAGGCTTCGAAGTATCGATCTATCATCTCTTTGGCCTCGCCGAACGGAATATCGAGGCTTTGCGCAAGCCCGAAGGCCTGCTGGCCGTACACGATGCCGAAGTTCACCGCCTTCGCGCGGCTGCGCAGCTGGGGGGTTACCTCGTCTAGGGGCACGTCGAACACGCGGCTCGCCGTACTCGCGTGAAAATCGGCTCCCGAGCAAAACGCCGCCACCAGATGCTTATCGCCCGAAAGATGCGCAAGAAGACGCAGCTCTATCTGCGAGTAATCCGCCGAAAGGAACAGCTCGCCCGGGGCAAGCGGCGTGAAGCATTCGCGTATCTGCCGTCCGAAATCGGTGCGCACGGGAATGTTCTGCAGATTGGGATCGGAAGACGAAAGCCGCCCTGTCGTGGTGACCGTCTCGTTGAACGACGTATGGACGCGCCCGTCAGCCGCGCGCGCCGCATCGCGCGGCAAAGCGTCTATGTAAGTCGACTTGATCTTCGCAAGCTCACGATAACGCAAGATGAGCGCCGGCATCTCGTGGGTTTTCGCAAGCTCTTTGAGCACGCTTGCGTCTGTGGAGTAGCCGCGCTGGGTCTTCTTGATAGGTTTCAGACCCAGCACCTCGAACAGAATATGCGAAAGCTGCTTGGGCGAATCGAGGTTGAAGGGCTCCCCCGCCATGCCGTAGATGCCCTCGCGCAGGCCGCACAGCTCGGATTCGGTTTGTTTGCCCAGTTCGGTAAGGCGTTCGCAATCGAGCGCCGCGCCCGTGCGCTCCATAATGGCCAAAACCGCCACAAGCGGCAGATCGATGTCGAAGTAGGCGCGCTCGCTCTCGTCGCGCTTGAGCGCCGAAGTCAGCGGCTCCACCAGCTGACGCGCTGCCGCCGCGCATACCGCCGCACGCTCCTCGTCGGTCTTGGTTTCGGGAAGCGAACCGCCGCAGTACGCGTCGAGAAGCGCATCGTAGGAGTATTCCGAAACGGACGAATTCAGCACGTAGCCGGCCAAGCCCAAATCGAACGCCCTCATGGACAAGAGATCGGCGTCTTCGACGTACGCCTCTTCACCCGAGTCGGCCGGATACACACGATGCACCGTCTGCTTGACGTCGAGCGCGGAAAACGGGCATTCCCTTACGATGCGCGCGAGCATCGGCAGCGCCTCGTCCTCCTCGAAAAGCGCCGTTCCCTTCGCAGTGCAGACCGCCACCACCGCGCCCGAGCTGAAAAGCGACGCCTGCTCGGGTTGCGCCGCCGCCACGCCCACGGTATCGCCCGCGTCTATCGCCGCGTCCAGAAGCGCACAGGCCTCATCCCCACGCACAACCGGCTCCCACGCAAGAGGAGCAAAAGTCTTTTCCACTTCCTTGCCCACCAGCTTGAGCACGCGCCGCAGATGCGCGTTGAACCTCACGCCCTTGAAAGCCTCGGTCACCTTCGCCTCGTCGAAAGCGGGAAACGCGCAGTTTTCCAGATCGAGAGAAAAGTCGAGGTCGCGCACGATGGTGGCAACTTTGCGGCTGGCGAACGCCGCCTCCCTGTTATCGCGGATGCGCTCGAGCTGCTTGCCCTTGAGCGCATCCAGGTTGTCGTAGATGCCCTCGAGCGTGCCGAACTGCTGCAGCAGCTTAGCCGCCGTCTTGTCTCCTATGCCCGGCACGCCGGGAATATTGTCGGAAGCGTCGCCCTTAAGCCCAAGGAAGTCGGGGAACTGCGCAGGGGTCACACCGTAGCGCTCCTGCACCTCCGCAGGGCCGTAAATGGCCACGTCGGTAATACCTTTCTTCGTGGTGACCACATGCGTGAGATCGCTTACCAACTGGTAGACGTCCTTGTCTCCCGAAACAAGAAGCGTCCGGTAGCCCAGCTTTTCGTCGCGGGCGGCAACCGTTCCCAAAACATCGTCGCCTTCCCAGCCTTTCAGGCGCACCACCGGCACGTTCATAGAGGAAAGAAGCTCCTCTATGATGGGAAACTGCACTTTCAGATCTTCATCCATAGGCGGGCGTTGCGCCTTGTACTGCTCTATGGCCTCCATACGCCACGCCGGCCTCCCTTCGTCAAACGCGCAGATGAGAGCGTCGGGATGCGCGATATCGACGAATTTCAGCAGCATGGCGATGAACCCGAACACCGCATTCGTTGGCCTTCCGTCGGGCGCGTTCATGGTTGGGGGAACGGCATGGTAGGCACGATGCATAAGCGAGTTGCCGTCGATAACGGCCACTTTCCTCGTCATAGGGACTCCTATCGTTTCACAGGCGAGAACACTTCGGACTCTTGCCCGAACGCCCGTCGCGCAAGTATAGAGCATACCCCGCGCGCCTTCGGCGGCAAACCCCCGGAAACAGAGAATCACCCGCCCGGCCCGTCTTGGCCGTCTTGGCCGTCTTGGCCGTCTTGGCTGTCTGAACCGCATTCCGAATCGGAAACGACCACGGCCGCTAGCGCGGCGTCTTTCCCGACGTGCTAAGGTCACAGGAGCCGCCGACAGAGCCGAATTGAAGGGCATGGTAGCGGGCGTAGGTGCCGCCTAAAGCGAGAAGCTCCTCGTGGGTGCCGCGTTCCACCACGCGTCCCTCGTCCACTACGGCTATGAGGTCGGCACCGCGTATGGTGGAGAGACGGTGCGCGATGACCACGGTGGTGCGACCGCGCGAAAGCTCGTCAAGCGAGCGCTGGATAGCGCGCTCGCTTTCGTTGTCGAGCGCGCTGGTGGCCTCGTCGAGAATGAGGATGTGCGGGTTGCGAAGAAACACCCGCGCGATGGCGATGCGCTGCTTCTGACCGCCCGAAAGGCGTGCGCCGCGCTCCCCCACGAACGTATCGTATCCGTCGGGCAAACTCTCTACGAAATCGTGGATGTTCGCCTTGCGCGCCGCCGCCACGATCTCACCTGCGGAGGCATCGGGCTTTCCGTAGGCGATGTTTTCGCGCACCGTACCGCCGAACAGGTACACGTCCTGCTGCACGATGCCCACCGCCGCGCGCAGCGAAGACACCGTCACCGTGCGCACATCGATGCCGTCTATTTCCACCGACCCGCCCTGCGGGTCGTAGAAGCGCGGGAGCAGCGAGCACGCGGTCGTTTTGCCGCCTCCCGAAGGCCCCACGAGTGCCACGGTTGCGCCGGCGGGAACGTCGAGGTCGAATCCGCGCAGCACCTCGCTTTCCCCATCGTAGCTGAAGCGCACGTTGCGGTAGATCACGTGCCCGGAAACCGCAGGCACCTTCCCCTTGGCGGCGCAATCGGACGAAACGCCCGCCCGCGCCCGCATCTGCCCC
>JAEYEL010000141.1 GCA_023403475.1 Actinomycetes bacterium
GCATGGAAGAGCCTGCGGCAACATCCACGTCCAAGCCTGAAAGCACTTGCTGGAACTTGTGCGCGTTGTCCAAACTGTCGGCTATGAAGATAACCGTTTTCCGCTGCATCACACCCTCCTTCCGACATCTCGCATGCCGCATATGGCCGCCTGCGAGGTTTCGCGCATGCCGCATATGGCCGCCCGCGAGGGTCCCCGTCGAACGCCGTTCGCCCAAGCCATGCTAGAGCACCCCCAGGTAGCGGTCGCGCTCCCATTCGGTCACGTATCCCAGATAGTCGTTCCATTCGGCTCTCTTGGCGCTCACAAGGTAGTCGTGGATGTGTTCGCCGAGCGTTTCTCGCATCAGGCTCGACGCGGCGAACAGCTCCACCGCCTCACCCAAGCTTTCGGGAAGGGTCTTGATGCCCGCACGACGCAGATCCTGCCTTGAGAGGCAGAACAGATCCTGATCTTCGGTGGGAGGCTGCAGCTCAAGCTCCTCTTCGATGCCGCGAAGCCCCGCTGCCAGCATGACGGCGAACGCCAGATACGGGTTCGCGGCCGGGTCGGGACTGCGCAGCTCGATGCGGCATGCGGCTTCGCGCTCGGGTCGGTACTGGGGAATGCGCACGAGCGTCGAGCGATTGCGCGCCGCCCATGAAAGGTAGGTGGGCGCTTCCCCGCCTGCCACCAAACGCTTGTACGAGTTCACGTACTGGTTCGTCACGAGGCAGAATTCCGGGGCGTACTTCAGAATGCCGGCTATGTAGTGCTTGGCCACCTTCGAAAGATGGTAGCCCGAAGGATCGTCCGGGTCGAAAAAGGCGTTGTTCCCGTCAAGATCGAACAGGCTTTGGTGCACGTGCATGCCGGATCCGGGCGCTTGCGCCATGGGCTTGGGCATGAACGATGCGTACACGCCGTGCTTCATGGCGATTTCCTTGACGACCAGCTTGTAGGTCATCACGGCGTCGGCCATAGAAAGCGCATCGGTGAACCGCAAGTCTATCTCATGCTGCGAAGGCCCGTTCTCGTGATGGCTGTACTCCACCGGAATGCCCATCTTCTCGAGCGTGAGAACCGTGTCGCGGCGCAGGTCGCTCGCATAATCGAGACTCGTAAGGTCGAAGTAGCCGCCGCGGTCGCGCACTTCTGTGCCCTCCGCATCTTTGAAGTAGAAATACTCCAGCTCAGGCCCCACATTGAACACGTAGCCCATGTCCTGAGCGCGCGCCACCGCACAAGCGAGCACATGGCGCGGATCACCCTCGAAAGGCTCGCCTGTCGGCTTGCGAATGCTGCAGAACATGCGCGCCACCGCATTGCTTTCAGGCCGCCACGGCAGCACCTGGAAGGTAGAAGCGTCGGGGTATGCCAACATGTCCGATTCCTGCGTATGGCAAAACCCGTCCACGCAGCTGCCGTCGAAGCCCATGCCGTCAGAAAACGCGTTTTCCAACTCGCTGGGAATGACGGCGAACGACTTCATGGTTCCTAACACGTCGGTGAACCAAAAGCGAACGAAATGAACATCGCGGCTCTTGATGGTTTTGAGCACGAAATCTTGATCCGGATTGACGGGCATGGCGATTCCTTTCTCTTGCAACCCGTCTATTATAGCCCACCTTGTTTCTAAATCGTTACGCCGCATACGCCCCGCACAAGCCGTTTCCACTTGCCCGAACGCACGGCGAGTGAGACAATGGTGCGTAAGCCTTACGAACATGTTGCAGAATATACGGCTCAACCGGAAAGATTGGGAGGCGGACATGGCGGGCGGATTCGATGCGAAGAAGGCATGCGAGGTTATAGACTACGCCGACGCGAAAGAGCGCTTCGGTGGCAACGAGGCGCTGTTCAGGAAGCTCGCCGGCAAGTACGCCGAAGACCCCCACTACGAAAACCTCGTCCAAGCGCTAGCACGCGATAATGCCCAGGCCGCCTACCAGGAAGCCCACGCGCTCAAGGGCGTAGCCGGCAACCTCTCGTTTTCCGCCCTGTACGAAGCGGCCGCCAAAGCCTCGGACGCCCTCCGCGAGGGGGATGCGCAAACGGCCCGTGCCCTTCTGCCCGAACTGCGAGAAGCCCATAAAGCCGTGCTCGCCGCCCTTGAGGGATTCTAACCGCCCGTCGCGCAGCCTTTCAGCTTGCGCGGGCGAGCACGCGAACGTGTGGTAACGGTGCTCTTTGCAAAGGCGCGCGGCAAGAAGCCGCCTGCACGGTATAATGGAAAACTTGTTTACCGTCACCAAGCTAGCGGAAGGCTCTCGTATGCAGAAGCGCCATATCGTTTTCTCGCCGCCCGACGTGTCCGAAAAGGAAATCCAAGCAGTCGCGGAGGCGATGCGCAGCGGGTGGATAACCACCGGCCCGCGCACCAAACAGCTCGAACGAGAGCTTGAAAAGTTCACGGAAGCCGCCGGCTTTGTCTGCCTGAATTCGGCGACCGCCGCCTTGGAGTGCTGCCTGCGCGCGCTCGGCATAGGGCCAGGCGACGAGGTCATCACATCGGCGTACACCTATACGGCAAGCTGTTCCCCCATCTGCCATGTGGGTGCGACCCCCGTGCTGTGCGATATTGCGCCCGATTCCTTCGAGATGGACTACGACCGCATGGCTTCGCTCGTCACGGAGCGCACCAAAGCCGTTGTTCCCGTGGACATAGGCGGGCGCATGTGCGACTACGAGAAAATCTTCGATGCCTTGGAAGGCGTCAAAGCTCTTTGGCGCCCGACAAACAGCATGCAGGAAGACTTCGACCGCGTTATCGTGGTGGCCGATGCCGCGCACTCCTTGGGCGCGTCCTATCACGGAAAGCCTTCGGGATCCGTGGCCGACTTCACCTCGTTTTCGTTCCATGCCGTGAAGAACTTCACCACGGCAGAGGGCGGCGGCCTTGCATGGCGCGAGCACGGCTTCGATCCGCAGGAACTCTACCGCCAGATCATGCTGCTCAGCCTGCACGGTCAGACGAAGGACGCCCTCGCGAAGGACAAGGCCGGCGCTTGGGAATACGATATAGCCTTCCCCGGTTGGAAGTACAACATGACCGACATGGCGGCGGCCATGGGTCTGGCGCAACTTGAGCGCTACCCCGATCTCCTTGCCCGCCGCCGCGAACTTGTAGCGCTCTACGAAGCGGGCCTTGCGGAAGCGAACGTCTCCACCATGCCTCACTACGATGCGCGCGGCGTATCGTCGGGGCACCTTATGCTCGTGAACATGCCCGGCAAAGACGAGGCGTTCCGCAACGCCGTCATCGAGGACATGGCCTGCGAGGGAGTGGCCGCAAACGTGCACTACAAGCCGCTACCGCTGCTTTCCGCATACAAAAACCTTGGCTTCAGCATTGAAGACTTCCCGCATTCGCAGGCTCGCTACCGCAACGAGATAACCTTGCCCCTGCATACGCTGCTCTCAAACGACGACGTGGACTACGTTGTAAGCACATTCAAGAGCGCCTACCGTCGTGTCGAGAAAACGGGGACGGCCAGCGCGAGAAGCGAAAGCTAACGGCATGTACCAGCACTTTTTCAAACGCGTCCTCGACTTGGCCATAGGCATCTTGGTAATGCCGCTGCTCCTTTTGCTCGTGGCGGTCATAGGCTCTGCCATCTACCTTGAGGACAGAGGCCCTGTGTTCTACAACGCGCCACGCGTGGGCAAAGGCGGCAAGCAGTTCATCATGTACAAGTTCCGCTCTATGAAAGTGAACGCTCCCGACCTCACCATGCCCGACGGATCGACCTACAACGGAGCCGACGACCCGCGCATGACCAAGGTAGGGGCGTTTTTGCGCAAGACGAGCTTGGACGAGATGCCGCAGTTTCTAAACGTTGTCATCGGCAACATGAGCATCATAGGGCCGCGCCCCGACCTAGAGCGCGA
>JAEYEL010000148.1 GCA_023403475.1 Actinomycetes bacterium
ACTTCCGCCACCACTCCCTGTTCGATAAGGCGCGCCTTGTACTGCGAGGCGTAGTTGCTCTTCTTGCCCATGCGCCGGGCGATGTCCGCCAGAGCGCTCGACCCCTCATCGGGAAGCATGGCGGCAAGAAAACGCACATCGCCCCTCGAAAGCTCCTTGAACGTAGTGTCGAATATCTTGCGGCGCATATCGTGGCGAGCATAATCGGCGCCAGCTTCGACGTCGTCGTAGGTCAGAACATCCCCTTCGGGGTGCTGGCTCCAAGCGCGATATCCCAGCAACTGCATCATGTAAGGAAAGCCGCCAACGAGCTCGACGGCGCGGGCGAGGGCCTCCGGCTCAATAGCGCGGCCGCCCTCTTCAATAGTACTTTTCAAAGCCTGCCTCACGGCGAAATCATCCACCGTGCCAATCTCGTGAAAGTTCGAACGACGCAGGAATGACACCGACTTGTCCTGCAAAAGCGCGCTCACGTGAGATGGCAGGCCCGCCATGAGCAGCGCGACCTTTCGTCCTTCGCGAACGAAATGCTGATAGGCCGCAGCCATTTGGACCATCTCGTCCACATCTGCCCGCACTTCGTCAACGGTAATGAGAAGCCCCGTTTCGAAGCGAGCAAGCTCATCGAGAAGGTCGCTCATGCGAATGCGCCAGGTCGGACTTGCGGGAGTCTCCTTGTTGTCGAATTCCGCCTCGACGAATTCCGCAAGTCTCACACCTTTAACGCGCGTTCGTCGCCCTTGGTCGACAAATTCCGACGCGGCTCGCTGCGTCTGCTGGATAATCTCCTCCAACATTCCCGGAAGCGCTGTAACACTCACCGAAATCCAGCCATGAGAAAGGCATTCCCGCGCAAGGTAGGTGAGCAGAGCCGTCTTGCCCGTGCCACGTGCACCGGCAAACAACGTTACCAAGTTGGGATCGCCTATCCCATTGTCAAAAGCCCGGGCTATCTCTTGAATGATTTCCTCACGCCCCGCCATAACGGGCGGCACGCTACCAAAAGTAGGCGTAAAGGGATTCGGTGTCATAGCGTCCTCCGTTTGCAATTTTTGCATCTTTTGCAATTTTTGCATCTTTTGCAATTTTTGCAAGATTTGCCGACAGAGATCAACCTAAAACGCATAAGGACAAACGCGAAGGAGAGCCACCTTGCAACAAGCGGCGGCTCGCACTTCGCTTTGTTCAGCATGAGAATTACACCTCGCGCCTGTTCGCGCCTGTTTTCCGCTTTTGGCATGCTTGCGCTTTCGCGTGCCTTCATGTGGTATACAATGAGGCGGAAGGCAAGGTGTTCGCTAGAAACTGGCCTATGCCAGGGCTATGCGCGAGAGCGGGGTAGCATGCACTACGTTACAGCAGGTGAAAGTCACGGGCCGCAGCTGACGGCCATCGTTTTGGGCGTGCCCGCCGGGCTTGGGATTTCAATCGACCATATTAACTGCGACTTGGCGCGGCGGCAGTCGGGCTACGGGCGTGGCGAACGTCAGAACATAGAGCGCGACGAAGCTGAGATCACGAGCGGCGTGCGCTTCGGGCATACGATAGGCTCGCCGGTGGCGCTCACGATTCGCAACCGCGATTGGGAGACGTGGGCTTCGCGCATGGCGGCTTTCGGGGATGCCCCGGCTGACCTGACGCGCGAGGTGACGCCGCGCCCCGGGCATGCCGACTTAACGGGGGCGTTGCGTACGAACGCCGACGATTGCCGCGACGTTCTCGAGCGCGCGAGCGCACGCGAAACGGCGGCGCGGACGGCAGCCGCCGGCATTGCGCGCGAGTTTCTGGCCGACGTGGGCGTGGAAGTGTTCTCGTACGTGGTCTCTCTTGGCGACATTGCGCTTTCCGAAGACGACCCTCTGTGCGCGGCGCCCGATTACAAGCCACTCGACATCGAGATGAGCGAGGTACGCTGCCCCGATACCGCAACCACACAGGCCATGAAGGCGGCAGTTGACGCTGCGCGCGAAAAAGGAGAAAGCCTTGGCGGAACCTTCCGCGTGGTAGCCACGGGGCTTCTTCCCGGCCTTGGCGGTTATGCACAGGCCGACACGCGCCTCACCTCGCGCATCGGCGCCGCGCTGTTCTCAATTCCCGCCGTCAAGGGAGTGGAGTTCGGGTTGGGGTTCGAAGCCGCCCGTCGCACGGGGTCGCACGTGCACGACCCCATTGTGGCCGACGGCCAGACGGGTTTTACCCGTGCGAGCAACAACGCCGGCGGCTTGGAAGGCGGCATGACCAACGGCATGCCGCTTATCGTGACGGCGGCCATGAAGCCCATCCCCACGCTTATGAAGCCGCTTGACTCGGTTAATTTGGACACGCTCGAACCCGCACAGGCATCATGCGAGCGATCCGACGTGTGCGCCGTGCCGACGTGCGCGGTGGTGGCGGAAGGCGAGGTGGCCTTTGTGCTGGCCAACGCCTATATGGAAGCGTTCGGCTGCACGAACATGACCGACATCAAAGCCGCCATGCGCGCCTACAAGCAGCGTTTGCGCACGATGACCAGGTAAGGGGCACGATTCGTGGAAGTCTACGAGCTTTCGCGCCCGGTGTTCTTCGTCGGGTTCATGGGTGCGGGAAAAACGAGCGTGGCACGCAAGCTGGCGCGTATGTGCGGGCTTGCATCGGTGGATACGGATGCCTACCTGGAGCGGCGCGAGGGCAAGAAGGTGGGCGACATCTTCGCTTGTGCGGGCGAAGAAGGGTTTCGCATCATCGAGACCGACGTACTGCGCGAACTGGCGAAAAAAGATCCGCTGCTCATATCGTGCGGAGGCGGCATAGTGACGCGGGAAGAAAACCGAGCCGTTCTTGGTCAGAGCGGTTTCGTGATTCATTTGAAGACTTCGGCTGACGAGGCTGCCCGCCGTATCAGCGATATCTCGTCGCGTCCGCTGTTCCGAAACCTTGACGAGGCGCGCGAAAGATGCGCCGAGCGCGACCCTTTGTACAACGAGGTGGCCGACGCGACCGTAGATACGCGCGGCAGGGGCGTGTCGGCCATTGCGCGGGAAGTGCGAAACGTCCTTATGAAGGAAGGTGTGCTATGCCTGCGACCAAAGTGATTGTGAACCTGCCTGACGAGGCGCCTTACGACGTGCGCATAGGCCCAGGCGTTCTTGGCGGCCTAGGCGCTCACATGCGCCGGGCCCCCGCCGTTTCTGCCGTCGAGCGCATTTGCGTGATTGCCGACGCGAATGTGGCCCCCCTGTATCTGGATGCGGCTAAAGGCTCGCTTGCCGAAGAAGGCTATCGTGTAAGCGACATCGTGGTGCCTGCGGGCGAGGAATCGAAGTCGCTTGCGGTGGCAGGCGAGGTGTGGGAGGCCATGGCATCTTTGGCGTTGGGGCGCGACTGCGCGGTCGTGGCGCTCGGCGGCGGCGTGGTGGGCGATTTGGCCGGGTTCGTTGCCTCTGCCTATATGCGCGGCGTTGGCGTGGTGCAGGTGCCTACAACGCTGCTCGCGATGGTTGATTCCTCTGTGGGGGGCAAGACCGCCGTCAATTTGGAGGCGGGGAAGAATTTGGTGGGTGCGTTCAAGCAACCGGCCTACGTGTGCGCCGACACATCGACGCTCGAAACGCTGCCCGCTCGCGAATGGGCGTGCGGCTGTGCCGAAATCGCGAAATCGGCCGTGATAGACTCCGACGACTTCTTCTTCTGGCTTACCGATGCGGCGTCTTCGCTCGCGGCGCGCGATGCGGAGGCTGCGGCGGAGGCCATTGCCCGCGCGGTGGTGTTCAAGGCCGATGTGGTGGCGGTGGACAAGACCGAAAGCCGCGGCGTGCGCGAATGCCTGAACTACGGGCACACGCTGGGGCATGCGGTGGAGGCGCTTGCCGGCTACGGAACGTTTTCCCACGGCGAAGCTGTGGCCGAGGGAATGCGGTTCGCAGCCCGTTTGGGCGAAGCTCTCGTGGGAACGTCGCACGAACTTGCAACCGCGCAAGACGAGCTCTTATGCGAGCTGGGTCTTCCTGCGCTCGCTTGGTCGGCCGATGCGGCGGACATGCTTGACGCCATGAAGCGCGACAAGAAGGCGCGCGGTGGCACGGTGCGCTTCGTACTTCCTCGCGACGTGGGCGATTGGGAGCTTGCAGACGTGGAAGACGCCGTAATCTTAGAGCACTTGGAAGCTTGGGTGCGTTCGAAAGCATGACTTTTTCGAAAGAGTGAATTTTCCGAGAAGCGAGTTTCCCGAAAGGGTGGGTTTTTCGAAAGGATGGGTTTTCCGAAAGGCGCCGATATGAAGATACTGCTTATGAACGGGCCGAACCTGAACATGCTGGGCGTGCGTGAGCCGGAAGTGTACGGGCACGAGACCTTGGCCGACATCGAGGCCGAAGTGGCTGCGTACGGCAATGCGCACGGGGTTCGCGTCGATTGTTTCCAGAGCAACTGCGAAGGGACGCTCATCGACAAGCTGCACGAGGCGCATCTGGCTTACGACGGCGTGGTGTACAACCCCGGTGCGCACACGCATTACTCCTATGCGCTGCGCGACGCGGTGGCCGCCATAAGCACGCCGGTGGTAGAGGTGCATCTTTCGAACATTAACGCGCGCGAGCCGTTCCGCGCGATGAGCGTAATAGCGCCTGTGTGCATTGCACAGATTGCCGGCAAGGGCAAGGATGGCTACAAGGAAGCTATCGACGTGCTTGTTTCTTGGCGACAGGAACAGGGGGAAGGCGTTGTGCGCATGGGGGGCGCCGCAGGCGGGGAAGATCTCGCGTGCGGGGAAGGCGCTGCGTGCGGGGAAGGTTCCGCGCACGCATGGTACGCGAGTAGCGCTTTTCGCACGAACCGTTTGCGTTCGTGGTGCGCCGAAAACGGCGCCGACGCGTTCCTCGTGCGCGACACCTCGAACATTCGCTGGCTTACGGCCTTCGACGACGTGTTCGACGCCGAACGCGCCCATGCGCTGCTGGTTACGCCCGAGCGCGCCGTGCTGCACACCGATTCGCGCTATCTGGACGCATGCGAACGCGCGGCGGCGGGCACAGGCATCGAAGTTGATGCCGAGCGCATGACGCATGCGGCCTTCGTTGCGGCGCAGACGGGAAGAGGCGCGAACGGTGGTGCGACAGAAAACTTCTCGCTTGCCATCGAAAACAGCATCGCCTTGGCCGAATACCGTCGTTTGCAAAAGGCGCTGGACGCGAGCCTGGTTGAGACTGCCGATGTGGTGGTGGGCTTGCGGGCGGTGAAGGATGCGGGCGAGATAGCGCGGCTGCGTGCGGCGCAGGCTGTAACCGATGCTGCGTTTTCCCACATCATAAGCTTCATGCGCCCTGGCATGACGGAGCGCGAAGTGCAGATAGAACTAGAGGATTTCATAGTGCGCCACGGTGCGGAAGGTTTGGCGTTTCCCTCCATCGTCGCTGCGGGAGCAAACGGGGCATCTCCTCATGCCGTTCCCGGCTCAACCGTTCTCGAAGCAGGTCAGTGCGTCGTGCTCGACTTCGGGGCGCGGGCGCACGGCTACTGCTCGGACATGACGCGCACGGTGTTTCTGGGCGAGCCGAGCGCGCGCATGCGCGAAGCCTACGAGGTGCTGCGCCGCGCCAACGAAAAGGTCGAGGCGGCCATACGTCCCGGTGCGACGGGCAAGCAGATGCACGAGCTTGCCGAGCGCATTCTCGAGGAAGGCGGCTTCGGCGGGCGCATGGGCCACAGCTTGGGGCATGGCGTAGGCATCGACATCCACGAGCTGCCGAACCTTTCCGTGCGCAATCCAAGCCCGCTTGCGCCCGGCAACGTGGTCACAGTCGAGCCCGGCATCTACCTTCCCGGCGAGTTCGGCATGCGCTTGGAGGATTTCGGCGTAGTGACCGAAACGGGTTACGATGTGTTCACCCAATCGTCCCACGACATGGTGGTGCTGTAGGAGAAAAATGCGCGGATATTTTTACGTTATGCACACGGCGCGAGCATGCGCGAGTATACTGTACCAGTTTGGAGCAAACGACGCGAGACGACATGTAAGCGAGGGCGGAACACGCTTCGCGCGGAAGGAAGAATCTTGCGGCGTGAGGATGTGAAAGGAACAGCAAGGCAATGGCAATCTCTACGGCAGATTTCAGAAACGGCATGTGCATCGAGTACAACGGCAAGCTCTGCACCATCGTCGAGTTTCAGCATGTGAAGCCCGGCAAGGGCGGTGCGTTCGTGCGCACGAAGCTCAAGGACATCAAAACCGGGCGCGTGGGCGACTACACCTTCAACGCCGGCACGAAGTTCGATTCCGTGCGTCTTGAGACGAAGAAGATGCAGTACCTCTACAACGACGGCGCCGATTTCAACTTCATGGACAACGACACCTACGAGCAAATGGCCATCTCCGCCGAGGCCGTGGGCGAGGCCGCGAAGTGGCTCAAGGAAAACGACGAGGCCAGCTTGCTTTACGCAGGCGACGAGCTTATCAGCATCGAGCCGCAGATGTTCGTGGAACTTGAGGTAACGGCCACCGAACCCGGTTTCAAGGGCGACACCGCCACCAATACCACCAAGCCCGCCACGCTTGAAACCGGCACCACCATTCAAGTGCCCACCTTCGTGGAAATCGGCGACGTTTTACAAATAGATACCCGTGACGGCCGCTTCATAAAGCGCGTCTAAGGGTTTTGCCGTTCTGCCGAACGGCAAAACGAACTCGACGCTTTGAAGCCCCTTCCCCCTCGACCTGCTAGCAGCGCCAGATGCGACAACGGCCAACTTGCAGGTAAGGCGCTAACGCCAAGTTGCGAGCAGGACGCAAGTTGGCGTTGCGCTTACAGGAAGGCTGTCATATAAACGGGTAGGTAGCAGATTTCGCCGTTTTTCTCGACATTGCCGTTGCATAGTACGTATGCTGCGTCGAAGTCGTAATCGCGCACTTCGAGCAAGTTTCCAAGCGCGACGTGGCGCCTGTAGTCTTTCCCCGACTTTACTTCCACGAGCGAGATTTTTCCCTGCGCTGTCTTCTGCACGATGAAGTCGACCTCACCGCGTTTTGTGTTGTTGTAATAACGCAGTTTGCAACCATGGCATCTCAGCTCCTGAGCCACAGCGTTCTCGTGTATGGCACCGTAGTTAATGTCTTTTCTTCCGGCCAGAATGTCCAAGGAGGCTGAGCCCGCCACGAGCGACATAAGGAGGCCGGCATCATTCAGATATAGTTTGAACGACGATCGGTTCGCGTACATGTCGAGAGGGTAGCGCGGTTCGTCGACGCGTAGCGCCGCAAGCGCTACGCCTGCGTGCTCCAGCCAATCGAAGGAGCTTTCCATGCGCGAGAACCTCATGTTCGATTGATGGACGGCTTCGGGGCCTTTTAGCTGAGTGAACTTGAAACGCTCCTTTTTTGTACGAACTACAAAAACAGAACACTATTATGGGCATTTTTGGCAAAAACAGAACCAAATTTACTCCGGTCTATGACAAAAACAGAACCACTGCACCAAGTTGTAACGCTGTACAAGGACGTTGGTAGCAAGCGTACTCGTCAAGCTGGTCAGGCTTCATGTTTGCATATGGAGGAGCCCCGCAGTTCATATGCGAACTGCGGGGCTCCTGCTGGGAGGGTCTTGTGAATCGTTACTTCGCTGGCTTCAGGCCGCGTTCTTCGGCGGCGGCGCGCAGGTCGTCCCAAACGGACAGGTGGTCTATTTCGAGCGCCTTGCACACACTTGAACAGGTGCCGCACTGCGTGCATTCGAACAATCCGTTCTGCACGGCTTCCACCACGCGGTCGCCCTGATCGAACGGGTCGTAATGGCGCAGGCCGATGGCTATCATGCCGGTGGGCCCAATAAAGTTCTTCAGACCTTTGGCTGTAACCACCGGGCAGGCTGCGGTACATACGCAGCAACGAGCGCAGTGCTCAAGCGGGTCTATCTTGGCATAGGTGGCGGGATCTACCGGTGCGGTGATTTCCTCCCATTCGAGCGGCAGGGCGCGCTGGCGCACCATGATGTTCGCCACGCGGTTCGTGACCTTCGTCTTGTCCACGATAAGGTCGCGAACAATGGGGAAGCCCGGAAGCGGCGTGACCTCGTTTTTGCCCTTCTCGTTCACCAACGTGACGCAGGCCAGGCACGGCGTTCCGTTCAGCGTCATGGCGCAGCGCCCGCACGTGCGCCCGCGGCAGCTGTAATCGAGCACGAGCGGTTCCTGCTCGTCGTTTATCTTGACCAGCGCTTCGAGCACGGTCATGTTCTCGTGGTACTCGACCTCGTATTCCTTCATGTAGGGTGCTTCGTCCACGGAAGGGTCGTACTTCTGAACTTTAACCTTCATAGGGTATCCCTCTGTTCTCTCTGTTTGCGAATCGGTTTTGCCGTGTTACGAGTCCAACTCCACAACATTCGACTTCTCGCATTGAATGTCGCCGCCGTTGTAGCGTTCACGCACGTTGACCAGCCAGTTCGCGTCGTCTTGTTCGGGGAATTCGGCGCGGTACATATGCCCGCGGGTCTCCTCGCGGAAAAGCGCCGCCTTCGCGCTCGCCTCGGCTATGTCGAGCAGGTTGTAGTTCTCGATGGCACATTTCCAGTCGGTGTTGTACACTTTGGACATATCGCCCAGCGTCATCTTCGGCATCTCTTCCTTGCGGATGCGCACCAGTTCGTCAACGCCTTTCTGCATGCGTTCGGTTTCGCGTGCGGGCTGGCAGGCCTCGTAGCATGCCTTTTGGATGGCGCGGCGAATCTCCTGCGGGCGTTTCCCGCCGCTGCGACCGAACAGTTCGTGCAAACGATCGTACTCGGTGGCAACCACCTTGGCGTCAAGCGCCGGCAAAGTGACGTTTTCGGAATACTCGACGGCCTTCTTTGATGCGTAGGCGCCGTTGCGCGCGGCAACGTTCACGCTGCTGCCGCCTTGGCTGCCGCAGTATCCGCCGCCACGAGCGTGGAAAAGGCCGGGCAGATCTTCGGCCATAAGCGTCTCGTCGGTTACGGGGTTGCCGCCGTGCTCATAGGCTTCCAAGGCGCATTCCAGCTTCATGCCTTCCACATCTATGCCGAACACGTCTTTCCACAGCTCTACGTTGCGGATGTAGGTCTCGCCGATGGCGGCGTAGGCCTCAGGCGACGAGAAATCGACGTACACACCGCCGTGCTCGGTTCCGTGGCCTTCGGCGATGTGCTTGGCAATGGTTTGCGTGAACGTTATCTTGTTCAAGGTCGTGTAGTCCATGCCCTTGAAGAAATAGTTGCCCTCGCCGTCGCAGATGTACTCGCAGCAGCCCGAATCGGCTCCGATACCGGAAACGAAGCTGGCGGCAATGCCGGTGGGCTCTATGTTGATGAGGTCGTTCTGGAAGAACTCGGATCCTTCGAGCGCACAGCCGTGACGGAACGCCGCCGCATCTATGTCTCCTGTGTTGTCGGGGGAGTTGATGGACATGGGCGCCACGGTGTTCCAGCCGTATACCCAGCAGGTTGCGCCGGTGCAGCACACGGTGGCCTTCGCGCGCACGACGCGGAACGTGCCCGTGGGGATGTGCAGGCCCATGACGCCCGTGCACTTGCCGTCTTGCACCACTAGGTCGCTTGCCAGCGTGTGGTCCAGAATCTTGAGTCCGGATGCGCCCAGCTTGTCGAGCATATGGCGCGGGAACCCGCGGTAGATGCCGTAAAGCACCGGGATATCGAACAAGGGCGCTATCTCGCCGGTTTCGGGGTTGCGCTGGTACAGATCGTTGTCAAGGCGCGAGTTGTTCAGGAGCAGGTTGCGCTGCTCGTGATTCCATCCCTCGTAGGTGGCCTTCGCGATCTTCTTGTTCGTGAGTTCGTTGAGCACGAAGTCGCCCGACTGATCCCATGGAAGATCATCACGCGTGAAGTTGATGAACTGATCCCAGTTGTAGCCGGCCACGCCGCCGAAGCCGTGCGGACCTTTCTCCACGATGATGACGTTTTTGCCCTCATCCATTGCTTCAAGCGCGGCTTGAATGCCCGCAAGCCCGCCTCCGATGATGCAGATGTCGGTCTCGTACACCTCGTAGTCGCCCGAACCTGCGGAGCCGCCTGCGCCGCCAGCGCTCGTTGTGGTGCCTCCCTGCTTCTTCCCGTCGTTCGAGCATCCGGTCAAGCTTGCAAGACCCATGCCCGCAAGGGCAGCGGCGCCTGCCGTCAACGCTCCGCCTTCAAGGAACGCGCGTCGAGACAGCCCCGTGCCTTCGCCTGCAGTCTGCTTCCTGCTCTCCATGAGCTTCCCTTTCTGTCGTTTGCCCGTTTTGCGGCATGCATGCCGCCGACACGTTGACAGGGTGCATGAAAGGCTCTATTTGAAAACGGCAAGGACGGTGCGCACACGAAGAAAAGCCCCTCGACCGAAGAACTACATGCTAATGAAGAACCGGTACGCGCATTACGCGCCCCGCACAAGCCCCTTTTCCCTCTTCTTAGATTCGTCCTCTCTCTCGCTCCCTCCCAGCGATGAAAAAATGGTAGATTCGAACGAAGGCGGGTGCAAGAAGCAAAGAATCTGGGATGATAGGCAAAACCCGACAATGCAGGCTCGCACTACGGCTTCGCCAGACAAAAGGGAGGAAATGTCTGCGTAGAGCGGCGAGCGGACGGCTTCTTTTGTCCGGCGAACGGAAGTTAGGGGGTCGTGTGCCCTCTGGGGAAACACGAGGGGTTGCCGTTTTCGCGCAAGATGCGTGAAGATACGGAAAAGGGGAGGGTGCGAAAATGAAATTATCGGAAAACCCGCTGCTGTCGTCGCCTGAGAACGCAGTGCGCTTCAAGATTCTCCATGCGCTCACGCGTCCGCTCGACGAGCTGGCGGTCAAAGATATCTGCGCCAATGCAGGCGTATCGCGCGATACGTTCTATCGGTATTTCACATCGAAGTACGATATAGCCGTGTGGCATGGCAGGCTTGTGCAGAGTTTGTACCTCGAGCAGGTGGGGCGCACCATCGACTGGGAGACGGGCTATTTCCACAACTTCCGCCTGCTGGCCGAAGAAAAGGAATTCTACGGGCATGCTCTCAAGAACCTTGGGCGCAACATAGGCGAATTTCCCGAAATGGAAGCCCATCGCAAAGAGGTGCTGCTGGATACTTTGCGAGAGCGGCGCGGCGCGAAAGCAGACGATGAACTTGTCTTCTGCGTCGAAGCGTATACGATGCTCGAAACCGTTC
>JAEYEL010000150.1 GCA_023403475.1 Actinomycetes bacterium
AACGCTCCTATGCTGTTCGTGACGAGAACCGCTTCGTCGGCTATCGCTGAATAGCCAGATCGAGCAAAACCGAAAGTAGCAGAGTGCCTTCTTCTTTCGCTTATCTCGCTCGCAATCTGCTAACATACTTCTGTACGGAAAAGACGAGGGAACCCGCATGAAAACGGGAAAGTACGGTGTCGCAAGCACACGGAGGCAAAAACCGCCGACGCAAAGCGACCCCGCGCAGATGAAGGGGGCGGAGAGGAATGCTAGAGCGCTGTTCGTATTACGGCAAGAAGTCGGCAGGGTTCGCTTTCTTCCTCGTGTGGGTGTACTGCTCGTTCTTCTCATGCGCGCTTGTTCCCATTGTGTACGAGCTGCGCTGCTCGGAGCGCTTCTGGGGCACGGCAATCCTAGCTGCCGGCATCACTGCGCTTCTGTTCAACCTCGTGTTTCGCAAGCGCGCCGCCCGCAACGAAAAGCCATTCCTCATTGCAGGAGCTGTGTGCGCCGCCGCAGGGACGCTTATCATCTGGTTCGGATTTTTCAACGCCAGCTACTTCTTCGTAACGTATACCGTAGGCGGAATCATTGCCGGCATTGGGCTTGCTGCGCTCTATCTTTTCTGGGGCGACACGCTCAGCAGGCAAGACGAGGAATCCATCGAGCTTGTCATCCCCTGCGGGTTCGTCATAGCCTGCATATGCTATCTGGTGCTTCTTCCCCTAAAGTCGTTGGCGACGATCCTCATCATCGCCGCGCTTCCCTGCGTTTCCCTGTATCTGGGGTTGAAGCAGCGTAGCGCAACGGAAACGGAAGCCGACAGTCCGCTGTCCCAGATTCCCTACGTCAAAGATCGCCTGATCATTTTGTTCGTTTTGCAGGCGGTGCTTTGGTTCAACTTTGCGTTCTTCCGCACGTTCTCTTCGCCCAGCTACGCCAGCGATCGGTTCGTGCACTACCTTATCCCCTTTTCCATCTCGTGCACCATTTCCATCATCATCCTCATCGCTTCGCTGCGCACCGCACGATCCATCTCGTTTTCGCTCTCACATCGCATCGCGCTGCCGCTCATGTGCTTGAGCTATGCCGTCTTGGCCCTTGCATCGAGCGATGCTATTGTGCGCCGTGCCGCCTACACCGTGAACTTCATCAGCATGTTCACCATGCAGCTCGGCATGTGGTTGGCCATGACCCATTACGTACGCGCGAAAAACGTCTCATCGCACAAAATATTCGGATGGTTCCTTGCCATGGAGGGTGTAGGCATAGTCGCCGGCGTGTTCGTTGGCCTGCAAACGGTGGAAGCGTTCGGAACCGACCTTCCCGTGGCACTCGTGCTGTTCTTCATGACCGTGCCGGTGGCGATAGCCATGGCATACGGATACAACGATCGTGCGCCGCGCCGCATTGTCTATCAGACGCTTTCCAGCGATGACACAGCTTCCATCCCCGACGAGGGGCACCTCATTGCCGCCGCCACCTTGCGCCAAGCCCAAACGCTCGCCAAGCGCTACTATCTTTCGAAACGCGAATGCGAGGTGCTAGCACTTCTTTTGGAAGGGCGCAACCGTCCCTACATTCGCGACGAGCTGTTCATCTCGCTCAACACCGTGAACGCCCACGCGCGCAGCATCTACGCGAAATGCAACGTCCACTCCCAGCAGGAACTTCTCGACTTAGCCCGCGAGAAGATCGAATAACCTGAAAGGCAGAAAGCCTGAAAGCCCACAGGTTCACCGATGCTCTGCATAGGAAATATACCGCAGGAAAGTACAGGCGTTTTGCTGGATCGGTGAAGAAAACTTTTCTCTCTTGGATTGCCGGTAAGACAAACTCCGGCGGCTCGCACGCCGCCGGAGTTCTATGCCAGAATTCTACACGTAGAACAGAATGTCGTTGTAGGTGGGCACCGGCCAATGGTCGCGGTCGGTGATAATTTCCATGGCGTCGACGGCAGCGCGCAGGTCTTCCATGATGGGAAGAACGTGATGCGCGTTGTCGTTCGCACGCTCCTGCTGATCCTTTATCTCGATGTTGGCGTGATGCGCCTCGTCGAGCGCCTTCAGCTGGATGTTGATCTCCTTGGTGCCCGAAAGCAGCTTGCCCAAAAGCTCTTCTTGCGACGACACGTCGGCACCGGCCATAGCAGAGCGCACCGTGGCGATACCGCCGGCCACCTCGGCGGCGTAGTCGTTCAGCGCCGGCAGGAAGGCGCGACGCACCATGCGCTTCATCGTTCGCGCCTCGATGTTGATGAGCTTGTTGTACTTCTCAAGCTTCACCTCGTAGCGACTTTCCACTTCGGTCTCGGAAAGCACGCCGAACTCCTCGAACAGCGCGATACTCTTCGGCGCAACGAAGCAGGGCAGCGCATCGGCAGTGGTGCGATGATTCGCCAACCCGCGACGCTCGGCTTCCACCGGCCATTCGTCGGAGTAACCGTTGCCATTGAAGATGATGCGCTGGTGCTTGGTGAGCATTTCCTTGATGTAGGCGATGGCGGCTGCTTCGAATTCCTCGCCCGTCTTGCCCTCCATCGCATCGGCGAAATCCTTCAGGCTCTTCGCCATGGCCGTGTTCAGGATCATGTTCGCATCGGAAAGGTTCACCGAAGAGCCCGGCATGCGGAACTCGAACTTGTTGCCCGTGAAGGCAAAAGGAGACGTGCGGTTTCTGTCCGTATTGTCTTTGAGGAAGTTCGGCAACACGGCAACTCCCAAGTCAACGGCTACTTTTTCGGCGCTCGTGTACTCGTGGTCGTCGATGAGCGCTTCCACGATAGCGCCCAGCTCATCGCCCAGGAACATGCTGACAATGGCCGGCGGCGCCTCGTTCGCGCCCAAACGGTGGTCGTTGCCCGCAGAAGCCACCGACATGCGCAAAAGCTCTTGGTAGTCATCGACCGCTTGGATAACGCCCGTCAGAAACACGAGAAAGCGCAGGTTGTCCATAGGACTCTCGCCTGGATCGAGCAGGTTTTTCTTGCCCGCCGAAATGGACCAGTTGTTGTGCTTGCCCGAGCCGTTAATGCCTTCGAAGGGCTTTTCGTGCTGCAGGCACACCAAGCCGTAATGCGAAGCCAGAAGGCGCATCTTCTCCATGGTGAGCAGGTTCTCGTCGATGGCGCGGTTGGCGTTGGTAAAAATGGGCGCCAGCTCGTGCTGCGCAGGAGCCACCTCGTTGTGCTTCGTCTTGGCGGAAACGCCCAGCTTCCACAGTTCGTCGTCAAGCTCCTTCATGAACTCGTTCACTGTGGGGCGAATGGCGCCGAAGTAGTGCTCTTCAAGCTCTTGACCCTTGCACGGCGCGTAACCGAACAGCGTACGACCGCACATAATGAGGTCCTGGCGTGCCGCGTAATCCTTTTCGGAAATAAGGAAGTATTCCTGCTCCGAGCCTACCGTGGTCACCACGCGCTGATGCGGCTCGCCGAACAGCGCCAGCACGCGGTTGGCCTGCTCGTCGATGGCGCTCATGGAGCGCAGAAGCGGCGTCTTCTTGTCAAGCGCCTCGCCGGTGTAGCTGCAAAACGCCGTAGGGATGCACAGCACCTCGTCCTTGATGAAGGCGTAGCTCGTGGGATCCCACGCCGTGTAGCCGCGCGCCTCGAACGTGGCGCGCAAACCGCCCGAAGGGAAACTCGACGCATCGGGCTCGCCCTGGATGAGCTCCTTGCCCGAAAAGCTCATAATGGCGCGGCCGTCGCCACAGGGGTCGAGGAAGCTGTCGTGCTTTTCGGAGGTGATACCCGAAAGCGGCTGAAACCAATGCGTGTAATGCGTGGCTCCCTTTTCGATAGCCCACTCCTTCATGGCGTGCGCCACGACGTTCGCCACTTCCAAATCGAGAGGCTGACCCTCTTTGATGGTCTTGAGTAAGCTCTTGTACGTTGCGGATGGAAGCCTTTCTTGCATGGTGTGCTCGTTGAACACCATCGATCCGTAAATCTCCGAAACCTTCGCCATTGGTGTGCGCTCCTTACTCGTTGCCTTGGGCAGTGCCTTTCCCCGAATACGATACCATGCTCCAGCAGAAAAACAGCCCTTCAACTTTTCTTTACCAAACTAACGGCGGAATGTTTCAAGAAGTTTTCAGCATAGGTAAAGTTTTGTTACGGGCAGGAGCATGCGAAACGCTGCGCGACCAGAGCCGCCCCCCGCCGTCACAAGGCTCAACCGGCCGCAGGCGTGGCGAAATATTCCCCGAGTGAGCGGATTTCGGCTCTCATTCCTTCCCGAAGAAACCCTCAGGTGACAGGTTGACTTGCTTGGTAAAGGATTCGAATCGAGGAAGAAGGTAGTTTTGAGGTACGAGGCAGCTGAATTCTTTGAAGTAGAGATCGCGCATATCCTCGAAGAACTCAATAAGAGCCTCCGGCTGTTCGTCAAACCTTCTCAAACCACTGAAATACCGAGCCTTGTCCTCGTCAAGAACAATGAACGGCTCTAAATCGTGTGCGCAACACTCCTTGAACAGAACGATTCGCCCAATGCGCCCGTTCCCGTCCTGGAACGGGTGAACGCGCTCGAAGAACACATGAAAACCGGCCATGTCGCGATATGTCTTGTTCGCCTTCTCATGATAGGCTGACAGAAGCCGGTCCATCTCGTAATCGACATCGGCCGGACGCGTGGTCTGGATATTCGCAACCGCATTCGGAATCGTCTTCCACCCGCCGACCACAAAATCGTCGTTCTCCAAATCGTCAGCCGTACCCGTCTTGAGAATGCGGTGGTAATCGCAAAGCAGCTCTTTGGTCAGCGGCTCCTCAATGGTTTCCAGCATGTAGTCGAACAGGCGAAAATGGTTGCGCATTTCCTGCACGCTATCTGCAGGAATCGCACGACCCGTGACGGTTCGCGTTTCGAAAATGGAACGCGTCTGGTCTTTGGTAAGGGGATTGCCCTCCATCTTCTCGGAGTTGTATGCGAACGCAATCTGGTTCTCCCAGTAGAACCCGCGTTCAACCCGGTTCTTCTTCTGATGAAGCAGCGTTTCCACTATCGCCCGCGTCGTCGACGAAATAGCCGCCATGCCAACCTCCAATTCCAATCGCCCGCATGCGCATTGTATCATGGGACATTGGGGTTATTGGTTTGCAACGTCGGCTCTGCCGAATGACGAACGCCAGGAACAAACGCCGCTCTCCTATATCAGGTTGCTTGGAATGTATGAATTACGAACATCGATGGGGAACGGCCTGGGATACATGCACACGATTCCGCCATTGCCCCTTTCGAGCGTTGTCTTATCGACAACGTCGAATTTCTTAACCTCCCCTTTGTTGGGATTCGCGCTCTTTTTTACCTCGAGCGAATGGATGCGTCCATTTTCTTCCACGAAAACGTCTATCTCCTTCGCATTCCCGTCTCGGTAAAAACTAAGCAGCGCCCCGTCTTTCGCATAAGCGTAGTTTTTGACCAGCTCCATTACGACATAGTTTTCGTAGAAATGGCCGCTTGCCGCCCCATCGCGCAATGACTCCATAGTAAGCCACCTGGTCAAATATGCGCAAAGGCCCGTATCGCAGAAGTATAGCTTGGGCGTTCTCACAAGTCTTTTGAGTTCGTTGTTGGAATATGGTTCAAGCAGATAGATAACTTCCATATCCTCCAAAATAACGGTAATCCAAAGTGCAGTTACATTATATCGTAAAATAAGCAAGACAAAGCGATAGTTTGCCGGGATATGCGCATCCCTCAAAACCCATCCCCCAAAACCCTGAATAGCAAAATGTGCGCTGGAAGGAAAGTCGACCGCAGAAAGCTCGGGTCTTTGACACTTGACCAGCAGCCCCTTTTCCGAACGGCTCTCTGAACGGGGCTTTTTCATCGGCGAAAGCCATATTTTTTGCGCATATTTGTTGTAATGCGTCTTAACGCGCTGTATAACGGGGCGTGTCGGGAGAAGCCGAGGAGGAACGGATGAAGGTGCGGGTCTCGAGGTCGAGGAACGCGTGCTCCCACTACGTCACGAAGGGGTTCAGGAACCCCGAGACCGGAAGGCCGACGACCAAGGTCGTGGAGAGACTCGGCAACGAAGAGGCGATACGCGCCAGGATATCCGGGAAGCTCGAGCTTGGGTAACCGCCATACCGCTTTCCGCTCTTGCGTTCGTCTTGTCGTTCTTCATTCGACCCGATCGGAAGAATTAAAGGCCGTCGTTGCAGATAGCCGACTTCAGTGTCTGCCGACCAGCGCCGAAATCCGGGATAGACGCAGTCCGCGAGCTGCTGTCATCTACGTGACACGATGAAGCCGAGCAAAGTTACTGCGACGAATGACCCTAAACGACGAGTAGAACCAAATCTGGAATTGTCGCACTGTATGCGGCAGGCTGTTAGCCTGGCTCGCCATGGTGGCCGCCCTTTGGGCCGGTGCTTCCTAAACAACCGTATCCTACCCGAGGAGAAGCGGCCGTCATGGAGCAAGGGCGGAGCTTTCAATGCGCACCCGCATAGCAGGTGGCTCTTTGCCCCGCACGCTTCGCGCACGGGGCGAGATCGCGACCCCTGAAAAGAAATAGAAGCGCTTATACCAAGGGTCTCGCAGGATATCTCATCTTCAATAGACTGGTTTCTAAAAGGGCGAAATCGAGCCTATCGCTTTTCAGCTTTGCAATAAGTTCGGGCTCGTAGCTGGCATCCAAATGCACTATTGTCTCAGGATGAACATCATGGAACTTCTTTACCAAACGCGGCAGCAGCTCAACCCCATCGTTCAAGCTCATGCCTATTTCGATGGTAGAATCGAAATGCTCGTCCACTGCAGCGAGCTTAGCTGCCATCGCGTTTTCGAGTACCCTGATTTTCTTGGCGAACTTTACGTCCCCCTCTCCGATAATGCAAGATGCTTCCCCGCGTTCGAACAAACAAAATTCTAACACATTCACCGTGCGCGAAAGCCGCCCGAAAAAGATCAGAAGCTTTGTCCATATAAACCGTTCGTACAAGCAGCACGTGATCGAACATGGCAATGCCCACATACACGCCCGAAGCCTCTTGACACAAGAAACCCCCGATGCCGAATCGGTTTTGAATCCGGTTCGGCATCGGGGGTTCACCTCGGTTGCGGCGGATGACCCTTCTAATGATCCCTGTAATGGGATCCGCATTGGATGATCTCTATGCGTCCCCGGTGGATGCGATAGACGATGCGGTTGTTGTCGTCGATCCGCCGACTCCACCAGCCGGACAGGTTGTCTTTCAGGGGCTCCGGCTTGCCGATGCCCTCGTATCCGTTGCGATCAATGTCCTTCAGGAGGCTGTTGATCCTCTTAAGCGTCTTGCGGTCCTGCCTCTGCCAGTAAAGGTAGTCCTCCCAGGCATCGTCGTCCCATGACTTAATCATCGACGGTCTCTCCCAGCTCGTGGACCGTGCCGCCCGTCCGCTCCATGCGCTCCTTCGCCCTCACGAGGCGCTCTTGGTTCTCGGAGCTGTAGAACGGGTCGAGGCTGTAGGACACCACGTCGAAGGGAAGGCGCCGCTCGCGGAGAACCGCCTTGGCGAACATGTTGACGGCGACGGACGTGTTCATCCCGACGTCCGCGCAGAAGGCCTCGAGGCCCTTCTTCAAGTCCTCATCCATGCGGACGCTCAATGTCGTTTGAGCCATGTCAATCACACTCCTTTTACTAATAGTATATACATTGTACCATATATTATGCGAGTTGTTTGCACATCGTCACACAAAAGACGGCTTAAACGCATGAATTGACAATCTAGTCTCTACATCCTATAATATGGCCATGTTGGCGTTGTTGGAAGGAGGCATGATGTCAACTGCGACGATAGCGCAAACCAGGGACGGATTCTCCAAGATAGTCCGCCAGCTGGAACGCGGAGAATCGACAGAGCATTACGTGATGAACAGAAATCGCCCCGTAGTAAAAATAGTGCCTGTCGAGCCGGCGCACGACGTATCCAAGCGCATAGGTGTGATGAAGGGCAAGTGGGGCGACTTCGATTACGAAAGCTTCCAGGCGCTCGATGCCGAAATCGCCGACCTGATGGGGGCATAGCGTGAAGGTACTGCTCGATACGCATATCGCCATCTGGGCGATTGCCGACGCTCCGGCCCTGCCGGCGGCGGCGAGGAAGGCCATTCTCGACAGCGGAAACGAAATCTACGTGAGCGACATCTCGGTATGGGAGATAGCGATCAAGTCGGTGGCGAGGCCCGGCAGCATCCCGTTCAATTCCGCCGAGTTCGCAGAAGCCTGCGCCGAGTCGGGCTACCGCTTCCTGCCGGTCTCGCGCGATGCCATCATCGCCTACGAGAATCTTGACTACGAAGCGGTCGGCGACGTCCACAGAGACCCGTTCGACAGGCTCCTCCTAGCTCAATCCAAGGTGTCTGACATGCTGTTTCTCACGCATGACAGCGTTTTGCGGCTTTACAACGAGCCGCATGCAATTATCGTATAGCGCCACTCGGCCGCGCCGTCCGATCGCCTCGGGATAGCCGCGTTCACCACGGCATCGACGTCCTTCTTCGCAATATCGTTGCGCACAATCTGGAACGGCATCGCACAACCCCTTCCTTGCAATCAACGCCAGCCGACCGCGCAAAAACCAACTTGGCGCACGGCAGGCTCACATCGCCATGCCACCTGACCGGCACCACACGACGAAAGGCTGTTCCTCATACACAAAGGCCCGCCATATGTACGGCGGGCCTTCGCTTTGAAACGCATTCGCTTGCCGCAGTGGGCGTCAAGCTGTTGCCTGAAGGAAACTGACTAGCGCTTGCTGAACTGCGGGCGCTTGCGAGCTTTCTTGAGACCGTACTTCTTGCGCTCGACCATACGGGAGTCGCGCGTGAGGTAGCCAGCCTTCTTCAATTCGGCACGATAGTCGCCTGCCTGGAGCAGAGCGCGGGCAATGCCGTGGCGCAAAGCTCCTGCCTGACCCGAAATGCCGCCGCCGTTGATGATGGCCTTCACATCGAAGTGGTTCACCGTGTCCGTCACCTTGAACGGGGTCTTGGCGTAGTCGAGCAGAGCCTCGCGACCGAAATATTCCGCACCCTCGCGACCGTTCACCGTCACCTTGCCGGTGCCAGGGAAAATACGAACGCGAGCAACGGCGTTCTTACGACGGCCGGTGCCGTAATACAAAGCTTCACCTGCCATGGTTACTCTCCCATCTTAATCTCGCGGGGCTTCTGAGCCATATGAGGATGCTCGGCGCCTGCGTACACCTTCAGCTTCTTGCCCATAGCGCGACCAAGCGTATTTTTCGGAAGCATGCCTTTCACGGCGTGCTCGATGACGCGCTCGGGGTGCTTTTCCATGGCTTGGGCGAAGGTCTCGGACTTCAGTCCTCCGGGATAGCCGCTATGACGATAGTAAACCTTGTGCGCAGCCTTCGTGCCCGTCACGCGAATCTTGTCCGCGTTGATGATGACGACGAAATCGCCCGTATCCACATGCGGGGTGTACTGCGGCTTGTGCTTGCCCTTGAGAATCTGCGCGGCCTTAACCGCCACACGACCCAAAACCTGATCGGTCGCGTCGATCAAGACCCACTCGCGCTCGACTTCGCCGGGCTTTGCGTGATACGTCTTCACTTTGTTCCTCCAACGTTTCTGCAATGTTTGTTTCCAAAAGTGCAGGTCTTGCGGTTGCCGGTTTCCTACGCCAACACGCCGCCACAGGGCCTGGACTCCCAAGGCATGCGCTACCGTTTTCCCTGCATGTACGGGGCTTTTGAAAGCGAACCTTTGCATTGTATACAGGAGCAACCCGCAAAGTCAACGAAAACCTGAGCCTTTGCGCCCATCTGCAAAAATATTCCGCGCAGAGCAGGAGGGCGCGCAGCGGGCTGCACAGTGAGGCTACGCAGCGAACGTGGATGAGGGAGCAAGAGAGGCGGATGCGGATTTAAAAGCGAGAAGTGCGCAGGCTACGAAGATCGACGAGGCCACATGAACGGAGCTACGCTGACAAACACTTCTGCGAGAATCGAAAAAACTGCACGAGCGAGACTGCGCAACAGGGAGTTCTCTCTTACAGTATACTCCTCGCAAATTCGAAGAACGCTGCGGCACGCTTGTTGTTTTCGAGCGCGAGCATATACGCCGTGGCTCTTAAGCGTGGGTCTTCAATGACCCGATAGGTGATGTCGTCGCGCATGCTCAAGCACTGATTTTCCACCATTCCGCCAGACGTGATCATAACGCATTTGCTATCGAAATCGGAAAGAAAATACGACGCAGGGGAATCAATATCGAAATGAACTGGCTTGAAAAAGGGCACCATTTCGTTACGGTCGAAGACATCCTTGGTCATCTCCCTCATGTAGTCAAAGCTGTTCGTCACGCTTGTCATAATAGGAACACGCTCAAGCTCATCGAGGGTGATCTTCTCCTTTTTGGCAAGACGGTTATCTTTACGAAGCCACACAACCAAAGAGTCAACACTCAAGGGGAGCACAGCTATGCCGTCGTAGTCTTCGCCAGTGAAACATGTTTCCGGGTTACCGCAGCGATAATCGATGGTCACATCGAACGCACCTTTTCGCAATGCCTCAACAGGAACCATGCTAACAAGTTTCGAAAAAGAGACCTCCAAACCCACATGAGCCTTGCGATACTCCTTCCCCAAAAGAAAAAGAACGTTGTTCGCCTTGTTCCCCTCAAGAAATATGGCAATAGAGAAACTTTTTCCCTGTGCGTTTTTCTGTATCTCCTTGCAACACCGTAAGCAATCGTCCCAAAGCGCCAGCATGGACGAAGTTTCCTGCGCGAAATACTTCCCCGCAGGCGCAAGTGAGACTTTCTTTTGATCGTGGTTGATAAGGCGAAGCCCTGTCTCTGCCTCAAGTTCGGCCATATGCTTGCTTAAGCATGACTGCGTGATATGCAGCTCTTTTGATGCCTTGCTCAAATTCTGCGTGATGGCGAACGTCTGAAATTCGCGAATCAACTCAAGATGCATGGCCCCCACCTCCACAACCAAGAGCGAACCGCCGCCGTGTTTCAAACTGGCAACGTACTGGATTGACATCCAAATCACCACTGAGTTTACCACAAAAACTTAAGTGTAAAGGCTGCGAAACGCAAAGAGGGTGCTTGCGTGCAGCACGACAAGCACCCTCATCTTCATGGGAAGAAAATCCGTTCCGCTAATCTTCTACTTTATCCCACTTGATTTTTCCCACATACGTGCAAGCAACAACAACAAGCACGCCAATAACAACGACTATGACCATCGCCGCCATCAGTGCCGCTTGATAAGAACCAAGCGCTTGGTATACGAAGCTGATGATGGTGCCGCTAATTCCACCCATAAGGCCGTTTACAGTCATGAGGTTCGAGAAAATTTTCGAATAGTCCTTGCTGCCATAAAGAGAGCGCACTACAAGAGGATATCCGACCGAAACGAGTGCGTTGTGCGAACCGAACAGGAACGCACCCACGAGCAGCGCCGCAGCCATCGGCACGAAGACCCAGAGCGCGAAACCTACGAAGAAGGCAGCCACGAACACCACGAATGTCGCCTTAAGCCCGGCCTTGCCCTGCATGAAGCCGAATACGATCTTGCCGCAAATGTTACCAACAGCCGCAACGGAAATCATCGAAGCTCCCAGCAAAGCGGCGCTTCCCGGATCCATAATGCCGTTCATGGCCTCTGTGGCAATTGCCACTTGGTTGCTGTTGAATCCCATGCCCATCGAGGTAAACAGAATGACCACGACCATGATCCAGAATGGGGCAGTTTTCAATGCCTTCGAGCGCGCAAGACCCTGCTTCATCATGTCGGCTTCCTCTGCAGCCAAAGCAGCATCGAAACCGTACGGCTGCAACCCTTTGTCTTCCGGCTTAAACTTGAACACGAACAGCGTCCAAGGGACGAGGCACACAACGATAAGCGCAGCGTTGAGCTGATAAGCCGTTTGCCATCCAAGATTTTGAAGGATGATGGTGAACAGAGGAGCCCAGCAAAAGGTGCCCACGCCAGTAAAAGCAGCGGCAATGCCCAACACCCTACCGCGATACTTTTTGCCGAACCAATTCCCCAAAAGCGTCGGCACGGTCAGCGTTGCAATGCAAGGCACGGCGAGACCGAGCACGCCGCCCCATACATAGAACCAAATGGCGCTATTACCGAACGAGAACATGAACACCGCCAAGGCTAGAATCACTGCCGAAAGCGTAGTTACGACATTGACGTTTTTTGTCTGAATTGCTTGACCCCAAAACGAAGTGGCGATGCAGGAAACCACCGAACACACGGTCATCCACAACATCCAATCGCCCGGCCCAACGCCAATAGCCTTCGAAACTGGAAGCAGATACACACCAACAATACTGATGGATGCCGCCATAGAAGCAGCGTTGACAAAGCAGCATCCTATGAAAATCCACCAAGCATAGTGCATTTTCGTTGTCTTTGATTCAGTCATATCTTCCCTTTTCTCTCTTGGCACCGTCCATTATCGCAAATGCCTCTCATCGCTGCGATAATAGACGATGTATCCGTTGACCAGGAGGAGGCGGGGCGAGTCTCCCGCATGTCGGACATGCTTCAACCCCTTCTGGCAAAGCTGCGCCGCAAAAACGACAGTAGACCCGTCTTCCCTCTTCCCGCTTTGCTTCCTCACCCGCACGAGAACACGATCCGCATCCCGTGCAATAAAAACACATATTCCTTACTCCACATCGACAAGCTGCAGCCAGTACACCAGCTCCTTACCGGCCAAAGGATGGTTGAAGTCTATGGTGACCGTGCTTGCATCGGCTTGAACAACCGTCACAGGAATGGGCATGCCGCTTACAGGATTTGACCACGCGAACACATCCCCTTCCTTGAGCCTATCGCCGTTCCGAATGAATGAGCGCGTATACGTTTTCACCCCAGCGGGATCGCGTTCCCCAAAACCGAGAGAACAGGGAATGCGCACTGTGCGCTCCTCACCTATCTCCATGGAAAGAAACGCGTCGTCCATTCCCTTGGGGATTTCTCCTACACCAAGTACAATTCGCTCGGGATCTCCAAAAGAATGGTCGTCAAACGCCTCGCCGTCCGCCGCCCCGCCCTTGTAGTGAACATGAGCAACCTTGCCAATGCGCCCGTGCACAGACATCGCCAATCACGCCCTTCTGTAATCATTCGTCAATTTACTCATCGTTTTAGTCGTCAACGAACCATCCTTGACCGCCAATCTTCTCGCTATCTTGTCAACCCTATTCGCGGAAAGAGTCTTACGCACCGTCAAGCTCATCGACACTGCGCACATCGGAATCGTCGCGGTGCGTTGCGAACTCGACCTGGCCGTATGCCTCAACGGCAATAGCCGCCGCCTTGCGTCGATTTGTATCGCTTCGACGTTGGGAAACGAATTTGCCCCGCGTTTCATACGGTTTGAACTGCGGAACGAAAAGCACCTGCTTGGTCTTGCTCTCCATGCATTTCGCAAGTTCTTCCACAGGGCCGTACTTCATAACGTCGGCCAGACAGTGATGGACGCAGATAGGCTCGCGCCCCTTCATTGTACGATCAACACACAGGTCGCACAAATCGGTGGGCACGGGAATTTTGTTCCAATTCATACGCCCAGACTCAATTTCCCAAGGCCCTTCATCCACAACTTTTATGCCCCAAGCTCCCACTGGGTAGCCGTGCTCTTCCTTGCACGACACCTCGCACGATTGACAACCAGAACAGTATTCGTAGTCAATAAGAAGCCCGTATGTCGCCATAATTACACCAACTCCCCGAATTTTTCCCAGACCACGTTCATGTCAGTGTCGTAGTTTTCTTCAACAGGCTCGACCGCACACAGAAGACATTTGAATGGGGCACCGAACCCAAGCTTGCCGAAATGAAAGTTCGGAACAAGATTGTTGATGTTCGACTGAAACGTGCCATACAAATGCGGTGCGTTCCCATCTTGTTCGGGGAACCACCAGCCATGCTGCGCATGGACGACGTTCTCCTTCACAATAGGCGTCACCTTCGCCTTCAGAAGGCAGCTGCCAAACTGGTTTCGCACGCGCACCCATTGACCGTCCGAAATATGGTGAGCCTTCGCCGCCACAGGGTTGATCTCTAAGAGCGGATCGGGGTTGAGCTCACGGCAGTAAGGAATTTGGCGATTTTCGGAATGGAAGAACGCATACGTGCGTGCGCCAGTGGTAAGCACGAACGGATACTCATCGAGCAACTCCGGCGTCTCAACGGGGCTGTACTGCGGTTCTATGTAGTATGGAAGAGGATCGTCGCCGAAACGCTGGAACGCATACGACCAAAGTTCGATACGTCCGGTAGAAGTGTTGAAGCCAGGCTTTCCATCGCGGCGCAGCAAACCAGTTTCGTATTTACGATACCCCACATAGCGCTGGAGCACCACTTCCTTGCGTATATCCTCGTAGCAGTACTTCTTCCCCAAGCGCAGATGCTCTATGAAGTCACGCACCTCGTCGTATTGTTCCCAAAGATGAGGGTTGAGCACCTTGCCCAAATTGAAGCACAACTCCATGTCCGACATGCCCTCACCCTGCGTTACCGCCTTGTTCATGAAACCCATGGTGACAGGCGACGATCCGTAATGGGTCTGCACCACACCCTCGCGTTCGGCAATAGTGGCAAGGGGCAGGAAAACATCGCAGGTCGCTTGTGCCGAGGGGGTCATGAACGTGTCGAATGCTATGACGAACTCCATAGAGTCATTGATGGCACGCATCCATCTTTCCGGTTCCGCCGAAGTGCAGGACAAAAGGTTATTGCCTGCGTAAAAGCCCATTTTGATGGGATATGGGTCGCCCGTTTCCATGGCTCGCAACGTAAGATCGCAATGAGAGTTCAGGATGAGTCCGCAATATGCAGGATATTCCTTAGCTCCTATCATCTTTGCTATGAGATCTTTGCCGAGACCTTCCTCGAAACCGAAACCTGCCTCGTTAAGACCCATCGTTTTATCGCCAATGCGCATTCCACCGGGAACATCGATATTGCCGCAAATAGCCATGAGGGCAATGAGGCAATGACCCACTTGCATGCCGTTCGCCTTCTGGTCAAGCGCAAGACCCCACGCAATGGAAGCGGGTGTGGCCTCGGCATACATACGAGCCGATCGACAAATGACATCTTCGGGAACGCCCGTGATTTCCGCTGCACGAGCTGGCGTCATCTCGCGAACGCGATCCGCAAGTTCATCGAACCCATAACACCAATACTCCACGAAGTCTTTGTCGTAAAGCCCCTCTTCAATAATCACATTGAGCCAAGCCATGGCCAACGCGGCATCGGTTCCGGGACGCAACTGCAAAAGATAGTCGGCTCTTGTGGCAAACCAGTTGTTCCGAGGATCAACCACGATAAGACGCGTACCGCGACGCATAAGATCTATAATAGCATGGCCAAAAAAACCGTCGGGATTCGAAGGAAGCGGTTCTTTGCCCCACACCACAATGCATTCGGGAATTTCGTACTCTGGATCGTCATAGCGCCCGGAGAGGCCGCCGGCATAATCGACTTCGGGGTATGCCGCACCTAACAGATACGAGGAAGCCGCCATGCGTGGGCAGTAGCAAGCGTATCCCGATTGCGAATAACAAAAGTTCGGTGTGCAGAGCATTCTGCTGCCAAACGGAGCCATAGTTCCGCCCTCACGACCCGTTCCTGCAAAGCACACAATAGACTCGCGACCGTACTCACTCGTTATGGCATCGTAGCGCTCTTTTATAAGGGCGAACGCTTCATCCCAAGTGATCTCTTCCCAGGCATCGGCGCACCCGCGCTTCTTCGGATCGCGCCTCATGGGATGCAAAATCCGACTCGGGTTATATATGTAGTCTTTCAACGTAAGACATCGGGCGCACAAACGACCCTGGGTTACCGGATTGTTCTCGTCTCCTTCAACCTTCACCAGTTTTCCGTTCGCGTCGGTGTACAGCTTGAGCGAGCATCCAACAGGATGGCATCCTGGAGGAGACCATGGACTCGTTCGAGTGACGGTAAGACCATCGTCCTCGAAACGCCACGGCTTGTTCAGGTCGTTGATGTCGCTGATGGTGAATTCGCTACGCACGTTAAGCTTTTCCGGGTGCCAAGCGCGCATGGTAGGATTGTCTCGCCAATTCTGGTATTCCTTTTCCATCAATCGCTCCTCTTTCTCGTCTTCTTGGAAAGTGGTGGGTCGCGCACCGCCCGCCTTGCCTCAACGGACAAACACCGCATGTGCAGGCAAAAGCGGCACGCAACATTAAATTGGTTGGTTATGGAATAAACACGGCAACTTTGCTCTTACCCATTTCAGCAAGCTGCTTTGACACTTCCTCGATGGGAAGAACCTTGATAACAGCCGCAAGGCAATGAAGTTCGCATAGGGGGACCTTCCCCTCGTCAATGCGGCCCTCGCACAAATCGCACAGCCTCGACGGAGCCGGAATGAAATCCCATTCCCACTTCCCATCGGAAAACTTTGCGGGGCCATGCTCTTTCACCACGATACCCCACTCGTCTAAACCGAGGTTCTTTTCCTTTCGGCACGACACCTCGCACGAGTGACACCCCGTGCAATATTGATAGTCGATCAACATTGCTCGTTTCGTCATTTCCATCACCTCTTTCCTAGCTGTCAAGGCTGTCGACTTTATATATCTTGCAGATCACGTTCTTGTATGGCGCACCATATCCGGTCACGCCGACACTCTCGTGGGGAACAAGATTGTTCACGTTCGACTTCCAATTGCCGAACAAGTTGGGTTTTTCTCCATCCTGCTCTGGGAACCACCAAGCATGTTGCGCATGAACAACTCGCGGGTCGAGCACGGGACGAACATGCGCCTTCTGCACACAACGCCCAAGCGGGTTCTCTATGGCTACCCAGTCGCCTTCCTCGATGCCCAGATTGGCAGCCGTTTGCGGATGAATGGTAACAAGAGGCCATGGGTTAAGCGCCCGCAGCGAAGGAATCTGCCTGTGCTCGGAATGGAACATGGCCAGATGGCGCGCACCCGTGGTGAGCACCAAAGGATATTCGTCCTTCACCTCTTGCGAAATCTTGTCGCTGTAGGGACTGTATTCCGGCTCTTCGAAATACGGCAGCGGCTGTTCGCCGAAAATGGGGTAGATGCTTGACTTCAGCTCGATAAGGCCAGTAGGGGTGTCGAATCCAGGTTTGCCATCGCCCCGCAGCTTACCGGTCTCGTACTTGCGGTACTCGAAAGGCTGTTGGAAAACAACCATATCCTGCAAGTCCTTAAAACCCCAGTCGTACACGGTGCCCAGTTGATCGGAGAAGAACTCCGCTGGCGTCTCCCACGGCCACAGCTCGGGACGTAAACGGTGACCCAACTCAAGCATAATCTCTACATCGCTTTTGCTGTCAACAGGATCTACGACCTTGCTCATAGCGCCAAGGAAATGGGTGTTGCGTCCGAAATGAGGCATGACGATGCCCTCATGCTCCACCGAAGTAGAGAGCGGCAGAACCAGATCGCACAATGCCATGATGGAAGGGTTCATGAATATATCCTGCGAAACGTTGAACTCCAACCGATCAAGAGCTTTCTCCCAACGCTTCGGTGATGCAGACATGCAGGTAAGAGGGTTTGTGCCGAACCAATAGCTCATCTTGAAGTCGGTCGGAGGGTTTTCCATCTCAAGCCAATCGAGCGTAACATCGGGCAAAGGTCCAGGCCCTGCGGTATCCCAACATTTATAACGCCCTTGCAAGTCGACGATTCTCTTCGCACGCACTTCGTCGGGCACCGAGTTCACCGTCTCGTAACGCCACTTGCCCGTGAAGCTTGACGGACGAGCCAACGTAATGCCGCCAGGAATATCCATGTAACCGCACAAAGCGCAGATTGCCAGAAACGTATGCCCAGCCTGAACACCATTGGTCATGGTGTCTATGGAAAGGCCCCAAAGCGCCGAAGACGGACTGTTCGTAGCAAAGGCACGCGCTGCACCGCGAAGGGCATCGGGGTCAACCCAACTTATCTCACCTGCGTATTCGGGAGTCCACGGGCTTACGCATTCTGCAAATTCGTTAAAACCGTACACCCACTTCTCCACGAATTCATGATTGTATAGGTCTTCGGAAATAATAACGTTACACAATGCCATAGCAACGGCAGTGTCAGTGCCAGGACGCAACTGCAAGTGATATTCTGCATGCGCCGCCAACCATGTTACCTGCGGATCAACCACAATAAGTTTGGAGCCAAGCTTCATGAGATCGACGAGCGCATGACCGAAGAAGCCGTCCGGGTTCGAGTAGATAGGATTCTTGCCCCATACCAAAATGTATTTGGGACGCTCCCAACGAGGATCATCGTATCTGTCGGGAAAGTATGCCGCATAGTCGAGCTCCGGATACCCTGCGCCCAACTGAAAGTTCGCGATAGTGCAACGAGGGCCGTAACACGAACCGCCAGAAAGCGTCATGCAATAGTTCGGAGAATTGAAGATAGCATGGCAGTACGCTGCAGAATACATGGTTATCTCACGACCCGTTCCCGTGAACGTGAGGATGCTTTCTGATCCTGCCGTCTCCCAAAACCCGCGTACCTTAGACTCGATAAGATCGAGCGCTTCTTCCCAAGTAATCTGTTCCCATTTGTTCTTGCCGCGATCTTCTCGTGCGCGCTTCATTGGATGCATGATGCGATCAGGATGATATTGCACCTCGTCAAGGGCGATGCACCGCGGACATAGGCGACCATGCGTTATGGGATGGCTCGGATCACCCTCCACCTTCACTATCTTATTATCTTTCACCGTCACAATAATGCCGCACCCTACCGGGTGATCGCCCGGCGGTGACCAGACACAGGTTTTCACTTGATGCACGCCATCACCAAGATCGGTCACCCAGCTTTTCTCCTCGTCCATTTTTCCTCCTACATTCTTTTTCCTGCACAAGGGCGCTTCCCACCCTCTCATGCGCACAGCTTTGCCAGACCGCAGCAAATGAATGCGACCCAAAGCTGTAAACACCTTTTGAAACGATCTGCGAAAATTTCTACGGAAGCTTCTTCCATCCGATAACGAGAACAATGAGACCCAGGAAGAATATCGGTGCCATGAAGAACTGGCCGGCTATAGCGAAGCTGCCGAAACCTTCAACGACCGCACCGAGAATCCTCGATCCTAGAAATGCTGCCATCTGCTGGAAGAACAATACGATTGCTGTTGCAGCTGGAATGTCCTCCGAATGCTCCACAACTTTGGGGATAGACGACCATACCATTGTCGGAATAATGCCGCCTGCAACGGCATTAAGAATTACAACTGGGATGAAACCGACAACCGTCGTAGTCTGGAACACGATGAAGGCATATGCCGTACCGCCTAGGCAACTTATTACCATGAGCTTTTTATTTGATCGGATTTTATCGGAAATTCTTCCCGCAATGGGGTTCACCACGCAGCCCACAATGGCCATGACGGATATGATAGTGGACATCGTGGTCAGCGATATTGCCGTTTCCTGCGTGGCATATGTGGTAAGGAAATTCGACATACCGAGAAAAGGCACCTCTTCGCAGAAGAATATAAGCCCCACCAGCCATACAGCCGGATTCTTGAACACACGACCGAAGCGCATGGGCTGCTTCGATTGGCTTGAAGCTTGGTCTTTGGGAATACGGTTACCCACTTCGTCGAACGCAAAATCTGGTTCTCGGTAAAGCAGGACAAGAGCTACGAGCACGATCGCATTGAACACAAGGCAGATGAGCCAGACAATATGATAATCACCCGTGCTGCTATAGAGTCCAGAAAAGAGCCGCGGTCCAATGAGGAAGGCCATAGTAACGTAGATGGCCCATATTCCAAGTGGGACACCGCGCTTTTGCGGCGGAAACCATGCCGATATTGCAGGAACCGCCGCCGTAGCCACAAGGCCAAACCCGATTCCCTCGATCACGCGACTTGCAATGAACAGAAGCAGATCGGTAGCAACATAACCCATCAAGCCGCCTACAATGGCGCAGACCAACGAAATAATGAAGGTTGCTCTCTTGCCAATTTTGTCGACGATGAAAGCGCTTGGGAGAGCGAGCACGGCGCCCATAAGATAGAACATCGCCATGACCCAGCTCATAGCGTCAGAGCCAATGCCGAACACCTGCATGAGAACAGGCGAGAGAATAGAGACCTTGAGCATGTTGAGAGGCATGGAAACACCTGTTAGCCAAACGACAAACGTGACAACCCAGCCATATGCCGACGAACTCTTTGCAGACGCCTTCCCGCCCTTGGTCATTGCTTCGAAATTTGAATCGACGTTCATAACATCCCCACCGTCCAGCACAGCAACTTTTGCTATCGCACCTTCGTTATATCCACGTTGCGAAAAATGTAAAACCCGAGCGCCGCAACGCCCTAGGCGCTCGGAGCTCCTGGAGCTGACGGCGCTTTCGGCGCCCCCGGGGCTGATGGAGCCCCCGGAGCCCCTGGGGCTTTCGGCATGCCAGGCACGCCGGGCGCGACAACCCCCGGCGCCCCGCTCGTTGCTGTCGCTGCATCAACTTTCGCGCCACAGAACGGACAATTATCAGGAAATACCCCTAGAACCGCATTTACCTGTTTTCCGCATTCCGGACATTCAATGAACTGATCGACACCCGCTGGTCTAAAACACATGGTGAGCCTTTCGTTTGCACAGCAAACCGCACAGCCGGCAGCGGTCGCAATGGATACGCACAATGGCTGCCCCTGACGGGACATCCAAGCAGATTCGAATCGCAAAGCTATTATAGGAGCAAATAGCAGACTATCGTTACCGATAATTTATAACCGAGTATAGATGAAAAGCGATACTTGCATATTCCGAATTGGACTATGCGGAGGACGCAGCAAGCAGAGATGCCAAGGGGCGGACACGGATTTAGAAGCGAGAAACGCGAAGCAACGCTTTTCGTTGAGCCAGCGCCGTTGCTCGGAAGCTGTCGCGGCGCTGTGTTTCACCTCGTAGATCGTGCATGCTTCCGAAAGCGTATCGGTACACACTATTGAATCCCTCTCCTTGCGCAGGTTGCGAGTCGAAATGCGCAAATCGGACAAGCGAAAGTCACGCGTAAGAACCGACGCGACAGCATTCTTGGAGGGAAATAGGTGTACAATGGTCATGGTTCTTGAGAGCGGCTGCAGAGCGGCGACAAACGGGCGAGAGGTCGGCAGACAACCAGTTGCCGCACAAGGCGTGCGCCACGCGAGACATGAGCCGCGTACCCTAAGAACCTTGGAATCGACGGCACGAACAACTGCGACGAAGGAGGCTGGAAATGGAACCGAACGACAATGTTTCACGTGAAACACAAGCTTGCGAGGAAAACCCGAAGGCCGACGAGGCGATTCTGAGCACATGGCCGGAGCCGGACGAGCAAACGGAATTCAACCCATATCTACGCGCCGAGAACGAGGACGACGACGGCTACGACCCCTACTCCGACCGTCGCGACGAGCCACCCCTATTCGAACCCGACCCTTGGAAGTAAGCGACGGAATGCGCTGGTGCCTCCATCGCGAGTCGCTGAGAATCCTCGACTGTTGACCGAGGCTACACGCAGGCAAGAGCCTGCTCTATGTCGGCTATGATGTCGAGCGCGCTCTCTATTCCGCAGGAAAGGCGTATGAGATCAGGAGAAATGCCGGCGGCGCGCAGCTCCTCG
>JAEYEL010000180.1 GCA_023403475.1 Actinomycetes bacterium
TGTTCATTTCGAACGATACGGTCAAGACCCATATCCGAAGAATCTACTCCAAGCTTGATATCCACGCGAAGCAGGAAGCGCGAAGCTTGGTGGAGCGTCGTATGGAGCAGGAGCTGCGCGGAATGTAAGTCGCCGCCTTGTCGCCCGCGAGGGGTGATTGCTCGCATGTGGCGTTTCACCCCTGCTGGGCGCTTTCCGGTTTATGCCGAACCTCTTATGTTTGTGACCGGGAGATAGGTTTCTCTCAGAGCAATGATTAACCATAGGAGGAAATTATGGGACATAGGCAATTTCGCGTAACTCGTCGATCTTTCGTCACGGGCACAGCCTTAGCGGGCGCGTCGGCTGCTGTGATGGGTTTGGGCGGTTGCGCGCCGAAAGAGGCAAGTCCGGTCGAGGAGCAAACGGCAAGCGCGCACGCTTGGCTCGACCCGGCACCGGCAATGCCGGATGTGGCATCCGAAGAGACGTACGATGTGGTGGTGATTGGTGCGGGTGTCGCTGGGTGCACGGCCGCGCAGGCTGCCGCCGAGGCGGGTGCAAGTGTGTATGTTGCCGAGAAGTTCGACGCTGTCACTGCCCACGGCACCGACATTGGGGCGGTTGGATCGCGGCTGCAAAAAGAAGAAGGCGTGGAAATTGACACGAGTTTGGCGAGCCGCCTTATCTACCAGTGGGGTCAGTCGGAGGCGAACTACTATCTTATCAAGACGTTTGTCGAGCGTAGCGGTGAAGTCATGGACCACTATATTGAAATGGCGAAGGAGGTTGGCTACGAGGTCATTCTCAATACCGAAATGACGGCGCGTTCGGATTGGGATACTCTTGATGACCGTTTCAAACAGTTCCGTACCGCTCATAAGTTCATTCTCCCTGAGGGTAGCACTCTAGCAGAGCAGCCTTGGAATATCGGCTACTTTGTTTCGATGGTGGCCGAAGACGCTCAGAAGCGAGGCGCGGTGTTCTCTTTCAATACGGCTGCCGAGCAGCTGGTTTGCGAAGAGGGAACCGTGAAGGCGGTCATCGTGAAGGATAAGGACGGCTATAAACGAATCAATGCCAACAAGGGGATTATCCTGGCAACTGGCGGAATAACCGACAACGAAGAGATGAAGCGCTGCTTCTGCCCCATCGCGTTGCGCGCGGATAAGTCGGACTATACCCCTGTGGGCGGGAATATGGGAGACGGCATCACCATGGGCGCATGGATAGGTGCGGCGCTCTCTACCTGCTATCCTGCACCTATTATCCATCCGGTTAATTTGGCGGTAATGGGACCCGGGTTCGACACGTGCTGGCTTACCGTTAATCGTGACGGAATGCGTTATTGCTGCGAAGTTGGTTTCGAGCCCATTGTCACCAATGCACGCATGAACACTCCAGGTAACGTGGCTTGGGCAATCTGGGATTCTCATTATCCCGAGCATGCCAAACGTCAAGAACCGGTGAAATCGATGTCGTTCATGGATGACCTTGAGGAAAAGGTGGAGCAGGCGGTTGCCGAGGGTACGTTCTACAAAGGTGAAACGCTTGACGAGCTTGCGCGGGCTCTTGGCGTTCCTGCCGATCCGCTGAAGAAGACCGTGGATCGGTATAACTCTTTCTGCGATGCGGGCGAAGACCCGGATTTTGGCGTTCCGGCACGCTTCTTGAGCTCGGTGAAGGATGGCCCGTTCTATGCGAGCAACGTTTCCGCTTGGCTGCTTGCTCTCCCGTACGGCCTGCGCGTTGACCAGAACTCGCAGGTTTTGGATACCGAAGATAATCCGATTGGCGGTTTGTTCGCAATTGGGAATGTCCAAGGTGATTTCTTCGCCAATTCCTATCCTGTGACGCTTCCGGGCACGAGCCATGGTCGCGGAATGACCTATGGCTATTTGGTTGGACAAGCGTTGGCCAACGATACCACTATCAATGGGTACGCAGTGGGATTTGAGGACTAGTGTTCACCAGTTATTTCTTTGTCGCTCTTATTGGCGGCAGCGGGACGAACAGATGAGCTAAAGACAAGGTGGAGGATAATCTCTTGATTATCCTCCACCTGTTTCGGGGCGATTCGTGCGTCTTTTAGTGTGGCTGGATTTTGATGCCGATGGCCTTACGATAGTTTGTGAATGTCGGGCACGTTCGTGAATGGCTCGAATAGTTGGGAAAGAGATATATCAAGACCAGCAGCTATCTTCTCCAAGTTCCTTATGGAAACATTGCGCCTGCCCGTTTCCACCTCGGCTAAGTAGCTCCGCGCCATTCCTATTTCAAAAGCCAGCTTTTCTTGGCTGATGCCTGCTTCGGCGCGAAGGTCTTTGATTCTTAGTCCAATTTCTCGCTCGATCATGGAGCACCTCCTTGTGTTCCATGATTATTGGTGTCACTTATAAAGCAACGCGATATAAGTGACAATCTGTGCTATCATGAGCAAAGTTCGAGTTAGGAATTATAAATCGAAGGGGATATTGTTGCCTTGCAGCTGCAAGGCTTTGCCAAAAAGGGGGTGGGTATTTGTCAGAGAATTCTACTTCCGCCCACGGTGGTCACGGATCTTTTCCTGAAGATGCAGGCGGTTTCGATGTGGGCTGGCGCATGGTCAACGTTTACGCTGTTGCTTCGATAGTTGGGTCATCGCTAAGCTTTGCTTTGTTTTACTATTCGTTTATCCTCATAGGAGTAGGCGGCGGTTCCTTGGCGGTGGGCGTTGCCGTGGCGCTGTCCTATAGCGTTGCCTATGTTGCGTTCGCCTTCGTTTCCAATCTTATTCAGAAACAGCGCCGCATAGCCTCTGCGAGTGTTGGCGTCGTTGCGATTCTGTGTGCGGTGGGAAGCGTGATCGCCGGTGGCATGTCGTGGGTTTTCCTAGTTGTGGCGTGCGCGCTATCGGCAGGGAATGCTCTGGCTATTCTCATGTGGTTCGAGACGCTTTGCGCCCTTTCCGGTAAAAATGTCCGCATTGCCGTTGTTGCGAGCTTCGCGTTGGCTTCCGGTTTCTGTGCTGTTCTCGATGCGTTCGATTTCGGCTTGGGCTTGGGCGCTAACTTGTTCTTCGCCAGCTTTCTTCTGCTGTTTTCTGCTGCCGTCTATATTGCCTGCGTGGTGAGTTCTCCCTCATGCGATTATCTGCCGTTCGTCGTAGCAAGGGAATCGGACTCTCGGTCGTGCATTACGGTTAATTCGGCTATGCTTACTGCGGTGAATTCGATAGCGCAAGGGTTCTCGCTTTGCGTTCTCTGCCTGTCTGAATTTCGTTCGGAAGCCGTTCTCTTGTTCTTGCTTGCGGGTTCTTTCGTTGTCTTTGTGGTTCTGGGCATAGATTCGGCGAAGTCGTTTCGCGTCAACGAGTCTTTGTTTCGGCATCTTATGCTTCCGGTTATGGCGGCTTGCCTTTTACTGATGCTTTTCGTTCCCGAGAACATGTGGGTTTGGTTCTGCGTGGGAATTCTGCTCTTCTCGTTTCTGCCGTATACGAGTGCAATCACGGCAACATGCGAACATGTGGTTCGCAACAGCCTGTCGTTCGTGAGGGCGGGCGGGTTCGTACGGGCGTTGAGCATGGGCGGCATTTTGCTTGGATTCGGCATCGGATGGGTTGCTTTTTCGAGCGATTGGTTCGACGGCAAGGAATTCATGGCGTGTGTCGTCATTCTTACCTTGCTTCTCATCGTATCAACTATGGCGCTTGACAAAGGCGATTTGTATCCGAAAGACGCCCCGTCTTCTTTTCACGACTATGGCGATGGCAGCGGTAGGGGGCAGTGGAAGCATCGCTGCGAACTTCTGGCGGAACGGAGCGGTCTTACCGCGCGCGAGACGGAAATCATGCTTCTTTTGGCGAAAGGATACACAGCGGAGCTTATTCAAGAGCGCCTATACATATCGAAGAACACTGTGAAGACACATACGTACAATTTGTATGGGAAGATAGGGGTTCACTCCAAAACAGAGCTTCTTCAGATGATAGAGTCTATCGATCCCGATACAAACTAACATTACATCCATTGCATCTGATCATCAGGCTAAACGCGCTTTCTAACCCTTTTTTCATGAGCTCTTTTTGATGTTTTTCACGTCAAAAAGCTAATGCATGTTATTCGTTGCCGTGCTTTCATTGATCCACGAGGCCTCGTGGATCAAAGCATCGGAGAACAAAGAAAAGGGGGTTAGAATGACGGTTCAATCTACTGCCGGCGGCAAGAAATACGGTGCGGCGGTTAAATTTGCGGTTCTGACATTGATTCTCGTTCAGAATACACAAGCTATGTGCTCGCCGACTCTAGCAGCGATTCAAGCGGCGTTTCCCGGCGCGGATGTGACCACGGTTCAAATGGTGAACACCATTCCTGCAATCATCATGATCGTCTCTTCGGCCATTTGCGGTCCACTTACAAGGAAGATGGGTTACAAGTGGGCAGGTCTTCTTGGTATGGCGTTCGCATTGGTTGGCGGCATTTTGCCAGCCGTGTATCATCCGTCCATTATGGCAATTGTGATCGAGCGCGCTTTGTGTGGCGTTGGCTACGGCATGGTGTTTGCAATGGCCGTTGCCGCGTGCGGTGATTTTTGGCGGGGCAAGGAAACAACGACGATGGTTGGCCTTGTGACGGCATTTGCGGGCGTCGGCGGCATCGTGTACAGCCTTATCGCCGGTTGGCTTGTCGATATCAACTGGACAGCGCCTTATTGGTTCTACGCAATCATTATCGTATGGGCAATCTACTATGTGATATTCATGCCCAACCATTCGGAGCTTCCCAAAGAATCGCTCGCCGGGCCCGAGGGCTCTGCCGCTGGCGAGAAGCCGAAGTTTTCCATCCAAGGCTTTGGCTCGAAGTACTGGGTATTTTTGATCGTGACCACGATTTGCATCGGCACGATGACGGCCTTCATCAACAATGCGGCCATCTGTATCGTGGGTCTTGGTTTGGGAACGGGTGCGACGGTTGGCTTGGTCATGACCGGCTTCTCCATAGGGCTTATGCTTGGCGGTCTAATATACATCCCGGTATACCGGGCGCTGAAGAGAATCGCCCTTCCGTGCTGGATGCTTCTCTATGGAGTGATGCTTCTCATCACCATGCTTGCGCCGAGTCTTCCCATGTTCTTTGCGTGCGCGTTCCTGTGCGGTATAGCGTTCGGCACCATAAACGCAGCATGGTCCGATATGGCGAACAAAAAGGTTGCTGACCCGCACCGTTCTGCCGATGGGTCTTCGTTCTATGTCGCTATGCAGGGAATCGGCCAGTTCATAGCGCCGTTTTGGCTTGCGGCGGTTGCGGCAATGGTGGGCTTTACGTCGGCGAACCTGTTCTATCAGTGGTATCCCGCTATTGCGATACTGATTGTTTCCGCTGTTGTGCTGATCGTGCTGGCTCTTGTCAACAAAAACAAGGTTGACTACGAGAAGGATGAACCGGTCGCTCAGCCTGAAGCGGAATAGCGTTGCCCTAAGACGATGTGACCAAGGGGGGGGGCGTGCTCGTGGCGTGTTTGGCTTTCGCCGCTTGCGCCCTCCCGCAAAGGAATCAACAACGAGAAAGAGGAGGGATTATGTCCGCATTCGATTATCAGGAGTTCCTCGACAGCATTGACAAGGCGGCATATCACGAAGGCGAATGGCAGTGGGAGGAAGACGGGTTCACGGTAACGAGGACCTACAATTACTCGTTCCCCGGTTGCCATGATTCCTGCGGCATTCTTCTGTACGTGAAAGATGGGAAGCTCGATCATGTTGAGGGCGACCCGCTTGACCCTTGCACCAACGGCAAACTGTGCATGCGCTGCCTTGATTTGCCCGAGATGGTGAACAACGAACATCGCATCAAGTATCCCATGAAGCGCGCAGGCGAACGTGGCGAGAACAAGTGGGAAAGAATTACCTGGGACGAAGCGCTCGACATTACTGAGAAGTACGTTAAAGAGGAAATCGACGGCAAAGGCTATGGCCGCGAGTCTATAGTGGTTGGGCACGGAACCGGGCGCAACATCAACTGGCAGATACCTTTCTTGGCCGGTGCCACGTTCGGCACACCTAACTGCGGTGGCATCTACTTTTCCGGATGGTCCTGCTACATGCCGCGTGTGTGTGGCGCGGCGGGTCCTTTGGGCGATTATCCTGAAACCGACTGCGCGCAGGCTCTTGAGAAACGTTACGGCGACAGCTCCTGGCAGGCTCCCGACGTCATGATCGTCTGGGCGGTTGAGCCTTTGAAGTCGAACGGCGACGGGTTCATCGGCCATTACCTGATGGTGTGCCATCAGCTTGGCGCCAAGATTATCTCCATCGACCCGGCTCTGACGTGGTGGGGCGCTCATGCGGAAATATGGTTGCGCCCGAATCCGGGAACCGATGCGGCTTTGGCATTGGCCATGGCGAACGTCATTACCCAAGAGGACCTTATCGACCATGAGTTCGTTGCCAACTGGGTTGCCTACTACGACGAGTTCAAAGAGCATGTGGCTCAGTTCACTCCCGAATGGCAGGAGTCCATCACCAACGTTTCCGCTGACGATGTTCGTGCTGCTGCAAGGATGTATGCGGCTGCCGATAGGGGCATGATCAAATGGGGCCTTTCGTTCGACGCCTCTTCCGCATCGTGCATGCATTGGGTGCAGACCGCCTGCGCGCTTATGGCCATCTGCGGCAATATCGAAAAGCCCGGCACGATGATTCTTGTGCATAATGCCTATGAGATGAACGCCGGATACGGATCCGTCGACGTGTTCGGGCCGCCGGAAACGGTTGCGAAGAAATTCAAGAAGGCTCAGGTGGGCATGCCC
>JAEYEL010000194.1 GCA_023403475.1 Actinomycetes bacterium
ATACAATCTGAGAGCATTCATACGAAAGAGAGCGCTATGGGAACAAAGCTCCGAAAAATGCGTTTTTCGGAAAACGGTAAAAAGGAAGAGAGCAGCGAGGAGCTTTCTGCCGCATGCCCGGGAAGAGCCGCAAGCCCGACGCGAGCCGCAAGCTCAGCGCGAGCCTCACACCCGGAGAAAGCCGAACGCCCGGAGAAAGCCGTGCGTGCGGCTGCTGTTGCGGTGCGGATGGCGTTTGCAGCCGTGTTCGCCATCAACGTGCAGTGCGCGGTTTTGTTCGTGCTGTGGCCGGGCAGTTTCGCAGCCGCCTACGAGCTTTCAGGGGTGCCGGGCGAGGCGGCGATGCGCGGCATCGGCGTGGCCTTTCTCATGTGGAACGCCACCTACCCCGCCGTCATCGCAAGCCCGCGCCGGTTTCGCGCATTGGCCGTGGTGGCCGTGGCGCAGCAGCTCATAGGGCTGACAGGGGAGTCGTTCATCTTGGCCACACTGCCGCAAGGACACGCCATGCTCGCCATCAGCATCACGCGCTTCATCGCCTTCGACGCCGGCGGACTCGCGTTGATGACGGCATCGCTTGTTTGGCTAATCGTGGCGGAACACCGAAACCAAGCAGCGGACAGCGGGTTTGAAGCCAACGGAACCAGCAGCAAGACAACAAATCCCGGAGAGCGTGCGGTGAGCGCCCCTGAGAAACAGACGAGCAACGCCAACGCCGCGGAAACCGAAACAGAAACCGAAACAGAAATCGAAAAGGCAACCGAAAAGGAGCGCCCATGATACGACCGCATGAAGCTGCCTTCATTCTCATAGACATGCAGCACGGGTTTCTCGACGCCACGTCATCGCTGTGCATTGCGGGCGCGGCGGCCACCGTGCCCGCTTGCGCGAAAGCGCTTGAACAGGCACGCGAGTTGGGCATGCCGGTCTTCCACACAGTGCGCGAATACGCATCCGACGGCAGCAGCGTAGAAGCCGTGCGCTACGACGCCTGGGTACGCAGCGGAAAACCCTTGTCAAGAGCATGCGAAGACCCCTTTTCGCTTGCGGAGCCAGACGAGCTTGCGCCGCGCGAAAGCGATTGCGTGATGGTCAAGCCGCGCTTCTCGGCGTTCTTCGGCACCGAGCTTGACATGGTGCTGCGCCGTCTTGGCGTGCGCACCGTCGTGCTTGCGGGCACCACAACGCCCAACTGCGTGCGCACCACCTGCTACGACGCCCTGTCCCTCGGATACAACGTGATCGTCTTGGAAGACTGCACATCATCGCGCAATCCACAGGTGCAAGCCGCCAACATCGAGGACATGGCGCATATCGGCGCGCATATCATGACCTGCACAGAATTCTGCACATGCGGACTTGCGAACGTGCGCGATGTGGAAGCCGAAGTAGAAGCCGAAGTTGCAAAAGCCGTCGTATCGCAGAGAAACGCGAGGGAGTAGCTCAGCGATGAAGCTTACGGCAAAACCAGCGGCAGAGCGGATCCCAGTAGAACCTGCGACGAGGCAGAAGGCGGAGCTAACGACGAGGCGGATCCCAACAAGCACACGCAAAGCGCCCAACGATCGCAAGACGCCTAGCAGCTGCAAGACCCCAAGCAACCTCAAGGTGCCCAGCAGATGCAAGGCTCCCGACAACCGCAAAGCGCCCGACAACCGCAAAGTGCCCGGTAACTTACGCAACCGAAAAAGGAGCGCACTTCATGATTATCAAGATTTCATCGCTTGACGATGCACGGCTCGATGCATACGCGCGGCTTACCGACGTACAGTTGCGCAACAGGCTCGAGCCGGAAAAGGGCGTGTTCATCGCAGAATCGGAAAAAGTCATCGCGCGAGCGCTTGCAAGCGGCGCGGAACCTTTGTCGCTGCTCATGGAAGAGAAGTGGTTTGACGCCCTGCAACCCGTCATAGCGCAGATGGAGGCGCGTTTCCCTCAGGTTCCCGTGTTCGTGGCGCCGCACGGCGAGCTATGCAGGCTCGTCGGCTACGATCTCACGCGCGGGGCCTTGGGGGCGTTCCGCCGCCCGCCTTTGCCTTCCGTCGAGGAAATATGTGCAGATGCGCAGCGCATAGTCGTTTTGGAAGACATCACGAATCATACGAACGTGGGAGCCATCTTCCGATCGGCGGCGGCTCTCGGAATAGACGCCGTGCTGGTCACGCCCGCCTGCTACGACCCGCTCTACCGCCGAGCCGTGCGCGTGTCCATGGGCACCGTGTTCCAGATTCCCTGGACCCGCATAGGAAGCGGCGCGCGCTCATGGGCAGATTCCGGCATTCCCCTTCTGCATTCGCTCGGGTTCAAGACGGCGGCGTTGGCGCTTTCCGACGACGCCGTCCTCTTAGGCGATGCGCGCCTCGCCGCCGAAGAGCGCCTCGCGCTTGTGCTGGGCACCGAAGGAGACGGCCTTTCCGCGCGCACCATAGCGCAGTGCGACTACACCGTGCGCATCCCCATGCAGCACGGCGTGGACTCCCTGAACGTGGCTGCCGCCAGCGCCGTCGCTTTCTGGGAGCTGCGCGTTTTCCGCCCCTGAGCCGGAAAGGAACCGAGCGGAAACGGACGGCGTCCTCGCCCTTTCGCCGACAGCAGCACTCACGTCCACGGCGCGCTTCCTCCTTCCGCATGCCGGTATCAGCACGCGCCAAAATGACCGTGTAGCGGATGCAGATATCAAAACCGAGACTGACGCCCGGCTTTCGGCAATGTACGTTCGCAAAAGGAGAGCGACAGTTTCTTGGACTGCATAGACATGACCACGTGGCGGACATGCGTTCTTATTCAAGGAAGGAACCGGAGCGTACAGCAAAGAGGACAGAGAGAGGACCCTGGCGAACCTGCGCGCCAACAGGCTGACGGAGACAGCGTTCGCGCAGCTGCCGAGCAGTCGTCGAGGCAGGGCCTGAATGAGTTGAGCAGGCCGGTCTCGACCGGCCTGCTCAACTACTCGACATGCCCAAAAGGAAGGTGCGCGACCGCTGCAAGAACAACCGCCACAGGCACCACTCGGAGACCACCAAGCGCGCAAAGCGGTCTCGCTGCGACGCAAGGGGATGTGCCGTTCCTGCTGGCGTGCTTCAATTTCTCGGCATTACTCGCGCCCTGAGGAGAACGGTCGCGAACGGCTTGCCGACTGTGGGGATGGGCTTCCCACGAACGTGAGCGCACTCAACCGACGGTGGAGGAAATCCGACGGTGGAAAACCTCGCGGAATCCGTAGCGCCCGCCGTTATCGAATTGCAGACGGTTAGGCAAAGTTAGGCAAAACAAATGCTAAACCACAGGTCAAGCTTATTTTATAGTAACAGATTTTGCTACACTGAGGAAAGAATGAGAAAGACCGGAGGTTCGAAGTAATCAATCTACGCAGAAAGATAAGTCTCCAATCCGAGCATCTTTGCAAGCTTGACCATCTCGTCGAAAACATCGCCGTAGACAAGCGGACAGTGAATACCGGTCCACTCGCAACCTTCACGGAA
>JAEYEL010000003.1 GCA_023403475.1 Actinomycetes bacterium
GCTGCAGATGAACATCGGGCTGAAGTGCAACTTGGCTTGCAGGCATTGCCATTTGGAGTCGAGTCCTGCACGCACGGAGGAAATGTCGCGCGAGACGCTTGCGCAGTGTCTTGAGGTTTACCGAACGTGCGGTTTCTCCGTCATCGATATCACGGGCGGTGCGCCGGAACTGAATCCCCATTACGAATGGCTTTTGCGCGAGGCCGCAGCAACCGGCGCGCGTGTGATGACGCGCTCGAACTTGGTCGTTTGCTTGGAGCCGCACTACGCCCATCTCCCCGAGTTGTGGGCCGAGCTGGGAATTGTCGTCATAGCATCGCTTCCTCACTACATTAGGAAAACCACCGACAAGCAGCGAGGTAGCGGCACTTTCGACGGCGTGATAGCCATGCTGCAGAAGCTGAACGCGCTCGGTTACGGGAAATCGCTCGAGCTCGATCTCGTGTTCAATCCCAGCGGCGCGGTGCTTCCCCCCGATCAAGCGGCGCTTGAGACCGAGTACAAGCAGCATCTCAAGGCGGATTTCGGAATAGAGTTCGACAATCTGTTCGTCATCACCAACGCGCCCGGCGGACGTTGGGGCGCCCGCCTTCTGCAAACGGGCAATATGGACGGCTATATGAACAAGCTCATCGACGCGTTCAACGCCGAAACGCTTCCCGCCATGATGTGCCGCACGCAGCTTTCGGTAGGCTGGGACGGCAGGCTTTACGACTGCGACTTCAACCAAGCGATGAATCTGCCATGTCAAGGCGGCCTGACCATAGCCGATCTGGCACGCGACCCGTCCATTCCCCTGAAAAGGGAAATCGCGTTTGCTAACCACTGCTACGCCTGCACCGCCGGCGCAGGCAGCAGTTGAGGCGGCTCTACTGCGTAGGTCTTGCGCAGGGACGACAGTTCAACGGCAGCGGCTTGCCGCCTGAGACATTTTGGTGAAGTCTTCGACGATGAAATGTCGAAACCTTCGACGAAATTTTATCGAAACCTTCGACGAAATGTATCGGAGGCGCTCGGAGGCGTTTACATTTGCAACGGTTGATTTGCGGCACTCGCAATTCGCATTTAAAGCCAACCGCAACCAGCCCGAGCCAGCATTTGCAAACGCAACCAACTTGGAGCCAGCATTTGCGACCGCAGCCGCTCCGCTCCGTTTTTTCAGGAGCCTGGGGGGAGGCTGTTGACGCGGGGACGAACGCTCTTTATCATAAGTGTACTGCGACAGTAGGGGTCGCGGGCGTTTTCCATAGTGCGTGCGGCGTGTTGAAGGAGTTCTTTGTGATTGTGAGCAGCCTTGTGGCGGCCTATCTTTTCTTGGGTGGCGCAGGCGCTGGCGCGTTCGTGTTCGCGACCGCATTGATTTTCCTTGCGGGCAGGCGAAATGCAGCGGGCGCGGGTGTGCGTGCGGGCTGGTGCGCCAAGGTCGCGCATCGAGGGTTTGTCGTCTCCGTTGTGCTGATCGTTTTCGGCATCCTCTGCCTCGTCTTTGATTTGGGAAGGCCCGATCAGTTGCTTCTTTTGTTCCGGTATCCCACGCTTTCCTTCCTCTCAAGTGGCGCCTACGCGCTTGCGCTGCTTGTTGTCTGCGGTTCGGCCTTGATCTTTCTGTCGCGCTTCGATGCGGCAAGGCATGCGCGTAGGGCAGCCAAGGTCGTTGCGGGCGTGGGCACGGTTGTCGCGCTGTACGTCATGGTCTACACCGGGCTACTCCTGCGCGCCGTCAACGTGGTTCCCCTGTGGGATTCGGCGCTCCTTCCTGTGCTTTTCGTGCTCTCGTCTCTCGCCTCGGGCGCGGCCTGCACGGTGCTGTGCGCACGGCTCATAGACGACCGTTTCCCCTTCGCCTTGCAATTCGAGAGGAAGATGTCTGCCATCGATGTGGCGCTGATGGCGCTGGAAGCCGTTGTCGCGGCAGCTTACGTGGCTTTTGCGACCGCCCACCCGCTGGGTGCGGAATCGGTCGATCGGCTGCTGCTCGGCGATGTGGCGCCGTTGTTCCTTGGCGGGTTTGCCGTCTGCGGGCTGCTGTTGCCGGCGGCGTTCGACGCTTCGGTGCTGTGCGGTCGCTCGCGGGAATGGACGACCTTTGCGGCGGCGCTGCTGTCGCTTGTGGGATGCTTCTGCTTGCGGCTGAGCCTTGTTTGCGCGGGCGTTCACTCGGCGGTCGGGTAGCGTGGGTCAAGAGGAAAACGGGAGGGCGCCTCGCGCGAGCCGAAAGGCTGCGGAACAAGGGAAGCAGGGGGAGGCAGGACAGGGAAGGCAAATGTTGATGAAAGAGAAGCGGTTGTAGGCGTGGCGAAGAGAGCAATTCCGACATTCGAGTTCGACGAGGGCAACGACCTGCCCTTATGGGTGCAGCTGCGCGATAGGTTCGTCTATCTCATAAATTCCGGCTATTATGCGCCGGAAGACAAGCTGCCCTCGGTGCGCAAGTTCGCGGCAGAGGCTCGTATCAGCTACAACACGGTCAGCAAGGCGTTCATGGCGCTTGAGCGGGAAGGCTACATTGTGACCAAGCACGGAAGCGGCGCCTATGTGCGCGGCACGATTCCTGCGGGCGGCGTGTTGGAAGTTGACGTGATAACCGAAGACTACATAAGAAACTGCCTCGACAAAGGCGCTACCTACGATGAGATTCCCCAACTGGTGATCAGGGCTATGAGGAGGTTGAGAAACGGCGATGAGTAAAAGCAAGGTTTCCACGAGCGATGGTGTGGCTTTTCCCGACGTGCGCCGGAACGCGAATCGCCGCGCGGAAATGGAGTTCGGCGTCTCGGCTGACGCGTACCGTTCGGATTCCGGCAAGCGATCCTCGCGCCTTGGCGCAGTCGCGTTGCAGGTTTCTATTGCGGTGGTCGTTTTCGCCGCGATTCTCTTCGCCGCGCAAAAACTTCGGGGAAGTATCACCCTCGCAGCGCTTTGCGTGGCAGCGGTGGTGGGTCTGTTGGTGCTTTCGTCCACGCATGTTGCCCTTGATTGGGAGCGTTTCGTGGTTTTGCGCAACGGAAAGTTCAACAGGCTTTCGGGGCCGGGAATCTTTTTCACCATCCCTTTGCTCGAATACTCCACACTGCGCATTGACCAGCGCACGCGCATCACGCCCTTCGGTGCCGAGGAAACTCTTACGTCCGACATCGTTCCGCTTGACGTTGATGCGGTGCTTTCGTGGGTTATCTGGGATCCGGAAAAGGCGTGCACCGAGGTTGAGGACGTGTGCTTCGCCGTGGCGCTTGCCGCACAAACGGCGCTGCGCGACGCGATTGGCCGCGCGTCAGCGTCAGAGGTGGTCATGCGCAGGAACCAACTTGACAAAGAGATTCGGGAGGCCATAGAGGAGAAGGTCTCCGAATGGGGGGTGACGGTGCTTTCGGTTGAGATTCGCGACATCATCATTCCGCAGGCGCTGCAGGATGCCATGTCGTGCGAGGCGCAGGCCGAGCGTCGGAAGAACGCGCGCATCACGCTCATGGAGTCTGAGCGCGATATCGCGAAGCTGCTCGCACAAGCGGCTGCGGTCTATGAGCAAAACGACATCGCCTTTGAGCTGCGCAAGATGCACCTTCTGCATGAAGACATGCAGAAAGAAGGGAAATCCCTGGTGGTTCCCGCTGCCTATACCGAAGGTTTCAGTGAAAAGGGGAATGCGGGCGCGTCTGAAAAGCAGTCGGAAACAAAACCCGACGAAGAGAGGGCTGACGCTTCGCGGGTGCAGCGTTAAACGGCGAAAAATAGTGGTTTTGAAGCTGCTTTTACAATCCGTAAACGGTGCGCAGGAGACTTATCATCTCGTCCAATGTTGCGTCGATGTGCATTTGCGAAAGGGGAACACCTTCTTTCTGCGCCAGCTCAAGAAACCTTTTCATATCGGAGCATATAGGTTCGGGCAGTTCGATTCTTTCCTTAGGATCGATAATTTGAGCGAGGCGGAATACATCTTTGCGGTGTTTTTTAAGATCGCGAGAGTTCACGTGCTCTCCTCTCGCTTTCCTTGCGGTTAGATCGGCGTGTGCCTTCGCTTTGAAAGGAATAAGGTGAAGCTCGTCAAGCACGGTTACGCCCTCAATGGTTTTTCGCCCCGATTTCATGAAAGCATAGTAGTCGTCATCGAGCAAAATAGCCGACAAACTGGATATTTCTTCATTTATAGGAAGCGGGGCGATGGTCGTCTTTGCATCAGAGGATATGAAGCTGGGACGTTTGCTGAATAGCTCTATCATGATGGGAAAACCTGGCTCTTGAGGTTCGGTGAAACGGTAAAAGTGCGTTTTGCTTGATCCCTTCCATCCGCATCGGTAGCCACCGTCTTCTGCCATTTTCCAAACTGCGCGGCCGACTTCCTCGAAGCGATGTTCAATGAGCAGGATCAGATCGATATCGGCGGTCGCTCTGAAGTCAAGCTCTGCTGCCGTAAGCACGATATCGCAAGCAGTGCCGCCGATTACCGTGTAACAATCTTCGAAGCCGGCCAGATATTCTCTGAGCTTGTCGATTCCGTGCACGCTGCTCATCACCATAGATCCTCCTCGTTGAATAAAGCGTTCAGCTCCTTTTCGATGCGTTCGTCGCCGATGTCTTTGAGGGATAGGGCAAGGGATAGGTCGTCAACACGGTCGAATCCTGCACATAACGGCTCGTATTTCCAGACTTGAAGTTTTACAGTTTGATCCGCATCCTCCTCTCCCTCCATGATCTCGTCGACAGTGAGGCTCTTAAGCGCCCTTTTGGAGATTGCTTTGCATGTCGTTTTGGGCGAGGTGAGCATGCTTCGAGCTGCAAGGGCGGTCTCACCTGCGTCCGGGAGGGGAAGGATGTCGTTGGTTGTGCGGATCACGAGTTCGCGCTCGACCGGTGTGGCAAGCGCACCTAAAGCCAGAGCATGTTTTATTGCATTGTTTTGGCGGTCTTCGATATTCACCGTCACCTTGCGCCCGGTTTTGCCGCGCACAACGATGCCCCTTTCGAAGAGCTCCGCTATGGCTTTGGTGATGTCGCTTGCGGATAGACCAGTGATTTCGCGCAGAGCGGACGCTTCTTTGACTTCAGGGTTTGCGATCTTTGCGACAAAGAAAGCTTGTGCGCGAGCAGATAACGCTCCTTTATATTCGGCTGGTTGTCCGGCGCCGCTTCTTGCTGTGAAGTGCATGAAGGGAAGATAGGCTGCCTTTTTTGGGACTACATACGCTATTTGCTGTGCTGTCAGCGCCCGTCTTTGTCTTGGCTCAATGTTGGAGCCGATGAGCGCAACGGGCATATTTGATCTGTCGGATATCTGGGATACGAGGCGTTTGAGCGCTGGCAGATCGAGCTTACCGTGTGGTTTTGCGGCAATAAACTCCGCTCCGTTGCAGGAGCACAGCCAGTAGTCGGCTGCCTTGGACAAGTATATTGGAAGGCTGGCAGCATCCGGCCAGACTTCGTGGTCGATGCTAAGACCCAGTTCTGTTCCTAAGTAGCTCAACGCTTCTTCCATTTTTGCTCCTATGAAATATTGCGTATTTTCAACGTTAATGAAATTATGCAATATTTCATAAAAAAGTGCAAGAGCGACAAAACTATCTGAAAATAGAATAATACACTTTGAAAAAGTGTCGCAATACACTCTTGACTGTCATGCGACACTTCGCTATATTGTGCGCGTGGAATTTGGCCAGTTCTTTTTTGGAAGAGGAGACAAGCGTTTTGGCCATGGGTACCTTTGCTCTGCGCAGGCAAAGGCGTCGCGCAACTTTCGAGCGTTGTTTGACGAGCAATGCTCAGAAGGGGTCGAAATGCTTTGGCATGAATCCCGAAGGAGGAGAGATGTCAGAAGCAAAAAGCTCTCAAGGCGCGCTTTCGCGCAGGAGCTTCCTGAAGGCAGCAGGCGCTGTTGCCGGAGTCGCTGGTTTGGCCGGTGCCGCCAGTATGACCACTACCAACGACTGGCTGGCTCCCGCAAAGGCGAACGCCGATGCGGAAGAGCGAGTGGCGTATACATTCCATCAAAACCACTGTACGGGACATTGCTCGTTAAAATGCACGGTACGCGATGGGCGTTTGTGCAAAGTCGAGCCAAACGATGCGTTGACAAAACGTTATTCGATTGTGTGCGCACGTGGTATTTCGGAAGTTCAGCATGTCTACAGCAGCGAGCGTATTCAGACGCCGCTCAAGCGCGTAGGTGAGCGCGGATCGGGTGAGTTTGTCGCCATCACTTGGGACGAGGCAATCCAAACAATCAAAGAGGAAGTCGAGAAAATCTGGGACAAGTACGGTCGCGATGCGATGGTCGTTGCTGGTACGTCCGACGTGAAAGTTCGCTATCCTCATCTGCAGAAGCTCATGAATGCGCAAAACGATGGTCGCACGGGCATCGATTTGGGCTTGGGTAATGGCTACGGCCCTATGTTTGGCCAAGCTTCGAACTACACGGTCGGCACGGCGTGCTCGCGCGACTGGGTGGATGCGAAAACCATTATTCTTACTTCCACTAATTTTCTCGAGACAAGCCTTGCAAGTGCGAAAACTTTCTTTGAGGCGAAGGAGGCAGGAGCCGACATCACGGTAATAGACACCCAGTTCAGCACCACGGCTTCCAAAGCTCATCGCTGGATTCCCATCGAGCCTGGTACCGATGGCGCACTGTTTTTGGGTATGATCACCCACATTATCGACAAAGGCTGGCAAGACGAAGAGACTATGAAATCCTCTACTTCGTTTCCCTATTTGGTTGATGTCGAGACTGGCGCGCTTTTGCGTCAGAGCGAGGCAAGCAAAATTGACCAACCTGGTTCGGAAAATCCGTTTTTGGTATGGGACGCGGCGAAAAACGCGGCCGTATCCTATCTTGAATGTACGGATCCCGCTCTTGAAGGTGAGTTCACGGTCGATGGGCGCACATGCACTACGGTTTTCGAGCTTTTGAAAAGGAGCCAGAAAGAGCATGGCTATACGGTAGCTTGGGCTTCCGAGAAAACGACCATTCCTGAAGAAACCATCGAAGACTTGGCGTATCGTTATGCTTGTGTAAAGCCGGCGACTTTGTCGTTTGGTTGGGGCGGTTCGAACAACTACCTCAATTCCGACATCTGCGGTTCTGCCATGGGCATCATCGCGGCATTGACCGGCAATTTCAATAAACCCGGCGCAAGCGTTGGCATTCACATTGGCGGCGTGTACAACGGCTTTTCGGCGACGCTTGCCTCATGGCCTCTGCCTGATACGGCCAAGGCAGCCACGCAGGAAATGGCCTCGTACCGCATGCGCACCGAATCGCAGAAGGTTCATGGATACATTGCCATGGGCGATATGTTCCAGCAGCATTATGCAAACATGAATGTCACGCGCGAGTGGCTCAAGTCGCTTGATTTTGTGGCTTACATCGACATTTATCATTGCGACAGCGCAAATTTCGCCGACATCGTTTTGCCTGCGTGCTCTAAATTCGAGGGCAACGAGGAAGTGGAATCGTTGAAGTCGGGTTATAGCCATCTGCTCATGCAGGGTAAGGTGCTCGATCCTCTTTTTGAAAGCAAGCCCGATCTTGAGATCGAGCGTCTGATAGCAACGGCGCTAGGCTATGGCGATGCCGTTCCTCCCTCGGCTTATGAGTTTTGCAAGTACCAAATAGAGCATTCGACCGACGCCAAGCTCAAGGGCATGACGCTTCAAAAGCTCATAGATAACCAGGGCATCTACTTGCTCCCTGGTACAGATACGGTAAACCGTGCGTTTGAGTCGCGCATCAAAAAGACTGTTTCCGGACGCGTGGATGTCTACAATGAGAAATTCATCCCAGTTGGTCAGCAGCTCCCGGTTTACGAGGATCCTGATGAAGTATACGCAGGTAATGAACTGCGAAATAGATATCCGTTGCAGTTTGCCTCAGGGCGCACCAAGTACCATATCCATAGTATGTTCTGCGATGCCTCTTGGATCAATTCGATCTATGAACCTCATATGGACATGAACCCCGTCGATATGGAATCTCGCGGACTTTCCGACGGAGATGTCGCAGAAGTATTCAATGACAGAGGATCCGTCAAGATAAAGGTCATGGCCAACGACGCTATCCGCCCAGGGTCGCCGCGTGTTTACGAAGGAAATTGGTCCAAGTTCATTGAAGAAGGCAACGCTCAGGATCTGACGAATGACAAGCTTTCGCCGCGTGAGGAAGTTCTTTCCATGGGTACATCTATTGCCTGGCAAGACTGCTTGGTAGAAGTACGGAAAGCTTAAAGAGGTGAGCAACAATGACGAAATACGGAATGGCGATTAACCTTGACAGGTGCATTGGCTGTCACACCTGTGCTCTGTCGTGCAAGATGCAAAACAATGTGCCCGATGGCTTGATGTGGAATCGCGTTATCACCAAAGACTGCAGCGTGGTTGATGGCGCGGTGGGCACCTACCCCAATCTTTCGCGAACCTACCTGCCCATCGCGTGCCAGCACTGCGAGAACCCGGCGTGCTTGCGGGTGTGCCCGACGGGGGCGACCTACAAGGATGCCTTGGGGCGCGTGGAGATAGACTACGACAAGTGCATCGGGTGCCGCATGTGCATGGCGGCATGCCCCTACAACGCGCGCGTGTTCAACTGGAACGAGCCGGTGCGCGAAGCTGGTTTCAACTACGGGGACAAGGACGTTCCCGTGCGCCCGAAGGGCGTGGCCGAGAAGTGCACGATGTGCAAGGAGCGCACCGATCGAGGCGAGGAGCCCATGTGCGTGCAGAACTGTCCTTTCGAAGCGCGCATCTTCGGCGACTTGGATGACCCGGGAAGCGAGATCTCGAAGCTCATTCGGGAGAAGAGCGCCTATACCCTTCTTGACGAATACGGAACCAGCCCGCAAATCTATTATTATAACTAGGAGGCGTCGTATGTTCGAATCAAGTAAAACGAAGGCGGTCGTCGCCGTCCTTGCCGTCTTGGCCGCAGCGGGCGCTGCCGCGTGGATCTACCAGCTTGCAAACGGCCTGGGCGTGACCGGCATGAGCAACGGCACGTCGTGGGGTCTCTACATCACCATGTTCATGCTCTTCGTGGGGCTTTCCGCAGGCGGCCTTATCGTGGCCTCCTCGGCGAGCGTGTTCCATATCGAGAAGTTCAAGCGCGTGGCTTTGCCGGCTATCATCACTTCCACGGTGTGCATCTGCCTGGCCGGCATGTTCGTGCTCATCGACCTGGGCGGCATCCAGCGCGTGTGGCGCATCCTCACAGGGCCCAACTTCGCCTCGCCGCTTCTGTGGGACGTTATCGTCATCACG
>JAEYEL010000006.1 GCA_023403475.1 Actinomycetes bacterium
GAACGGTATCTTTGTTCCAACCGGTCTCCTGCACCGTGAAGGTATAGGTGCCGGGCTTGGCGAATGTTGCGTCGCCGAAGTCGAAGGAAACAGCAGCGCCGTCCGCACCTTCGGAAGCGGAAGCGTAGTTGCTGCCCGTGCGCACGATAGCGCCGTCTGCAATCGCTTGCGCGGTAGCCGCATCAGGCGTCAACGTGAAGTCGAAGGTCTCGTTGTCAAGCATGTCGCGCCCGGTAAGCGTCTTGGTGCCATGCACGAACGCATCGCCTGCAAGCGTTACTTTTTCAGGCGTGTACTCGTTTATGAACGAGAATCCAGTTGCGCTCGCTTGGGTCTCGCCGTTTCTCTTGTACGTCGGCGTGACCTTGACGACCTCCTCGTCGCCAACCGTCTCAGAGGAAACCGCCACCTCGACCGTCCACACAGAGGGGTCGTAAGTCATGCCGTCTTTGACGTATACGACCGCGCCGCCAACCGTCGTCGGCGTAATGCCGTCTTTGACATCAACCCACTCGTCTGCATCGTTCTTCACGACCTCGGTGATAGCGTAGGTGTAGGTATTGCCAACGTCTGCGCTGCTAAACGTAATCCGACCGAACGCAACGGACCCGCTTGCATCCGCCGTCGTGATGAGGCTCGTTGCGCCTTCCGGCATAGGGGCGCTGCCCACGGGTGTCAAGCGGAAGTTGAACAAGTCGCGCTCAAGCGGCTTTTGGCCGGAGTTGTCCGTATAGGATTTCATCCCGCTGGGGTTCCATCCCGTCTCCGTTGCCGAAAACGTGTTGGTGAACGTGGCCTTCCCAACAGTTGCGGCAGGCTCCACCGCAGTGCCAGCATCGTTAGTCACTTGGGTCATCGACGACGTTGCGGTCAACGTGCCGTTTTTGCCGTCGGTCACCGTAACGGTCACCTCGTACAGAGCCTGCGAGAAGGTGACGCCGGGGTTGGAGCCGCTCTCCTCTTCGCTCTCGTAGATTTGATACACGTACGTGCCCGGCGCGTCATAGGCGATGTTTCCGAAGTTGAACGGAATCTCCGTTCCGGAAGCCGTGCCGTTTTGATTCTCAACAACCAACGTCGTGTTTTCCGGAAGCGGCGCGTTCGGATTTGCATTTGCGGCTTCAATAAGGAAGGCGAACTTATCGGTGGCGTTCCAGTCGCGCCCCGTGAACACCTTCGCACCCGCAAGGGCGGTCGAACCTTCAAGCGTACCCGCTGCGCTATAGGTGTTGACGAACTTCGCCTCGGAGGTTGCGCCTGCGGCGATAGTGCCCGATGCACCGCCGGCCGGATCCGTCTGAGTAAACCCAGCCGGAAGGTTGGTTTCGATCACCTCGTAGGTATCGCCTTCGGAAAGGCCGTAGATATAGAGGGTTTCGCCATGTTTGATGCTGTGGGTTGCCTTGCCGTTCACATCAACCGCAAGCTTGAACGCAGTGCCCTGAATTTCACCGGCAGCGTTCTTCACCACGGCGTCAAGTTCCGCACTCTTATGGTTCGGAAGGTTTACCTCGAACGTGAAGAGTGTGTCCGCGTAGTCGCTCAGCGTATAGCCACCCGCCACCTCGACCGTCTTGGAGATGGCGAGCGTTCCCGGCAGCTCGACGGAGAGCTTGCCGTTGTTGCCAAGATGCACGTTAATGGCGTTCGCCTTCTCAACGCTTGTCGTATCGTTCCACTGAGGGCTGATGACATCTTCGCCCGTTTGCGTGACGTTCGGGGCCTTCGCGTTGCGCAGATTGTTAATGTATTCCAATCGAGGAGTTTCGGCTTTGAAGTGCACATGGCCGTCTATCGTGACGGTGGCTCCATCAAGCCCCACTAGATCGCCGCCATGGAAAGCCAGCGTCTCTTCCTTGGATTCGGCTTTTCCATCAACCAGCTCATAGTACGCGTGCTTATAGTAGTAGGTGGCGCCTGTCGCGATTTCTGATGCAGGCATCGTGCAGGCTTCATCGGTGTAGATGGGCGTATTCTGCTTGAAATAGTAGTAGCTGTTGCTTCTTGCAGGCTTGAAGTGCGCAATCGTGTCGCCCGATTCGCCTGCGGTCCAGGCGTTGGCATAAAACGAGACGTTTCCTTCTTGGGAGTTTTTGTCTATGTAGTCGCTCAACGCCTCGTCAGGATTGGCAAGGTTGCTCTTAGCTTCGGCCTTCAGGCTTGAATTGAAGAAAAGGCGGATGGGATAGGTGTCGGTAACCGACATCGTGTTGTCGGTCGCATCGATGTCGAACTTGCGCAGAGGAATAAGCGATGCGGGAATCATAACCCGAACCTTGTCGCCCTCTTTAAGATTGTCGGATTTCGTCACCGTGATCTTGATGTTGTTGAGGTTGCCTTCAGGGTAAAGGACGTTTCCGGCTTCGCCTGTAAACGTATAGGTGGTGACGTTCCCTTCGGTTGTTATGGTCGGGTTCGAGTAAACGTTGTTCGCAAACACGATGGTGCTGAAGGAATCGACCTGCATGTAGTCGCCAAGCTGGTCGTTAAAGGTAATGTAGCCGGAAGTGTGAGCCGCTCCGTCTTCGGTGTGCGTAGGCGACCCGGATCCGGCGGTGATGGTGCTCGAAATGTCGTCGAAGATTTTGCTCAGCTGGTCAGCGCTGCTGGCGGCCTTGTAGAAGTCGGAGTTCTCGGCACGGGCGCCGAAATTCCACGTCCATGTCGGCCACAACCCACCGCTTTGCGTGTACGTTGCACTCGGATAATTGCTCGACACCGCTTGCATGAATTTATTTTCATTCGAAGTACCAGAGATAGTAGGGTTAGCGTTAGGGTCGGCGCCAGCGAAGATGCCGATGCTGTAGATAGTCGTACCGTTATCTTTCATGTCCTTCGCGAAAGAAACAGCACTGCTCGCCACATTTCTTTCAAACCCGCTGCTACTTGTCGGCGCACCATCGGTGAAGAAAAGGACCACCTTTTTGGAATCGGTGCGCGCAGCAGACGAGTTCAACTGGGAAGAAGCAAGCTCCATTCCGTAATCTGCTTGCGTCGCACCAGCGGGACGTATCGCGTTGATCATGCTCGTAAAATTACTTTTAGTGGCATTGGTGCAGGCACTCAAACTCACCATTACTTGGCTGTAGTTGTATGTGTATCCTCCATTTTTATAGGTGTCATTCCCCACCGAGTTGCTCTTATTGCCCGCAAACTTCACAACAGACACCTGATGCTGCTTCGAAGAATCGGCAATCGAAGCGTTCTGCTCGGCAATCTTGTCAATGAAAGAATTCGCAGCGGTCTGCAGCGCATTAATGCGCTTTGTGCTGTCTCCAGAACCCATTGGGTCGTCCATCGAACCCGATGCGTCCAGAACCAGAACGATATCGAGAGGAACCGTAGTGGTGGTAGATGTGTTCGACGTGGAGGACAGAGCCGAAAGGACGGTCAGGAAGTCAGAGCCTGGGGCTTTCTTAATCGTGCGGGTCTCATCGCTGTCTATTTTCGAAAGCGTGATATCGGTGTTCGACACGGTTTTGTCAGTCCAGATGCGGCCGACATTCTTCGTGTCTTTATCCAACTCCAAATCCACCCACGAAGAAACGGTGGATTTGTCCACAATGGTTTCTTCGTCGCCAGCAGCCTTGGTCTGCACATCGTTTCCCAGCCTGAAAAGGTTCGCTATGCCCTGAACGGGATCGGGAAGCGAGCCGTTTTGATAGGCCATTGCCACCGGGGGCGCTGCCAACAAAACGGCGGCCAGCGCAACGCCAAGACCGAGGGCAACCCTGCGACGACCCTGCGGCTTTTTCTGATGCTTGTGCGCCGAAGTGCTATCGGCTCATTTGTTTGTGAACAACTTCATAACCATCACCGAACCCCTTGTCTCATTAGGAGCACCTGTTTCTTTAGTGCCCACTGTTCGGCTGGGAAGATACCCCCCCCCATGCCCATCAACGTACACTCATCCATATGCTGTTGCCCATATCGCAAGAACACCCATATATGGTGTTCGCAATCGATAACATTGTAATGCGAAGGCAAGATTTATGAATGAATAACTTAACGATAAAAACTTTACTCCATGAATAAACCATTTCGAACGCCGAACGTATGCGTTTTTCGACCGTTCAACAAACGCAGCTTAGGCCTCTCATCGCACCCCGTGCCGCACCCCGGAATCTGCACCTCGAAGCTGGTTTTGGGAATTCTTTTTGCGAGCGCGGCGAAAACAAGGGAACATAGTATACTTTGCTTCGAGCAAGCCTTGCGTCGGCGTTGTGCAACGCCGACGGCAAACAGCAGGCGATGCCGCCACCCGCGCAGAAGAACGGCGCTGGGCAGCAAAAAAGGAAATGCGGTACCGCCAAAGAGACGATGGAGCACGTATGGATGCTACTGAAGTAATTGATTTTCTGTTCGGGTCGTTCGGCGGCCTCGGGTGTCTTGTGGGCGCCGGTCTGGTGATAAGCGTCATCGCATGCATTATTATGGAGCGCCGCACGCGCAAACAGTTCGTAGACCGCGAGCCAAGCGAAGACGACTGGTCGTTTTTCGACGATGATGACGAAAACGAAGAAGAGAAGAAATAGCAGCCGGAGCAGCAAATGGAACAACAGTCGAAACAGCATCTAGAGCAACAATCGGAACAACAGTCGAAACAGCAGCCCCTCTACCTTTATCAGCGAGAAGGCTCCTATATTCCGCGCATCGCAGCCGTTCACGACCTGTGCGGCTACGGAAAGTGCTCGCTTGGCGTGGCCATTCCCGTGCTTTCCGCCGCAGGATGCGATGTATGCCCCGTGCCCACGGGTCTGTTCTCAAGCCACACGGCCTTTCCCGGCTGGTACATGCACGACACCACCGAGATACTGGGCGACTACCTTGCCGCTTGGCAAGAAATCGGTGTTGAGATAGACGCCATATACAGCGGCTTTCTGGGCGCACCCGAGCAAGTTGACCGCATTCGCGACCTGTACGAAACGTACCCTGAGGCGCTGCGCGTGGTTGACCCCGTTATGGCCGATCACGGCAAAGTGTATCCCACCTATACGCCCGAGCTGTGCGACGCCATGGCAGAGCTTGCAGCCGGCGCTGACATTCTCACCCCCAACCTGACCGAAGCCGCCATTATTCTGGGCGAACCCATAGGCGACGACTGGGCTGGAGCCGATATTAGCGATACGGAAGCGGCACGCCTTGTAGACGCACTTATGGAACGTGGTGCCAAGCACGTGGTGCTCAAGGGTGTGCAGCGAGAAGGCGAAACGCTTATGCGCAACTTCGTAGGCGGCGCGAGCATGAGCATGGCAGAAGTGCACAACGAATACCTTCCCTACATGCTGCACGGCACGGGTGATTTGTACGCATCGTGCTTGCTGGCAGCTGTTATGGCGGGGCGCAGCCTTGTAGAAGCCACTACGTTTGCCGGCAATTTCGTACACGATGCCATGCTGGTAAGCGCCAAACAGCCTCAGTTCCGCGACCGCGGCGTGAGCTTCGAGCCGCTTTTGGGAAAGGTTTGCGAGCTGCTCGCGTAAGCACCTCTTTCGCAAACCGCCCGCACAAGCGGCATTGCCGCAAGCACAAATGCGGGGCGCAGGCACAAGCACGAAGGACTACTCGGTCTCCAACGACTTCAGCACGTTCACCAGCGCATCGTCTGGCCGATAGCGCAAGCGCAACGCCAGAAGGGAACGCGCCACCGTGAACAGGTTCGCGTTCGTGGCGGCTATCATGGCAACGTCCACCTGATCGAGCAGATGAGGCTGCGGCGCAATGGGAATGCCCTCCTCCGCAAGCACGAAGTCTATCTTGTCGTGCGCAATCAAGCTCACGTCCGGCTCGCGCAGAAGCTCCTGCAGCTCGATGGTCGATTGCGCAGCGTACACAGGAGAAGTCGTTATTGACTTGAGATAGCAGGCAACGCCCGCACGGGAAAAGCCCGCCTTCCATTTCACATATGCCAACTGGTAGTAGGCAACGGCAATCTCGTCGGGCGCAAGCGCTATGTGCAAACAACGTTCGAGGATGTTTGCCGCACTTTCCATATCGCCCATGAGCATGTAGGCGCGCGCCGTCTGACGGTAGGCAACCGAAAACGTAGGAGCCATCTCGACGCACCGCAAACCGTAGCGCAGCGCATCTTCGCCATGGGAAAACGACTCTTCCAGCATGCGAGCCGCTTCCAAATAGCAGAAAGCCAGCGTTGCCGGAACCAGCTCGACGCGCTTGCCAACGTCGGAGAGGATAGGCGTATCGAGTTTTCTGCGGAGGTTGCTGTCCGTGCCGCCCGCGCCGGCAGCGGCGAGTATACGGTTGTACACCACGCGCGCCACATACGAATCGAATGCGCGGTGCACCGTTTCGGAATTGTCTGCGTAACGATTGCCGGCTTCAGCTTCGGCAATGGCGTTTGAAAGAGCCTCCACCGCTTTGGCCGGATCTTTCTGCACCAGCGCACGCGCGCGGTTCAGAGCGACCGCGTAAACGTCGTCGCCTATGAAGCGAGCAACCAAGACGTTCTGATCGCCTGAATCGACCGAACCTTCGGCAAGCTGGGCCATAAGCCGCGTGCACGCTTCGTACACCAGCGGATTGTCGGTTGCATCTTGCGTCGAGCGAACCGCGCGAATGGCCTCTGTCGCACTGCCCGAACGCACAACCTCTTCCGCAATCTGTTCGCCCACGCGACGAAGGTCGGCATCATAGCTGATGCGCATGTCGTACATGGTGCGAGCACCCAAAGCATCCTGCACATACGGCTCAAGCTGCGCGGTGCCCACTTCCGGCAAGTCTTTCCTCGGCGCGTTCGAAGGAAGCTGATCCACGGCGGCAAACGGAGCGACGGCAGAGGCATTTGCCCCATAAGTCGCACCGCATGCGTTGAAAAACGGCGCGGGGTCTGCCGAGGCGGCATGCCAGCCGCCGCCATCGCGGCAGAACGCATCGCGCGTGAACGTCACTTGGTACAACGGCTCCTGATTGTCTGGGAATTCGCTTCCCGAAGCATCCTTCTTGCCGGCCTCGCCTGCATCCTTCTTGCCGGCCTCGCCGATGCCTTCGCTCGCGTCCTCGGAAAAAGGCCATGCTGTAACGACCACGTGCTGCACGTTCAAAGACCCCTTGAACGCCGCAGCAGCAAGCGCCACGCCAAGGTGTTCGGCATAGCGCAGAGCCTGCGCCTCCCTTTCCGCAGACGAAGCAGCAGTCCATTGCGCCCGCAGGTCATCCCAACGCTTCCGGGGCATAAGACCGGCGTCGGGAGCGACCAGGTTAAACGCCACAACGCCCGCCCGCTCGTCGCACCGATAGTCGGCACTGAACCGGTAAGGCAGCCTGAGCATTTCCATAGCTTTGCCAATAGCGATGCGAAGATCCCATTCGCGCACGGGTTCTTCGCCCGAAGGCTCAATCGCACCGTCTTCGGAAAACACCTGCTGGGCAATGGTTTCTATAAGATAGACGTCCCTTTTGCCGCAATCCGCATCGGTTGCGACGGCAGCTTGGGGCCCAAACGACTCTTCTATGAGAAGGAACCTGTTCAGCACCGATTCAAGCGCCCAGACGGTTTTCTGCGAGGGCGCATTTTCCTCATCCTCGACGCCTAGATAATAGGTGTTAGCATAGCGAGCCGTTCTTACAAGACGCAAGGGCTCGTGCGCAGCGGCTTCGGAGCCGACTCCCAGCAAGCTGGCCACCTCGGCAATTCCCCCTGCCGCAGCGCGAACGCCATTGAGGCCCGCTTCTTCCAGCCATCTTGCAAAGCAGCAGGCCAAAGCGGGCGGACGCATGACCGGGTCGGCCTGCGCGGCGCGAACGTCGTTCACGATACTGCCAAGAGCGGCAAGCGGCTTTTCCTCTTGCAAACGCCGATGAAGAGAATCGAGGCCGCGCGATGGCATCGCCGTTCCGCGCAGCTTGGGCCTGTGCACGAACGCAAGATAGCAGCGAGCGAGAGCGGTGTCGTAGGAAAGATTCTGCGCATAAGGGCCAAAATCGTACCACGAATCGAACAGCGCGTACTTGGAGCCATCGAGGCGGTATTGGGAAACCTGGCGCATAAGCCCGCCGTCATCGCGCACCTGAACGCATCCAACTTGCACCTTCGGGTTTTCCTGCTCTTCGAATTTCGCAATCATCAAGTCAGGCTCGCGTGCGGGGGGTGCGAAGACCGGCTCATCGGTGGAAAACACGCGCCCATACCGATCGATATAGGCAAGGATGCGATATTCGTTGTCGTTCAGAAATTCGGCTATGTAGCGGTCGTTGCGATTCGGCGCCTCGTGCGCGCCCACAACGCAGCCGAACGAGTTCGGAGAAAGCACGCCTTGCTCGCACGGCGGCACCGCGTCTGGCAGCATGACTTTACGGGGGCCGAGCAAGCCTCTCGCCGTAATTCCCTTCACGCGGCTTAACGTGTATACTCCCTGCTTGTCTGCCATTTCGTCGGTCACGCAAACCCCTTTCCTACTACAAGGGTAGCATAACACAAGTAGCGCACCCGAACGGAATAGAAGGACAGACGGCGCAAAGTTGATAAGAGCGAGTTTATGGGAGCGGGTTTATGGGAGCGGTTCATAGGGTGAGTTTGTGGGGAGCGATCCATGGGAGCGAGTTCATAGGGACGGAGGGCACTTCCAATGGCAATCAAGTCTCCGCAAGCCCTCCGCAAACTCCGCAAACGCAACCAAGTCCCCGAAAACTCCGCAAGCCCTCCGCAAACGGCGGTTGAAAAAAGAAGAGTAGACTGGTGAATGCAGAGAACATCGCAACGGTCGAACCTCATCGTGCAGCGCAAGGGCGTGAAAGTCCAGAACTCAACCGCGTTGCACTTCCCTCAATCGCCTAGGCGATAACCCAAGCGACCAACCGTCTGCAAGTATTTTGGCTGAGATGGGTCTTCTTCTATCTTCAGGCGAATATGCCTTATGTAGGTAGGTATGCTAATGGCGGTTCCGCAGTATTCTGAACCCCACACTTCTTCGATAAGCTCGTCACGCGTAAACACACGACCCAAGCTCTTTCCCATAGCTACCATTATGCCAAACTCCTTTGGAGAAAGGCTTACGCGCTTATCGGAAAGAAGAACCTCGCGACGCCCAAAATCAATGCATAGTTCACCTATAGTGACGGTTTTCGCCGATTCGCTCAAATCCACACGCTGCGCTCTTCGAAGAAGGGCGCCTATTCGCAATAAGAGTTCTTTTTGGCTAAACGGCTTGGTCAGATAATCGTCTCCTCCCGCCTGATAGCCAATCGCTTTGTCCGATATATCACTTTTCGCCGAGAGAAACAGTATGGGCACGGTCGGGCAAATACGCCTGATAACTGCGCACGCCTCAAAACCATCCAGACGGGGAAGCATCACATCCATTATCACCAAGTCAGGCGAAGCGTTATCGAATATCTTCAGAGCGCTTATTCCGTCGGATGCTTCGCACGTCTCGTAGCCTGCGACGTGCAGCATAATGCTAACCGCCGACCGAAGAGCCTCATCGTCGTCCACAATCAACACTTTCATGGCCCGTCTACCTCCCATCGTGCTGTCCGGCATCGTCGGGCGCATCTTCCGATAAGCCTTCGAACGCAGTTCTGGGCAATGTTAAAACGAAAAGGCTTCCTTTGCCCAAAACGCTTTTCGCTCTCAAAGTACCGCCCACCATTTCCGCAAGCTCACGAGACAGAGAAAGGCCCAGCCCCGATCCTTGATTTTCCTTATTTCTCGACGAAGAGCCGGTTGTCGATACTTGTTCGTACTGTTCAAAAATACGGTCAAGGTCCTCTTCGGGTATCCCGCACCCCATATCCTCAACTGAGATCAACAGGGTTCCATCATCACCGCAAGCCGTCTTTATGG
>JAEYEL010000092.1 GCA_023403475.1 Actinomycetes bacterium
CCGACGGGGAAGGCAGAGAGTACGTAGACAAAATCAAGGCATTCCCCACCACGGTGCTCGTTGATCGCGAAGGCAACATCATCGGCAAGCCCATCGAAGGCGCCATCGCCGACGAAGGCGGCCTTTCTACCACGCTTCTCGAGCGCATCAACGAGATCCTCGACAAAGACTCGAAGTCGAAGTAGCAAGCGGAATCGCCCTAAGGACTGCTAACTACAACCCATAGCCACTGTCCGACCAAAAGACCCCGGAGCGCTCCGCACAGAGTGTTCCGGGGTCTTTACGATTCTTTACGAGGATTAGCTGCAAGGTTAAGCCAGCATTCAAAGACGGAAAACTCCGAAGCTCCGTGACTACGAAAGCTTTAGCGCCACGTTGTGATACGCGCACTCGAACGTTGCGAGCTTCGCTATATCGCTTGCGTTGCTGAAATCGGCCTCTTTGGGCTGATTCGATTGGCATCCGCCTAGCGCGAATAAAGTGAAGCGGGTGGTAAGCGCAATGACTGCCGCGCTCGCTTTTCTCACTTGAACTGCCCTCCCGTTGGTTTCTCTGCTGTCCGCTTGCCTGTTGGCTGCAGGCTCGCCAGCCATCGTTCTGCGCCTTGTCGCTTTCCGACTAACCGTTTGTTTGCCCATCTTCGCTCTCCGTTATGGACTCCGATTCGCTTTGCTGTTCGCCATTTTGCCAATAGCAAATAGTTAATAATAAGTATTTATTCTATACTTTAGAAATACCTTATATATGCTATAATATATTTACTAGGAAGGAGATGCCATGGAATTCGAGTATGATCGGAGCAAAAGCGAGAGAAACCTTGAGAAGCATGGCGTCGACTTCGAGGAGGCTCAAGAGCTTTGGAGTGATCCGTATATGGTGAGGTTCGCCGTCGAATATGGAGGAGAGCGCAGATGAGGCGTTATCGCGCGCCTGTTCGATGGCCTGTGGACTGCATTTTACACGATGCGCGGCCGGAAAACCAGGATCATCTCCGTGCGCAGGGCAACGCCGAAGGAGGTTTCGCTTTATGACAAGGAATACAATGACCGATGAAGAGTTCGAGCGGTACTTCGATGATGGAGGCGATATAACCGATTTCATCGTGGAGGGGACGGTGGAGCGCCCCAATCTCGAAACGAAGAAGGTGAACGTAGATTTCACGTTACGGCAGGTGAGCGAACTTGACCAGGAAGCCGCGTACAGCGGTATAAACCGTCAAGCGTGCATCAAGACACTCGTGGACGAAGCGCTCATGCAGCGCCGCGAGCGTCGGGCGCGTCTTGCCGAAGCGGAGCGCAAATTGGCCTCCGCGTGAGGAAGAGCGCCCGCCGCAGGGCGGCTCTTCACTACTTTCCGCTGCCAGCAGCTGCAATATGGTCGCCAGCGCCTACTGCGGCGCGACCGCCGTGGTTGAAGCCGGTGGGAATCTCGCCTTGCACATCACCCGTGGTGAAGCGGGCGTTCTTCAGGTTTCCTATCTCCTTTTTCAAGTCGCCCATCATGCGGATGGCAAGCTGCATGCTGAAATCCTGGCGCACCACCACGCGCTGCACCACCATGTCGGTTATGTTCTCGGGCATGGGATAGGCCGGCACCAGCCAGCCGTGCATGCGCAGGCGGTCGGCCAAATCGTAAAGCGTCCACGGCACATCGGCTTCGCCCTTCAAACCCCAAGTCACAATGGGAATCTGCGAAGCATCCTCATACACTTCGAACTCGTCGATACCGGCAAGTTCCGCCGCCAGATACCGCGCCACATCGAGCGTACGCTGATGGATCTCGCGCATACCCGTAAAACCGTTGCGCATGAACACGTAGTACTGCCCCACGATCTGCGATGCGCTGCGCGAGAAGTTGATGGCCATGGTTGCCTCCTTGCCGCCAAGGTAGCTCACCCAGAAGATAAGGTCTTCTGGCAGCGCTTCCTTGCCGCGCCACAGTACCCAGCCAATGCCGGGGTACACAAGCCCGTACTTATGCCCCGACGTGTTGATGGACCACACGTTCTTGCAGCGGAAATCCCATTTGAGATCGGGTTCGATGAACGGCGCAATCATGGCGCCCGAAGCGCCGTCCACATGAATGCGAACGGGCAGATCGGGATGCTTTTCGTTGTATGCCTCCACCAGCTTGTCCAGTTTTTCCACGTCGTCGAAACGCCCCGTGTAGGTAATGCCCAGAATAGCGGCGATGCCGATGGTGTGGTCGTCCACGTAATCCATGACCGTGTCCATGTTCAGGGACATATGGTCGCGCTCAAGCGGCACGAGGCGCATCTCCACGTCCCAATAGCGGCAGAACTTTTCCCAGCACACCTGGTAGCCGGAAGAGATGACCAGGTTGGGGCGGTGTTCGGAATAGATGTCGATGCCCGCTGCGCGCGCCAGCTTCTTCCAGCGGAAGAGCATGCCCAAACCGCCCAGCATGCACGCTTCGGAAGACCCCACGGTGGAGGTGCCCATAGGCTCCTCATCAGGGTTCGCATGCCATAAATTTCCGATAATGGCCACGCAGCGGTTCTCAAGGTCGGCCGTCATGGGATATTCGTCCTTGTCGATGGCGTTTTTCTCCAGCGTTTCGGCCATGAGCTTGGTGGCCGCAGGCTCCATGTAGGTCTGGCAGAACGTGGCGAAGTTCTGCGTCGCGTTGCCTTCGATGGACAGATACTCCTTGATCATCTCGTAGGCGATGCGCGGCTCTACCGGCTGGTTGCTTAGATGGTCGAGCGGCATCTGCGCGTCGGATGCCTCGGAGCCGAAGATGGGTGTGAGGTAGCGCGTCTGGGCGTCCATGTCTTTCAGAACGTCGCTGGTTATGGGCTGTTTCATGGGAACCTCCTGTTTTGAATGATCGAAGTTTGGATTGCCGAAGTTCGAGCGGTCGG
>JAEYEL010000110.1 GCA_023403475.1 Actinomycetes bacterium
TCGCGATCTCGAGCGAATAGCCGTTCTCGACCGCGCCGGTGTTCCAGTCCTCCTGCAGCATGCGCATGATGTCGATCTTCTTTTTGCCCATGGCCTTGCGCAGCTTGTCGGCCTTGCCGGCGGAAAAGCCGCTCATGACCATGGACACCTGCATGATCTGCTCTTGGTAGACCATGGTGCCGTAGGTTTCCTCCAACACCGGGCGCAAGCGGTCGTCGTAGTAGTGCACGGGCGTTTTGCCGGACGCCACCTTCACGTAGTCATCGACCATACCCGACTCCAACGGACCGGGACGGTTAAGCGCGATGGAGGCCACGATGTCTGAGAACCGGTGCGGTGGGAGCCGCGCGAACAGGCTCACGTAGAGCGAGCCTTCCACTTGGAACAAGCCGTCCATGTTGCCTGTGCGCATGAGCTCAAAGGCACTCGCATCGTCGATGGGAATCTCCTCGGGCACTATTTTCTTGCCCGTGCTCGCCTCCACGTTGCGGCACGCGCGAGAAAGCACGCCCAAGGTGCGCAAGCCCAAAAAGTCCATCTTGAGCAGACCGAGGTCGGGCGTGTAGTGGCCATCGTACTGCGTGATGATGCCGCCGCCTTTGGTATCGCGCTTCACGGGAACGTGGTCTGACATGGGATCGCGGCAGATGATGGTGGCGCAGGCATGCACGCCCTCGCCGCGCACATGCCCTTCGATGGACTGCGCGGCATCCACCACGGCATGCACGTCTTCTTCGGTATCGTATGCCTTTTTGAGGTCGGGGTTGGTGTCGAGCGCCTTCTGAATGGTAATGCCCAGCTCGTCGCCTATCATCTTGCAGATGCGGTCGCCGGTAGAATACGGATAGTCGAGCACGCGAGCCGCATCGCGCACGGCGTTTTTTGCCTGCAGCTTGCCGAAGGTGATAACGCCCGTCACATGGTCGGCGCCGTACACCTCGCGGATGTGGTCGATAACCTCCTGGCGGCGCTCATCTTCGAAGTCGCAGTCGATATCGGGCATCTCCACACGTTCGGGCGAAAGGAAGCGTTCGAACAGAAGGCCGTTGGAAAGCGGCTCTAAGTCGGTGATCCCCATGGCGTAAGCCACGATGGAACCGGCCGCGCTTCCACGACCCGGCCCCACGCCGATGCCCTGGCTTCGCGCCCATTCGATGTATTCCTGCACGATGAGGAAGTAAGCCGGGAAGCCCTGCTGGATGATGACGCCCATCTCGTATTCCGCGCGCTTGCGCGCCTCCTCGGGCACTAGGTCGCCGTAGCGGCGGGCCATGCCCTCGTTCACGCGCTTGCGGAACCAGCTCTCGTCAGTTTCGCCCTCGGGCAAGGGGAATCGCGGCAGGATAGAGTCGCGCTCAAGCTCGACGTTGCATTTCTCGGCCACCTCGACGGTGTTGTCGCACGCTTCAGGGAATTCGCGCAGCGCCTCGCGCATCTCGTCTTCGGTCTTCATGTAAAACTCATCGTTTGCGAACTTCATGCGGTTCGTGTCGTTCACCGCCGAGCCCGTGCCGATGCACAGCATAATGTCTTGCGCGCGCGCGTCTTCCTTCAGCAGGTAGTGGAAGTCGTTCGTGGCGATGGTCTTTAAGCCCGCCGCCTGCGCCACCGCTGTAAGCTGATGGTTCAGCTCGGTCTGCGTCAGGCCACCGTCGGTGCGGATACCCTGGTTTTGCAGTTCTATGTAGAAATCGCCCGGCTCGAAGCACCCGGCAAATCGGTTCGCCCACGCCACCGCATCGTCAAACTGTCGGTTGTCGAGCAGCTTCGGGATAATGCCCGCGATACAGGCCGAAGACCCGATGATACCTTTGCCGTATTTCTGCAGCATGGAAAACGTCGTGCGCGGCTTGTAGTAGAAGTTGTCCACGTGCGATTCGCTCACCAGATGCAGCAGGTTGTGGTAGCCTTCGTTGGTTTTCGCAAGAAGCAGTAGGTGGTACAGCTTCGGCTTCACGTCCTTGCGCAGCTCCTCGTCAGTAGTGAAGTAGATCTCGCAGCCGTAGATGGGCTTGACTTTCTTGCCCGTTTCCTTTTCCACCGCAGCGCACGCGTCGCACAGCTCCGGCACGCCCGACATGACGCCGTGGTCGGTGATGGCCACCGCCGGCATGTCCAAATCCGCCGCGCGGCGCACCATGTCCTTGATGTGCGTCAGTCCGTCGAGCAGGGAATACTCCGTATGGTTGTGCAAGTGAACAAATGCCATGGCTATGCCTCGAATCCGCACGTAACGCGCTTGTCGCCCGCACCCGAGACCACGCCCGGGCACCTGAAAGTTATCGAAGACATTCTAGCAGCATCGCGCAGACTTTGCCTCGCGAACACCGCGAACAAACGATGTATTTTGCGGGGAGATGAAGCATGGGTACATATCCTCGTACTCGACATATCCTCCAAACCTCGTACGGATTGGGTTCAAAATTGCTCGTTGCCATCATCACGCCATGATGCGGGCACGATAACTTTGCCGTCTTCCAAACGCGCGCTCGCCATTCCGGGAGCCGAGTAGTTGATTCCACTACGACGATGAACCTCCCGACAACCCAAACAGTAACCCAATTGACCAGCAAAATGCCCGATGTCCCAAGGAAAGCCCCAGCTAAAAGAGTGTTGCCTCCATATAGTAAGCATCTTGCCCAAAACGACGCTGCCGAACAGCAACTTGCTATGCCAGACCGGCGGAGAGGGCGAAGGGCAGCATGTACGTCGGAATACACAGGCCATCGCTTGTTACGCGAAACTCTTTGGGATGGACGATGAGGGATTCGCCGATGCGCTTGCCGAAGCGCTCCTTGAATCTTCCGTACGAAACGGCCGAATAATTCTTCGACGACTTCACCTCGACGGGACAGACCCTGAAATTCGTCCGGCTCTCGTTAGACAGCAGAAAGTCGATCTCGATGTCGTTGCGGTGCTTATCTTCGGAATAGTGCGTGTAGAAGAACAGCTTTCTGCCAGCGGCGGCTATCATCTGGGCAGCAAGGTTTTCGTGCAGCATACCCTCGTTCAGCGAGAGCCTGCCGTCCATGATCTGCTTGTACAGGTTCGTCGAGGATATCTCGTTTTCGGAAAACGCCAAGCTTGTCAGCAGGCCGGTGTCGGCCAGATAGCACTTCACCGAAGAATCGTCCTTATGCAGCGCGAAACCGATATTCGGATCCGCACAGCGATAGCACAGGTTACAGATCATGGAGTCGCCGAGCCAGAACAACGGATCGTCGTACTTGTCGAATGTGGCACCCGGCTCAATCTGGCTCAACGTGATCTTTTTCTCGTGCCGTGACAAAAAGCCCGGAATGTTTTCGAACACGGCCGATACGCGAGAGCTATAGCGCCGAGCGGCTTTTTTGATGTCGTCTTCATATAGCAAGAGAATCCCACGCTTTTGCTTGTCTGCCTCGTAAAAGCTCTTCCCGTTCTCAAAGTACGCTACGACGCTTTGCGGCATGCCGCCCACCAGCATATACTCGCGCAAGAGCGCGCTCGCTTGCTCATGATAGGCACGATCAAGGGCTACGCGCTTGTTCCAGCATTCGCGAATGTAGCCCAAAAGCACGTCCTTTCCCGCAGCATGAAGAAACTCCTCGAAGGTAAGCGGGCGCATGCGAACCTTCACCTCTTCGGAGGGAATGACGATGTTTTCGACGTTCTCCTTTATGGAAATGAGCGAACCCGTTTCGATGACGTCGAAACGACCGTCTTCGACTAGGTACTTGACGGATTCGCGCGCCTTCGGGAAGCGCTGAAAAATCGGAGCCGAGAGGAAGCCAAGGGGCTTCGCCGCGAAGTGCGAGGTCGCGGAGATCGCTGAAAAATTGGAATTGAGGGGAAATCGGGGCGCCGGAACACGAAAGCGCCTCGTTCTTGTTAAGAATTTGGAATTGAGGGGAAATCGAAAATGCGCCATCAGGCGTTTCTCGGGCGACCTTCGGCTTGGCGCCGCCAAGCCCTCCGCATAACCGCAGGTCGCCGCTTCCGGCGACCCCTCAAGCGCCCCTCAATTCCGATTTCTTAACAGAAATCGACCGCTTCCATGTTTTCATCGAGAAAGCGGCGGAAAACGACAAAGGCCCCCTTGCGGGAGCCTTCGCTTGAGTTCTACAGGGAGGAAACCTTCGAACTTGCTTGAATCTTAAGCCGCCTTGGCCGCGTGCAGCTGTACGCGGCACCAAGCTATGTCGGCGGGAAGGGTCGTTTTCGCGACCTCCCCCTCCGCAAGGTCGGCCGCCTTCGTCTCGAGGGCTGCCAGCTCTTCGCGCACTGCGGCCACGTCGATGTCGCCCACCGGCAGAGCGCGGTCGGCCAGGATGATGACCTTGCTTCCCGTCACCTCAACGTATCCGCCATGCAGCGCGAAACGCTTGTGCTCGCCGTCGCGCTCGCTCTGAATGCGAACGACGCCGTCGGCAAGAACCGAAACCAGCGGCACGTGTCCCTTAAGAAAGCCCATCTCTCCTTCAACGCCCGGCACGACCACCATGTACGCGTCATCGGAGAACAGCTTCGCCGCAGGGGTCACTATGTCGCATGTAAGCCCGGCCATTACGCTTCCTTTTTCTGCATCTCATCGTAGGCAGCGTACACGTCCTCGATGGCTCCCTTGTACACGAAGCACTGCTCGGGAATGTGGTCGCACTTGCCGTCCAAGATCTCGGCGAACGAGCGGATGGTGTCTTCAAGCTTGACGTATTTGCCCGGATTGCCCGTGAAGACCTCGGCCACGTGGAACGGCTGACCTAGGTACTTCTGGATCTTGCGGGCGCGGTTCACCACAAGCTTCTGATCTTCGGAAAGCTCGTCCATGCCCAGAATGGCGATGATGTCTTGCAGATCCTTGTAGTTCTGCAGGATCTCTTGTACGCCCACGGCCACACGATAATGCTCCTCGCCCACGATTTCGGGGTCAAGAGCACGGGAAGTGGACTCCAAAGGATCCACGGCCGGATAGATGCCCAGCTCGGCGATGGAACGGGAAAGAACCGTCTTCGCGTCCAAGTGGGTAAACGTCGTGGCCGGCGCGGGGTCGGTCAAGTCGTCGGCAGGAACGTATACGGCCTGCACGGAGGTAATGGAACCCGTGGTGGTTGACGTGATGCGCTCCTGCAAATCGCCCATCTCGGTTGCCAGCGTGGGCTGGTAGCCTACAGCGGAAGGCATGCGACCCAGCAGAGCCGAAACCTCGGATCCCGCCTGGGTGAAGCGGAAGATGTTGTCGATGAACAGCAAAACGTCCTGACCCTGATCGCGGAAGTACTCGGCCTCGGTAAGGCCGGCCAGACCGACACGCAGACGCGCTCCCGGAGGCTCGTTCATCTGCCCGTACACCAAGCAAGTCTTGTTGATAACGCCGGACTCGCTCATTTCCAAGAACAGGTCGGTACCCTCACGGGTACGCTCGCCTACGCCCGTGAACACCGACGTGCCGCCGTGCTCTTGGGCAAGGTTGTTGATGAGTTCCTGGATGATAACGGTCTTGCCGACGCCGGCACCACCGAACAGGCCGGTCTTGCCGCCCTTCACGTAAGGCTCGATGAGGTCGACGACCTTGATGCCCGTCTCGAAGATCTCGGTGGACGTGGTCAGGGTGTCGTATTCCGGAGCCGGATGATGAATGGGCATCCAGCCGGCAACCTCCGGCATGGGCTTGCCGTCCACCGGCTCGCCCATGACGTTCCAGATGCGACCCAAGGTCTGAGGACCTACGGGCATCATGATGGGTGACCCGGTATCGACAGCTTCGATGCCGCGCATCAGGCCGTCGGTGGACGACATGGCAACGGTACGCACCAAGTCGCCCGGAAGGTGGGTTTGCACCTCAAGGATGGTGCTCACATCCCCGATGGGGGTAGTGGCATTGACCCGCAGGGCGTTGTAGATCGCCGGCATCTGATCCGGCGGAAACTCAACGTCTACCACAGCGCCGACGATACGGACGATGCGTCCTGTCGCGCCCTGCGTGGCCGATGCATTGTTATTAGTTTCAGCCATTTAGTCCTCCAAAGCTGCCGCGCCGCCAACGATTTCGGAAATCTCCGTCGTGATGGCACCTTGGCGTACACGGTTATACAGTCTGGTCAGCGTTTCAACCATCTCGTTGGCGTTGTCGGTCGCCGACTTCATTGCGTTGCGGCGCGCACCCTGCTCGGCTGCGGCCGAATCGATGAGACCATGGTAGAGCGTCGTGCGCACGTAGGCAGGTAACAGCCTGTCGAGCACGCTCTCCGCATTGGGCTCGAATACAACGTCGCCCGAAAGCTCGGGCACGCCTTCCTCGGCATTGGCCTCCCCCGATGCGGCAAGCAACTTCTCCGTATCGATGGGAAGCAGCAATTCCTCGCGAATCTGCTGCTCGGCAGCGTTCTTCGCATGGTTGTACAAAAGAATTACCTCGTCAAGCTCGCCGCCCTCGTAGCCGTTGATGGCGTAAGCGGCAATCGAGGACGCCTCCTCGACGGTAGGGTCAGCGGAAAGGTCCTTGAACTCCAGCACCGTGTCTATTTTGCGGTAGCTGAAATATCCGATGGCCTTCTTCCCACATGCGACAACATGCACGGCAGCCCCGTTCGCCTGCTTCTCTTTCATAAGATGCTCGGCTTGGCGCAGCACGTTGCTGTTGAACCCACCAGCGAGCCCGCGATCCGACACGACAACCACCACAAGCACGTTCTTTATCTCATCATGCTTGCGCAGCAAGGCGTTCTCAGACCCGCCCGCGCGCTCGGCAACGTTGGCGAGCATCTCCATCATGGAATCGGAGTATGGCGTCGCGGCATCCACGCGCTCGGTAGCGCGGCGAATTTTCGCGGCGGCGACCATTTCCATGGTGCGCGTGATCTGCTTCGTCGATGTGACGGAGTTGATACGCCGTTCTATGTCGTGAAGGTTGGGCATAATCTACCGCCTTACGCCGTCGCCGAGAACTGCAGCTTGAAAGCCTCAATGGCTGCATTGAGCTCGGTCTCGATAGCTTCGGTAAACTTCTTCTCCTTCACGATGTCCGCAAAAATCTCCGGCTTGGAAGCACGCAGATAGTCGAGCAGCTCGGTGCGGAAACGCACCACGCTGGAAACCGGAATGTCGTCCAGATAGCCGTGGCCGCCCGCGTAGATGGCAACGGCCTGTTCCTGAACCGGCATGGGATTGTAGCGACCCTGCTTCAGAAGCTCGGTCATGTGCGCGCCGCGGTTCAACTGGTCTTGCGTGGCCTTGTCCAAGTCGCTGCCGAACTGCGTGAACGCCTGCAGCTCGCGGTAGGAGGCCAGATCGAGGCGCAAAGAACCGGCAACCTGCTTCATGGCCTTGATCTGCGCGGAGCCGCCGACACGCGACACCGAGATGCCCACGTCGACTGCCGGCCGCTGACCTTGGAAGAACAGGTCGGTCACCAAGAAGATCTGCCCGTCGGTAATGGAGATGACGTTCGTCGGAATATAGGCGGACACGTCGCCGGCCTGCGTCTCGATGATGGGCAGGGCGGTAAGAGAGCCGGCACCGTTTTCGTCGGAAAGCTTGACGGCACGCTCGAGCAGACGGGAATGCAGGTAGAACACGTCGCCCGGGTAAGCCTCGCGTCCCGGCGGGCGACGCAGCGTCAGCGACATCTGACGGTAGGCCACAGCCTGCTTCGACAGGTCGTCATAGATGCAGAGCACGTGACGCCCGGGGTTATCGGCGGAAGCGGGCTTGCCGTCTTCCCCGTTGTACATGAAGAACTCGCCGATAGCGGCACCGGCCATAGGGGCGATGTACTGCAAAGGCGCGGAATCGGAAGCGGTGGCGGAAACCACGATGGTATAGTCCATAGCACCGTAGCGATCAAGCGTCTCCACAACCTGCGCGACCGTGGAAGCCTTCTGACCCACCGCCACGTAGATGCAGATCATGTCCTGACCCTTTTGATTGATGATGGCATCGACCGCGATGGCCGTCTTGCCGGTCTGACGGTCGCCGATGATGAGTTCGCGCTGGCCGCGACCGATGGGGATCATCGAGTCGATGGCCAGAATGCCCGTCTGCATAGGTTCGTGCACGGGCTTGCGGGCGATAACGCCGGGAGCCTTGAATTCGACCGGGCGCGTGCCCTCTGCCTTGATGGGACCTTTGCCGTCTATAGGCATGCCCAGCGGGTTCACAACGCGACCCAGCATCTCGCGCCCCGAAGGCACCTCCACGATGCGACCGGTCGTGCGAACCTGATCGTTTTCCTTGATTGCCGTGACATCACCCAGAAGAACGGCGCCCACTTCGTCCTCTTCGAGGTTCTGGGCCAAGCCGTACACGGTCTTTCCGCTCTTGCCCACGAACTCCAAAAGCTCGCCGGCCATAGCGTCTTTCAAACCGTCGATACGCGCGATGCCGTCGCCGATTTGGATGACGGTGCCGACCTCGCGGGACTCAACGCTCGTGTTGAGGGCGTCGAGCTGCTTGCGCAGCGCTTCGTCGATAGACTGTGCGGTAATCTCAGTCACTAGCATTCACCTCCATCCGTAGTGTGTTTGAGCACGGTGCGGGCGTTTTCCAACTGCGAGGCGACGCTCGCATCAATACGCTTTCCTCCGACGCTCATGATCAAGCCGCCAAGCAAAGACTCGTCGATATGCTCACGCAGAACGACGTTTTTGCCCAAATCGGCTTGCGTCTTGTTCCTGATAACTTCGCGCAGATGATCGTCAAGCGCGACAACAGTCGTCACGTCGACGACGCTCACGTTGAGCTTCGTCTCAAGCGCTTTTCCGTAACCTGTCCACACGCGCGGGAGCAACCCTATGTCGCCACGCTCGGCCATGACAGCCAAGACGTCCACGAGCACGGGATTGCAATCGGCGAAGATGCCGCGCGCAAGCGAGGCACGCTGCTCGGGCGTGTAGGAAACGTCTTCGAGCGTCATGGACAGATCGATGTTGCCGCGCATGACGCGCAGTATCTGCTCAGCCTGATCGCGCACCTCGAGCACGGCATCCTGGCCGCCCGCCTCGTAGGCGGAATCGAGCAGGACCGACGCGTACGTCGCGACCTTCTCTTTTTCGAGGAGTCGATTAGTTGGCATTGAAACTGCCCGCCTCGTTCACATAGCGCTCAACGATCTTGCGATGCTCTTCGTCGTTAAGGTCGCTTCCTATGACGCGAGAGGCAATCGATATGGAAAGATCGGCCACCGAACCCTGAAGTTCGGAAATGGCGGCCTTCTTTTCGGCGTCGATAGCCGCGCGCGCCTTCTCGATCATGGCGGCAGACTCCGCCTGCGCCTTCTCGGTCATGTCGGCTCGCAGCGCGTCGCCCGTCTTCTTAGCCTCCGCGACTATCTGGGCTGCCTGCGACTTCGCCTCTTCGAGCTGACGTTTGTACTCTTCGAGGAGCCTTTCGCTTTCGATGCGCGCCGCCTCGGACTTCTCAAGGGATTCCCTGATGGTCCGCTCGCGCTTATCGAGCATCTCGGCGAATTTCGGCCATCCGAGCTTCCCTAGAACGATGCAGAGCACGATGAAGCACACCAGCATAGGGATGAACTCGGTCATGTTGGGGATTATCTCTTTTATACCGCCCGACTCCTCTTCGGAAGCAAACGCGAGCACGGGAAAAGCGAGGGACATGAAGCCCGCGCACAGGCTTGCGGCGCCTGCAATGCGAGCATATGCTTTTTTCGCTCCGGTTTTCACGTACGTTCCTCCTTTAAGCCTTGGTTGGCAAACAGCAATGCAAGGCCGAAGTTAGACGATGAACGCGAGAACGAAGCCGATGAGGCCCAAAGCCTCGGCAAGAGCGGCGCCGATGATGAAGTTGGTGAACAGGCGCCCCTGCAGTTCAGGCTGACGAGCCGTAGCCATGCAGCAGCCATAGCACGCAAGGCCGATGCCCAGGCCAGGGCCGAGCGTGGCGAAGCCGTAGCCCACCAGTTTCAAGGCGTTGATGACAAGTATTGCTTCCAAAGTTTCCTCCTTTTACCGTTTCCGAGCCTATCCCGAAAACACCGGTTACTATGTTCATCCGACACGTTCCGTCGGTGAAACCCAATCAAAGCGAGCGAGGTGCGCCAAAAGCGAGCCTAGTGGCTCGATGTTGCCAACGACACATACACCGCCGTCAGAATAGTGAACACGTACGCCTGCAAAAACGCGACCAGCACCTCGAGCGCGTACATGGCCAGAAGAAACGCGATCCAGCCAATTGACGGAGCAGCGGAAAGGAGACCCGCACCGTCGATGGCGGAACCGACGAAAAGGCTTGTGAGCAATGCGAAGATGCCGAGAACCATGTGCCCTGCGAACATGTTGCCGTAAAGTCGGACGGCCAGCGTGAGCACGCGCAGCACTGTGGAGAAAAGCTCGAGGAACCAGACGAGCGGAACCATAGGACCCGGAAGACCCGAAGGCGCGAACGACTTGACGTAGGTTCCCAAGCCCTGCGCCCTGATGCCCCAGTAGATGAAGTACACGAACGAGACGGCGGCAAGCGCCCACGTGATGGAAAGCGAGCCCGTAGGGGTTTTGCAGCCGGGAATAAGGCCAACGAAGTTGCTGATAAGAATAAAGAAGAACAGCGTCGCCAGCAAAGGCACGTGCTTTTCGTAGCCATGACCGATAACGTCTTTGGCGATGCCGCCGCTTACGAACTCGTAGCCGTACTCGACCATGCTCGAAAACCGGCCTTTCGGTATGAGCGACAAACGCTTCGAGGCCACGAGCACGACAACGAGCGTGATGGCCAGACAGATGAACATCCAGAAAACGAAGTTCGACAGACCGAGCGTCGAATCCCCTATGATATAGCCTGGTTTGAGCGACTTGACAAGGTGCTCAGCGCCTTCTGCAACCTGACTGAGAGCGTCCACGTATCAACCCTTTCCTTTTACTTTCTTCCCACCAACGTGCTGAAGCCGAACGCCACGGCGGAAACCACCAAGCCCCCTACCTCAGCAAGAACGAACGGCAAAACCAGGTCGCGTGCGACAAGCGCGCATACGACGAACGACGCGATAAGGAGCAAAAACGAAAGAAGCACGCCGAGCAGCAAAGCCCCGGCGTGTCCAAGGTTGCTCGTCGGCGTGGCCTTCCGAGCAAGGCGCAAACCCAGATATAGGGGCAAAAAGCCAATTATGCCGCTTATCGCTCCTACTGCTATGGCCGCTATCATGTTCCGCTTTCATCTCCGTGCGCTTTTGCGCGTTGCGCTTTTGCGCGCGCCCTGTAAAACCAAGAACGTATGATAGCGGAAGTTTTCCGTTCGCCCACGAAAAGGTGTCGAATCCATGCAAATATTCGGGTGAACGGAAGCCGAAGCGAAAGCGAAGGCTTGCTGAAAAACCGCGGTTTATTTGGGGGTATCCTAGTCACAATATACCGAAAAACCCTAGCAGACGGGAAAACCCCCGCCGCCTTCCCTACCCCTGCTCGCCGCTCGCCCTATTCCGAAGTGCTCTCGTACACCCGAAGCGCGATGTGCGCCTCTTCGAGCATGGACATGGCCAGCTCGTCCGGATAGGGGTTCTGGTACACGATTTCCTGGATACCCGCGTTGATGAGCATCTTCGCGCACACCACGCAGGGTTGCGTGGTAATGTATATGGAGGCGCCCGTTATGTTGATGCCGTAACGGGCCGCCTGGATGATGGCGTTCTGCTCGGCATGCAGCCCTCGGCATATCTCGTGGCGCTGCCCGCTCGGCACGCCAAGCTGCTGGCGCAGACATCCCGTTTCCATGCAGTGGCGAAGCCCCGTGGGCACGCCGTTGTACCCCGTCGCCAGAATGCGGCGCTCCTTCACGATGAGCGCCCCCACCGCGCGCCGCATGCAGGTGGTGCGCGTGGCCACCTCGGTGGCCAACGTCATGAAATACTCGTCCCAACTGGGCCGATGATCGAAATGTTCAGACACGAAATTTTCCCTTCTGCCAATTCGCCACAACAAGCTAGGCAATACACAAGTTGAATTCAAGCGCCACGGGTTGGCGTTAGTAAGTCAGCGAGAAACGTCGAGGTGGCCAAGATTCGCGAGATGGCGGAAGTGAAGCGTACTTCGGTGCGTGAACTTCCGGCATCTCGTGAAGATTGGGTGCGTCGGCGTTTCGCAGCGTCGAATAGGTTTCGGCGGTCGGCAGACCGTCGAAACTACTTGGTTCCGAAGATACGGTCGCCGGCATCACCTAAACCAGGAACTATGTAGGCGTTCTCGTTCAGCCCCTCGTCGATGGCGCAGGTGTATATCTGCACATCCGGATCGGCGGCGAGAACGGCCTTGATACCTACCGGCGCAGCCACGAGCACCATGAGCTTGATGTTCTTCACGCCGAGCTTGCGCAGATACTGTATTGCCGCGGTGGCGCTGCCGCCCGTGGCAAGCATGGGGTCGACCACGAGCACGTTGCGCTGGGCTATGCTGTCGGGCATCTTCCCGTAGTACTCGTGCGGCTCGTGCGTTTCGGGGTCGCGGTACATGCCCAGATGCCCCACAAAGGTGGAAGGCATAAGCTCTTGGATTCCCTCGACCATGCCCAATCCAGCGCGCAAGATGGGCACGATGACCATCTTCTTGCCCGCCACTTGCTTGCACGTGGTCTTGCAGATGGGAGTTTCCACTTCCACGTCCTCAAGCTCCAGGTCGCGCGTGGCCTCATAGCCTTCGAAAAGCGCAAGCTCGCGCACCAGTGCACGAAAATCCTTCGACGAGGTTTCCTTGTTGCGCAGCTTGGAGAGCTTGTGCTGCACCATGGGGTGATCGACTACCGTGACGCGTTCGTATTGCATAGGTTTCCTTCCTTCTTTGCGAATTTCCCGAGTTGACGGCCGTGCATCGCCCGAAAGCCAGCACCACTTGGCGCGTCGCCCGAAAGCCCGCACCCTGCGAGCCGTTTGGCATGCCCTGCAACCTGCAGGCTTTGGCATATCGTCAGCAGGAGCGCCGCCCTCCCTCTTGTTCCTTTAGTATTCCAAGCCCGGATACAGCGGGTAAGCCTCTAGGAGCGCATCTGTCTTCGCGCGAACATCGGCAAGTGCGGAGGGGTCTTCCGCATGGAATACGGCATGCGCGATGAGCCGGCCCACCTCGTAGAAGTCGTTTGCCGTGAAACCGCGCGTAGTGGCGGCGGCGGAACCCACGCGGATGCCGCTTGTGACGAACGGGCTGCGCGTTTCGTTGGGAATGGTATTCTTGTTGACCGTAAGGCCCACGCCTTCGAGCAGCTTTTCGGCGTCTTTGCCGGTCACATCGGCGGGCGTGAGATCCACAAGGCACAGGTGGTTGTCGGTACCGCCCGAAACGAGGCGCAGGCCGCCGTCGGCAATGCCTTGACCGAGCATGCGCGCGTTTTCCACCACGTGGTCTATATAGGTTTTATATTCCGGCTTGAGCGCTTCGCCGAACGCCACGGCCTTGCCGGCGATGACGTGCATGAGCGGGCCTCCCTGCAAACCGGGGAACACCGCCTTGTCAACCTTCTTCGCTATTTCCTTATCGTTTGAGAGGATGAATCCGCCGCGCGGGCCGCGCAGCGTTTTGTGGCTTGTGGACGTTACCACGTCGGCATAGGGCACGGGACTGGGATGTGCGCCTGCGGCCACAAGACCGGCGATGTGGGCCATGTCCACCATGAGGTAGGCGCCCACCTCATGCGCGATGGCGGCCATGCGCGAAAAGTCGATGATACGCGGGTACGCGCTCGCACCGCCCACGATGAGCTTGGGTCGCACCTCCTTGGCGATGCGCTCGAGCTCGTCGTAGTCGATGGTCTCGGTTTCCGCGTTCACGCCGTAAGAAACGAAGTGGTAGTCGCGCCCGGAGAAGTTCACCTTGGAGCCGTGCGTGAGGTGTCCTCCCTGATCAAGGCTCATGCCCATGATCGTGTCGCCGAGCGAGACAAGCGCGGTGTACGCGGCGAAGTTGGCGTTCGCACCGCAGTGGGGCTGCACGTTGGCGAAAGCGGCGCCGTAGAGTTCGCAAGCGCGATCGCGCGCAAGGTTCTCCACGATGTCCACCTTCTCGCAGCCGCCGTAGTAGCGCTTGCCGGGATACCCTTCGGCGTACTTGTTCGTGAGCACGCTGCCCACCGCCTCCATTACGGCGAGGGACGTGAAATTCTCCGACGCGATAAGCTCGATGCTGCCGCGCTGACGATCCAACTCCTGGCGCAGCACACAGGCCACTGCGGGATCGACTTGCGGAAGGTAGGTCAAAGACATGGTGACAAGCCCTTTCTCAAGATGCGTTTTCCTGTTTTCGCCTATGCTAGCACAATAAGACCCTGCAAGATTGCTATCGCGTTAAAAACGCACCTCGACCCCGCACGCGGCGAATGCAACGAATATGGCGAGCACGGCAGCACAACCGCACGGCAGAGGCACTGCCCGACAGAGGCGCCTCCCGCACCTTAGGCTGCAACAGCGAGACGGAAGAGCCGCCCGCGCCGTCGGCGGTGCGCGAAAATTACCGAGAGTTCCCGTTAAGCCCGCTCGACCTGCTCGATTAAGCCCGTTCGACCTGCTCGAGCGCCATGATCTTCTCTACGCGCCCCGCGTGGCGACCGCCACCGAAATCGGTAGTCAGGAAAGCGTTCAGGATGCGCTCGTTGGTCTCTTCGCTCACGAAACGGCCGGAAAGCGCTATAACGTTGGCATCGTTGTGCTCGCGAGCAAGGGCGGCGAATTCCGGTGCGACCACGTTTGCCGCGCGCACGCCGCGCACCTTGTTGGCGGCGATGGCCATGCCGATACCCGTACCGCACACGAGCACGCCACGTTCGTATTCCCCCGCCGCCACGGCGCGCGCTACGAGCGCGGCATAGTCGGGATAGTCTACCCTTTCTTCGTTCTCAGGACCCAAATCGGCCACTTCGTGTCCGAACCCCCGCAGGTATTCCACCAGCTTCTGCTTCTGGCAGAAGCCCGCATGGTCGCTTGCAATGCAGATGTTCACCTTTCGCCCTTTCCTTCCTAGCTCATCGTTCGTTTGACGGCGTGCGCCCAGCCGTCCAGAAGCGAAGCCCGCACGTCTTCGGTCATGCAGGGTTGAAAAACCGTATCGGATGTTCTCAGGTCGCGCAGACGCTCGGCATCTTCCCAAAATCCCGAGGCCAAACCCGAAAGGAACGCCGCGCCAAGCGCCGTCGTCTCGGTATTCTGCGGCCGGCGCAGCGTGCGATGCAGAATATCGCTTTGGAACTGCATGAGGAAATCGTTTGCGGAAGCGCCGCCGTCGACGTTGAGCGCGCTGATGGAAACGCCGGCGTCGGCCTCCATGGCAACGGCAAGATCGCTTACCTGATAGGCCAGCGACTCGAGCGCGGCGCGCACCACGTGCGCCCGCGAGCTTCCGCGCGTGAGACCGTAGATGGCCCCGCGCGCATCCGCATCCCAATAGGGCGCGCCCAAGCCCGTGAACGCGGGAACCACGTACACGCCGCCCGTGTCGGGCACGCTGCGCGCAAGGCTTTCCGTTTCCTCGGCGGTCTCGATAATTCCCAGCTCGTCGCGCAGCCACTGCATGAGCGCGCCGGCCACGAACACGCTGCCCTCAAGCGCGTACTCGGTGCCCACCGTGCCGGGCGCGGAAGCGGCTATAGTGGCGACCAGGTTGTGTTTGGACGCGCATGCGTCATGGCCGGTGTGCATGAGCAGAAAACAGCCGGTGCCGTAGGTGTTCTTCGCCTCGCCCGCATGAAAGCAGCACTGGCCGAAAAGCGCCGCCTGCTGGTCGCCCGCAACGCCGCAGATGGGAATGCCCTGCGTAATGCCGGGGTTCGCCGTGCGTCCGAAATCGCCTGCAGAAGGACGCACCTCGGGCATGAGCGATGCCGGTATGTCGAACAGGTCGAGCAGCCACGGGTCCCACTCGCCCGTGTGGATGTTGTAGAGCATGGTGCGGCTGGCGTTGGTCACGTCGGTAGCATGCACATGCCCGTAGGTGAGCGCCCGCACAAGCCAGCTGTCGATGGTGCCGAAGGCGAGCTTGCCCGCGCAGGCCTGTTTGCGCGCGCCGGGCACGTTGTCCAAGATCCACTTGATCTTGCTGGCGGAGAAATAGGCGTCGGGAACAAGGCCGGTCTTCGCGCGTATGGTTCGCGCCACTTCGGCATCGGAGCACAGCTTATCGATGATGGGCGAGGTGCGGCGGCACTGCCACACGATGGCGTTGCACACAGGCTCACCCGTCTCGCGATTCCAGATAACCGTGGTCTCGCGCTGGTTGGTGATGCCGATGCTGTCGATATCGGAAGGCGTGAGATTGTGCGAAACGAGGAGCTCGGTGAGCGCGCCGAGCTGCGAGGACAGAATATCCTGCGGATTGTGCTCCACCCATCCAGGGTGCGGATATATCTGGGGAAACGGCCGTTGCACCGAGCCTATGGCACGGCCGCGCTCGTCTATGAGCACGGCACGCGAAGAGGTGGTTCCTTGGTCGAGCGCGACAACGTAGGTCTTTCGCATGGCTACTCCTTCTGCGCGGCGGACGCACGGGAATCGACCCACGCCAGCACGTCTGCATACACCTGCGCACGGCCCGGCTCGTTTAGAATCTCATGGCGCATGCCCTCGTAAAGCTTCACTTCCACACAGCGAACACCGGCACGCCGCGCAAGGTCGGCTGCAGCATGCACGCCCCGGCCGCACTCCCCCACCGGGTCTTCGGCACCGGCGATGAACAGAAGCGGCAGGTCGTGAGGTATCTTCGCCGCACATGCCGGCGATGCCGCCTCGTAAGTGAGTGAGGTGAGCGTGGCGTAGCCTCCCGCTGTGAACATGGCGCCGCACATCTCGTCGGCCAGATAAGCATCCACGACCGCAGGGTCTGTGGAAAGCCAGTCGAGCGGCGTGCGGGCGTTCGGGATCTGCTTGGCGAAGCCGCCCGCTCCCATGCTGTCGAGCTTTTTGCTGCGAGCCGTTTCACCCTTCGAGGCGGCGATGCGCCGTGCAAGGAAGTTCCCCGCCTTCGAAAGCGCGCGCGATTGGTTGCCCGTGCCGCAGATGACGGCGCCGGCAAGGCCTTCCGCATAGCGCGAAAGATAGACGCGCGTGACGAAGCTGCCCATGGAATGGCCGAACAGGAAATACGGCGTCTGGCGCGAGTAGCGCGAGCCCACGGTCCGACGCAGCTCGTTCACGTCCTCCACGAGCACGTCTTTGCCGCCTGCAAGCGGCAGGTGACCCCGCTCTTCAGGCGCACTCACGCTCTTGCCGTGTCCCACGTGATCGTGCGCGCACACCACGTAGCCGTGCGAAGCAAGGAACCGCGCGAAATCATCGTAGCGGCCTATATGCTCGGACATGCCGTGAACTATCTGGACGATGCCTTTCGGAGACGATGCCGCCGAGCGCGCCTTCGAACGCTCAGGCGACCATATAAGCCCTTTGATCTGGGTATTTCCGTCATGAGACTTAAACCCTACGGATGTGCGCGCAACTTGTACGGCCATATGCGCTCCTTTACGCTTCCTCCCCTGACAGCTACTTTGCCCCATTATAGCCGAAACCGACGGAAGCGGACTTAAGATTCGCGGGCTTGGCGAAAGGACGAAGGGAAGACGTTGACGTTGACGTTGACGTTGACGTCGTTAGCCGAGCGCTTGAATTTGGGCTATGGTGATGGCTCCTTGGCGCATGACAACCGGGTGATCGGCGGTGCAGTCGAGAACGGTGGATGCCACGCCGCTCTTTTCGGCATCGTCGCGCACGGCCGCCGCCACACCGGAAAGAATTCCCTCGTCAAGGGAATCGAACGTACGCGGCGCGCGTGCGCCGGAAGGGTTCGCCGAGGTGGTGGCAACTGGCGCACCCGCTGCGCGCACGAGCGCAAGCGCGGTTTCGTTGGCGGGCATGCGCAGGCCTATCGTGCCCTCTGCAGAGCGAAATGCGGGCGGCACGGCGGCGCTCGCCTTCACTACGAGCGTGAGCGGGCCTGGCCAGAAGGTGCGTGCGAGGGCGAACGCCAGCTCTGGTACGGCGCGACCGTAACGAGCAAGATCGTCCACCTCGCCGACCAGCCAGGCAATAGGTTTTTTATCTTCACGGCGCTTCAAATCGTAGAGCACCTGCGGACTTTCCGCAGCACCCACGGCCACGCCCACCCCGTACACGGTATCGGTGGGAAAAACGACGGGCTTGCCCCGCTTGAGCGCCGCAGCGGCAGCTTCGATGGTCGACGGCTTCACCAGCATGCTTGCCCCTTTCGCTTATGCTAACCGAGCGTCGCCCGAAATGCGCGGACGTCGCCCAGAGAACGAATCTTCCAGGAACCCGCATTGTACCACTTCCCCGTGCCTGCACGAAGAGGGAGGGGCTTTACCGCCACCCCCGAACATCCTACGTAAGCGAGACGCCTTTGTGTTCTTCGAGCCATGCTATGCATCGGGGCGTTCGTTCCGTGTTCAGCTCGATGTTCCAACTTCCCTGGGCATAGTCTGCCACGTGCACCCGAATTCCTAGGGATTTCCCGGGCGCCGCAGCTTCCATGATGCTCACCATGCAGGCTCCGTTTTCTATGACATCGGTCTTCAAAGCGTTGTCGAGGAAATCAATCGACTCCTCCGGCGTGAAGTCCACGCTTTCCACAGACGATACGTCCGCGTTCACGTAATCTCTGTCCAAATACACATACGCATTGTAGGAGGAAAGCAGAAGCAAGCTGCGGCGTCACTCCCCTTGCACTTCACCGCAGTTCAAAAGCGATTCCAGCTTCTCCATCGCCTCGCCGCCGGCGCTCTCCACCTTTGTGTTCGACCAATTCCCGTAATTGCCATCGGATGCGAAAACCGAAACGCTCCGCACGTTTCCCTCATCGGGAACATAGCGCGAAACACCCAGCACGTCGAAAGAGCAGCCCGCCACGAACACTGCGAAAAAACACACCATGAACAGGGATGATTTCCATGCGCTTTTCCACACGCGGGCAATGCGCTCCAGAATCATCTGGGCGAACAGCACGCCGAGAGCACCGCCTGCCGCTAAGGCGACGAAAAGGGGCGTCGCGCAAGAATCGTCCAAAGACGCGTAGCCGCCCACAAAGGAGCTCAGCTGCATAACGCCGGCGAAAACGAGCGCGAGCGTCACGCCCGCAACGAAGGCGATAAGAAAACCGGAGATACGCGCCCTGCCCCACGAGGAGAAGATTCCATAGGAATACATCGAATCTGGATTTTGCGCGCGAAACGCGGAATCCATCGAAACCGGCACCATCACGAACAGAGCAAGCGAACCCGCGAACACCAGCCAGAGTGGCCAGAACCGCTTGGCGATGCCGAGGAACAGCCCCCTGCTAATCGGCGATGATTTCATGCAGCTCACCTCCCGGCTCGTACACGAACACTTCCTCCAGCGAAAGAGGAAGCAGGTTGGTAAACGAGGCCCCGCATGCGCGCAATGCCGCTTCCACCTGTTCGGGTTGCCCGTTGACGACAAGCAAGCACAAACGGCCTTCCTGCAAAACGCTCAAAATGCGGAAGGTGCAGAAGAAATTCGCGAGCCGGGTAGCCGTTGCCGCCCCAAGCGCTGCCGAAAGCTGAGACCGGGGCGAAGGAGCGCGCCCGCATGTAGAGCAGGCCGCGCCCGTCGTCCGTGACGCCGTAGAGGCCGTTGCAGAGGAATGGCGTGGCGACGGACGCGTCGCGCGAGAGCCAACAATCCAGGCGCCCTACCTAAACAGTTCGTCGTGGCTGCCGGTGCGCTCGAAGAAGGCAACCTTGTCGTTGGACGACCAAATCACCAGCCAGTCCCCGGAATTGGCCACGTGGCACTCGCTGCGGCCGGCCCATCTGCCCTCCAGGCGGTGCATGTTGTGTCGGCGCTTGAGAATCTCCATCGACTCGGGCGTGTTCTCCAGCACCAGGTCGATGATCTTCTGCAGCTCGCCCAGATTCCATCTGCGACGCTCGGCCTTCTTCTTCAGGTCGCGAGAGAACGAGGCCGAGAACTCGGCGGTGAGCCTGCTCATCAGGCCATCGCCGCCGCGACGAGGTCGGCGCCGTTGGTGAAGCGGCCCTTCTTGCCGGAGGCCAGGAAGGCGTCGCCCTCGCGAACGGCCTCCAGGCTCTCGGCATTGGGCTCCTCGGGCGCGAAGGTCAGCGGGATGCGGCGCGTGTTCACCATCTGCTTGTAGAACGCGCGCGTGACAGAAGAGAGGTCGAGCCCGTAGTAGCCGGCAACCTCGGAAGCCTCGCGCTTGAGGTCGTCGTCTACCCTTATAGTCAAAGTTGCGCTTGCCATGTTCGACTCCATCCCTTGATTGTATGTACGAACGCATTGTATCGCACGTACAACCTGAAAGCAACCAAGGCCGACAAGAGAGACGGCGTTGATTGACAAATGGTTCTAGCAAGGCTGAATCGCAAGTTCATCCGAACACTCGGGTTTCGTTCACGCACTGCGGGAGCTCGGCGAGGGCAGCGGCGGCAAAGTCCTCGAGCTGGCCCTGCTGGAGCCCTGGAAGGCAAGGAACCCGTTCGTCGCGGCACCCTGACACCGATCACAGACCGGAAGCGCGAACGTCAGGAGCGCCAGAATCCGCAAGCGCGTACTTTCGCTTAATGCGATTGAGCTTGCGACTCCAAGGAACATAGAGAGCAGCCAGGAACACGACGGTGGCGACGCCGTGCAACAGGTCGAACGGAAGACCGGCAGCGTAGACGGCGAGCGCACTTTGCCAGGTGATGGGATGCACGAAACCGACGAGCGTCCAACCGTTGAGAAGCAGACCGTAGAGCAGCGCCGAAAGGAAGCCGTATGCGTAAAGGAACATGCGATGCGCAAGACCGCGACGGTTGCGAAAGACGGACGAAAGCGACGGGTCGGAAGCATTTGCGGCAAGCGGTGCAGCGTGGATGGCAGGTCGCGCCGCACTGGCGGCGTCGTGCGGCGCGACGGAGACAACAGGCGGTTCGCCTTCCGCCTTCCCGAAGGCGCCAGCATCGGCAAGAACGCCAGCAATATAGCCCACAAGGCCCCATGAGTACATCTGCCAGGGCGTCCACGGGCCTTGGCCGAAGAAGAAATTCGACACAAGGGCGGCAAGCGCGCCCACCATGAAACCACTGCGGCGGCCGAACACCGCGCCGGCCAGAATGCAGATGGCCGAGACCGGCTTGAAATCCGGGATGGGCGCGAACAGGATGCGCCCCGCCGCAGCGAGCGCGCCGAGCACCACCGTGGGCATAATCTGCCGCAGCGCCGGGCGGTCGGCCTCGAAACCGGCGAAGAGCATGCCCACAGCAACGAGCGCCACCACGAAAGTGAACAGGGCGCTCTGATCGAATTGGAACAGCGCCGCCGCAGCGAGCGCGACCAGCACCGCCACGAGCAGGGGAATCTCCAAGGCGCGAAGCAGGCGCGTCACTTCGCGCCACCTTCCCCGTTCCGCTCCCCTTCCTTCCCCCAAAGACGGGAAAAGGCATCGGGCACAGGGCGGTAGAACTGATTGCCCGCGAAGAAGTCGGCAGTCGGCTCCGTGCATACCAGCTGGCCGTCGAAGAGCAGGGACACGTCGCTTGCCACCGCCGCCGCGAAGCCCAAATCGTGCGTGGCGCACACGATGGTCGCACCTTCCTGAGCGCAATCGAGAAGCGCACGGGCAACGAGCAGCTTCGCGCGAGCGTCAAGACCTTTCACCGGCTCGTCTAAAAGCAGCAGCGACGGACGCGTAAGCAGCACCTTCGCAAGCGCAAGCAGCTGTTGCTGACCGCCCGATAAGTCGTAGGGGTGTCGCGCAAAAAGCGCTTCCAATCCGAAGCGCTCGGCCATAGCCAGAGTGTCGGCGTGCGTGAAGCCGCAGCGGCGCGTCCATTCCATCAGCTCCTCCTCGACGATATCGCATACGAACAGAGCCTTTGGATCTTGTGGTAGCAGAGCTTGGACGCCCGTCCACAGATTGCGCACCCGCCCGCGCTCCTGCTTGAGAGAGCGAGCCGCAACCCGCAGAAGGGTCGATTTCCCCGAACCGTTTCCACCCACAACAACGTGAATGCCGCCCGAGCGCGCGGAGAAGTCGAGTCCGCGCAGCACCCACAGATCGCCCTTCGCATAGCGGAAGAACACGTCGTTCAGAAAAAGCGTGCAGGCGGGTTCGGACGCGCTTTCGTCGTCCGACCTTCCGCGCACCGGTGCATCAATCCCGTTCGCAGAGCGGAACGCCGACAACGCAACCTGCTCGACCTTGCCCGCGCGCACCTCGAAGGCGCAGGTGGCGTAAGCGGCCATAGCTTCGGGGGCGTGGGTGGCCACCACCACGGTTATGCCCAGCTCGCGGTTCACGCGGAACAGCTCGTGCAGGAAGCGCTTCTCGGCCACCGGGTCGAGCTGCGCCGTCGGCTCGTCCAAAAGCAGCAAACGCGGGCGCATGGCCAAAACGCTCGCAAGGTTGACCAACTGTTTCTGGCCGCCCGAAAGGTCGGCAACCGCCCGGTGCATCCATGCCTCCACGCCGAAGAACTGCGTCACCTCGGCTATGCGGCGGCGCATGACGTCCGGGGGCGTGCCCAGGTTCTCCAAGCCGAACGCCAGCTCGTGGGCCACTTCGTCGCACACCAGCTGGGTTTCGGGGTTTTGCGCCACGTACCCGATGGCAGCCGCCGAGTCCACCGGGTCCCACGCGTCGGCCACACGCCCGAACGCGGAAAGCTCGCCTGCGCGCACGCCTACCGGCGCAAGCTCGGGCTTGCAGCAACGCAGAAGCGTGGTCTTGCCGCTCCCCGTCGCACCCACAAGCAAAGCGAACTCCCCTTGGGCAACGCACCAGTCAGCGCCTTCGAGCACGGGCGGCGCATCCGGATAGGAAAACGAGAACCCGCGCGCGCAAATCGCCGGCGCACCACCTAACCCCGTGCCGGTCACCGCAGACGCATCGCCTGCCACCGCACCGACCGTGGCCGACGCACCGCGCGCTTTCGCACCGACCGCAGCCGGTGCATCGTCCGCTTTCGCGTCAGCCAGCGCAGACGCATCGTTCATCTCCACGTCAGCCGCTCCTTCGCCTCCAGAAACACGGGCAGAAACAGAAACACCGCACAGGGGGCGTAGCCCCACCACATAAGAAGCGTGCTCATGCGAGGGTAGAACGAGAACTGCGAGACCGCCACCCAGGCGAGCAGCGCGCTTGCAACGGCAAGGACGGTCAGTAGGCCCAGGACTGCGCCGTCGCGCGCCCGAAATCGATAGAGCGCATACGTTGTCCGCAGGCCCCGCACGCCCCATCCCCGCGCGTGCATGGCGTCGGCGGTTTCAAGGGAATCCTCCATGCTCCAGCCCATGAGCACCGATACCAGCCTCAGGTTCGCCCGCGTGCGCGCGCACCCGCCCGCAGGCGCGCACGCGTTCTGCACGGCGCGAATCTCGGCGGCGCGGCGCACGAACTGCGGCACCAGGCGCAGCGCCATCGACACCATAAGGGACACCGTGGGCAGAGCGTTGCCCGCAAGCGAGAGCACCTTCCCCGACGTGAGCACGCACGAGGCGTTCGCGAACCACAGCACCACTGCCGCAAGCATCGCGCCCATGCACGCACCGTACGCGAGGCTTTCCGCATAGACCGCACGCTCCCCCACACGCAGGACCTCGGTCGAGCCCGCCGCCGAGAACAGCGGGTTCGCAAGCGCTATGACGGCCATAAGGGGAACGAGCCACGCGAGGTTTCGCGCCACGGCGCGCCATCCGCGCAACGCGACGCCCTCCGCCAACGCCGCCGCAAGCGAAAGGGCGGTGAGCACCGGATGGAACGCGAGCATGGTGAACGCAAGGACGCAGACAAAGTACCCGCAGGCCACGGCTGGATGATAGCAATCGAAAGCAGATGCGTTAGCGCGAATTCCAGCCATCTACATCACGTAGTACCACTGCACGTCGTCGCCGTCGCGCAGAATATAGTTGCCGCACGAGGTCATGGGCACCACCCCGTTCACGGAATACATCCAGCCGCTCTTGCCGCCGTGCTCCTTTTGCGCCAAGCCGCCCACCGCAGCAACGTAGATGCCGTAGGAAGTGCGTTCGGCGTTGACGGAAAGCCCCACCGCGCACAGCGCATCATAGGCAGTGGCTCCTTGGGGAAACGTCGGGCGTGCGCTTCCCGACACGCTGCCCCCCACTGCAGAGCTCGAAACCGTCACGGAAACGGTGACGGTTGCCGCCTGCGATGGGCTCGGTTCGGAAGCCCCGCCATCGGGCAATTCGACGGAGTCCGCAGATTCCCCAGTATCGGGCGAAGTCGCCGTGCCCGCACCTGAAGGGGAAGACGTGCCGCCGTCGGATGAAGGCGCAGCGCCAAAGGCAGTCTGCGAACCCGCGTCCGCCTCTTCGCGGGCGGCATCGTCGTTTCGCCCCTCATCCGGCGCGTCAGCGTTTTCGGCATCGTCTTGCCCACGCTGGGACGCAGCTTCGGTCGTGGTGGCGAAAAGGCTTCCGATATCGTTATGATCTGCGGGAACGAACAGGAAGCACGCCGAGGTGGCAATGAGTGCCGCCGCGCAGACGGCAACCGCGCCCGCCACGGCACGCTGCCTGCGCGAGGAGGTACGGCGGGATGCGTCGCGCGCGATCTCCGATGCGCAGTCGGCGGGCGCCTCCGCACCCGTCGGCGCTTTCGGCGCTATGCGTTCGTCAGGATGAGCTGCGCGCTCGCCAAGATGCGTCGTGCGCCCGCTAGGATGCGTCATGCGCCCGCGCCTTTATCTTCGCCATCGCGTTTGCGGCGCGCGAGCAAAAGCCAGAGAAGAACGCCCATAAGCGCGAGCACGCCCACCGCGATGCCGGCAACGGCGAGCGGGTTCAGCGCATGCGCGCTGCCGGAGCCGTCGCCCGCATCGGCGTCAGCCTCGGCATCGGCACCTTGGAGCGACCGCGCGCTGGAAGCAACCGAAACAGCGGATGCGTCCTCGTCCGTCAGTGCAAGCGATTCCACCTCGTCAGGCGCAGCCTCTTCCCCTGCCTGGGCAGATTCGCCGTCGGCAGTGGCGGAAGAAGAAGCGCCCGCAAGGGAAACGGTGCGGTTATCCCGGTTGCCGGGATTCGGGGTCGGCGCAGGTGCGGGGTCCGGCGTCGGGTCGGGCGCGGGATCGGGCTCGGCATACGGCTTCAACTTGAACAGGTACCCCGAGTCGTTGGTATAGAACAGCGAGCCATCAGGGCTGGCCACCACGGAAGCGAGGCACCAGTTCCGCTTGCCCGCCTCGGGCTCGTATAGGCTCGCGGCTTCCGCGTCGCCCACACGGTAGCAGTACACACCGCCGCCAGCCATGTACGCAGGCCACTCGCCTTCCGCACCGTTGCACGTGAAATACACGTACGTGCCACCCATCTGGACCGATGCCAAAGGAGCGCTCTTCACTTCCCCGCAAAGAGGCTTGCCGTCGGCCTGCGTCACCTGGGTCACCGTCATGTCGGAAAGGCGCACGATAGCGAGCACGCCCGTGCCGTCGGCCGAAGCACCGCCCACAAACGCATGCCCGTTCGCAATGGTCGCCGACGAGGTCGAGCTGGCCGCCACCTTTGCGCGGGCGACCTCGCTCAGCACGCCCGCATCGCCCACGGAAAGCTTATGCAGCACGCCGTCGGTGGAAACGACGTACAAAAACCCGTCGCTTTCCATCAGCGTCGAACGCACGGGCGCGCCGAGCGAAAGCGTGCTTGCCAGCGACGAAAGGTCGGCGGCATACGCGCTCACGTTGCCGGCATCGTCGGCAACGACGAAGTAGCCACCTGCGAACGCGCCGCCCGCCCAGTAGTAACCGGTCGACGCATTCGCCTGCACGCCCGAAATCGCACCCGTGAGCAGGTTGAATCGCTTCAGCGTGCCGGATGAGGCATGATAGGCCCCATCGAGCGAGTCGGCCGATGCCGCGTACACGTACCCATCCCTAACCGTCAGCGTGCTCAGCATCTGCGCGCCGGTCGCGCCCTTCGCAAACCACAGCGTCTCGAGCGTAGACGCCGACACAGCCTGCAGGCTTCCGTTCGAAAGGGGAATCACGATGATGCCGTCGGAATAGACGGGGCGACAGGTGGAATCCATCGAAGTGCCCAGCGTCGCCCGGCGCAAGACCGTGCCAGTCGCAGGATCGATGACAACAAGACGCGCAAGCGACGAATGCGCGACCCAGTTGCCATCGTAGGTGGTAGCGCCGCTTACCAGATACACCTTGCCGCCCACGATAAGCGGGTCGGATGCCGAAGCGGATGCGCCTGCCGCAGCCTCCTCAGCCGTGAGCAGGGAATATTCCCAATCAAGCGTGCCGTTCGCAACCGCCGTGGCAGCATCGGACACCACTGCGCCCGCGCCACCGTTCGCGAAGCCGACCCAATCGGCTCCCACATCGGGGTGTTCGGCATCGGGATTCGTCACAACCTCGCCCTCGGGCGCAACCTGCACGCCCGACGCATCGACGTAGACAAGCTCTATCGAGTCGCCGTCTTTGAGCATATAGCTGTTCGGCAGCGTTTGGGCGTATTCGCCGTTCACGATGAACGACCAGTAGCTCCACGGCGCGTTCGCGCTCATGGCGAGCGTGCGCGCGCCGTCAGGCGTGGTGATGGAGTACGGGCAGCCACCGGAAAGGTCGTAGTAATAGCCCGCCGCATCAAGCAGCTTGGCGAACACATCCCATGCGGTCTTCGGCGCTAAGCTTCCCCAAGAGAACTCGGTTAAGGGAATCCACGCCTCGGCCGAAAACTCCCCACCCGCCGCGTGCGCGGTCACGCCCGTGACCTTCACGCTCGCCGTCAGGCGCTCGCCGGCCTCGGGCTGCTCTTCAGCCGGCTCCGCGAACGGACCCGCTGCGCCGGAATAGTAGTCGCCCTCGGTCGAGACCGTGTTGTCGCCCGCATACGCGGCAACCGACACCCAACAGCCCTTGAAGCTAGCGGGCACGGTGAAGGAAGGCCCGCTCGCGCCCTCGATGGCGTGCCAAGCGGTTTCAGGGTCAAAGCCGTAGGCGTTCGGATCGGAATCGGTCCAGCTCCACGTGTAAGTGACGCCTTCCGTAACGGGCACCTGCTCGTAGTAGTCGCCCTTGTACGCCTGCGCCTGCAGCGTGCCGCCCGTCTCGGTGACGGCCGAGGCGTTCAGAATCGATACGCTGTAAAGCGTGCTCACACCCTTAGGAAGCACGCGACCGGGCTCCGTCGCATGCATGCTGTGGCCGGGAACGCCGCGCTTGGCAGTTGCCACCACGCGCAGGTACTTGCCCTCGCACTCCTGCGTCACCGTGAAGGCATCGCCTGTGGCAACCTCCGCAAAATCCTCCTCGGCTGCGGCGGCGCTGGCGGCCACCTGCCAGGAGAAATCGACGTCGTCGCCGCGATACAGTTCGGTCGGCGTGCCGTTGTCAAGGTAGTAGGCCGCAGCGGCAAGCACGTCGCCTACGTTCGCGTTGGGGACCCCTTCGACCGAATCGTCGAATTCCGCCCCGTTGTAGGCCAAAACCACGTGGTTGAGCAGGAGCTGGCCGGCGGCGACCACCGGCCCGGGGGAATTCCACGTGCTCGTTGGCCCCACGATTTCCTGGCCGTTGCCGCTCACTTTCACGCGCAGGTACTTGCCGGAAAGCCGCGTGGCGAGCATCTCGTCTATCGCAAGCGACGCGTCGCCCGTTTTCTCGACGACGACCTCGGAATAAGCGGCGTTGTCTGCATCTTGGGAGTCGTAGGCGAGCCATTGGTAGGCCCACTCGTCCTTGCCGGCGATGCGCTTCTTGAACTTGTTGGTGCCGTCATAGACGTTCGCGTACAGCGTCGCACCGGCAGCAAGCGACCCTTTCACGATATCGTTCGAATTCTCGCTTTCGGCTGCAGCCTGCACCGACACGAACGAGTTCTCGTCAAGGTCGGTCGCCGTCTCCAGTTTCTTCACCAGACCGGCACCGTAGTGGTTCTTGTTGGGGGTACCGGCAAGGCGCGCGCCACTCGTCGTCGTGCCGTCGGCCGCCACCACTTTGACGAAGATGTACTTGCCCACCTGGTCGTCGGCAAGCGTAAGCGAAGAGCTCGTGGCGCCCGTTATGATGTCGGCATCGGAAAGCGTTTTCTGCGTGCGTGTGGCGGAAGCGTACCACACGTAGCTCCACGTACCGTCGTCTTTGACCCTTGTTGTAGCCTTCACGCTTGCGCGCGTCGATTTGAACACAAGTGCATAGAGCGTCTCGCCCGTGTACAAAAACCCGGATGTTCCCGGCGTGGCCGCACGGTAGTTGGTGTCGGTCGCGATGTTGGCCAAATACGTGCCATCGAAGGAAACGTTCGCAGGAGACGCGATCACCCCGTTTTGCGATGCCGCCGAGCCTTCCTCTGCCACAGCGTTCGCAGCAATTTCCACTTTCGCGGCATCGCCTTCTGTCTGTGCCCATGCGAAACTCGGCGCAAGCGAGAACGCCAACGCCAGCGCTACGATGAGAGACAATATCTTGGTTGGAATGCCTGCGGTCGTTTTGGGAATGCTTGCAGTTGCACAGACCGCGCATGACAAGCCCGATCCTGCATGGGCGGCGGGCGCGTTTTCGCGCATCGGTTTAGAACCGATCATGGTCGGAACCTCTCTTTCCAGGGCTTCGTGCAATGGATGGGCATTCCGACTTTGCCTTATGCGCCCCTCGAAGGGGGCGCCCGCGGGCCGCATGCCTGCGGCGATTTCCGCTCATCGGCGTTTACGGTTACTGGTATAGCGCAGGATTCTCACCCGCATTTCCCCAAGCGCACGACCCTCGCCGCACGCCCGCGCCGCGCCCGGCGCAACCATTCATGCCAAACGTTTACAGTATAGCGCATTCCTCGCAAGGGAAGGAAAGCGCATCCCTTGGAAAACAGCAATTCGGCCGTCGAAGGAGATATCGCGCGGCGTCCGCAAACCCGGTGGCCTCAAGATCGAGGTTGCCGTCCTTGATAACGCCGCCGTGCATATGGCCTTCGGCTCCGATGCGCGCATCGCCCGTTTCGCAGCTAAAACAGGCGATGGGCCATGGGCGGCCCTACCGCAGCATGTAGCTTTTCAGCTCGCGACGGTTCGATATGCCCAGCTTGGCGTAGACGGCGGATACGTAGTGCTTGACCGTGTTCGCAGAGATGCCCATATGGGCGGCTATCTCCTTGTTGGTCCACCCCCTGTTCGCCAGCATGGCCACCGTGAACTCGGTTGTGGTGAGGTTGTCGGCTATGCTTTCGTCGGTCTGCAGCGCATGAAGCTTGCGCCAGCCGGCGCTGAAGCGATACGTGATGGCTATAACCCGCTCGTAGTCTTCGGGACTATCCCTTTTAAGGCACACCTCTATGAGCCCTTGCAAAAGACCGTGGTGCTCGCCTACGGGCTGAAGAAGGCCGTCGGGCTTGGCAAGCCCCCACGCCACGAGAAAGTGATCGCGCGCCTCGTCGGGACGACGCAGGCTCATGAGATCCATAGCCGCCACCAAGTGCAGGTAGATGGAGGGCACGGGGTAAGTTTCCACATACAGCGAAAGCGCCGTCTGGACAATGCCCAAGGAGCGGGCGTAATCGCCGTCCATGTAGGCGCGATGGGCTTGAACGTAGAACGAAAGCAGCTTCAACCCCGCAGGCAGGCGTGCAATGAGCGGGGCCGCATCCTCTGCGGAATGCGAGAGGGCGGAAGGCTGCAGGTGCAGAAGCGTCGAAGCCGCCTCCGAGACGAATGCCTTCATGGCCGAAAGCGGCGTTCGCGCGGAATCCGCATCTCCGAGCGTTTTCTCCCGCACGCAGCTCAGGCCGAATGCAGCAAGGTGGATACGGTCGAGCGACAGGTTGTCGAAGCAGTAGATGAGCAGAGCCGGCAATCTGAGGGCGGGATCGGGATGGTCGAGAAACGACTCGAGCATTTTGCATGATTTTTCGGGTTCCCCTCTGAAATAGCCGTACTCGGCCCATGCGAAAGCGCGGGACGTCTCGTTTTCCATGGCCTCGATGGTCATGCGGCACTCCCCGGGTTTGAAGGAGCTGCACACAAGCGGCATGGGCGGGAAGGGGGCGGAAGCCTCGGGTGGCACGTCGGTGTCATGATGTTCGGCGATGGTCAGTTGCATGCCCCCAGTATAGCAGTGCTTGCGAGGTTTCCCGCTATAGATTCGGCGACCCGCAAACCGTCCACAGCCGCGCTCATGATGCCCCCCGCATATCCCGCTCCTTCGCCCGTCGGATACAGGCCGCGCACGCTCGGCGATTGGAAGCTTTCGTCGCGCACGACGCGAACAGGGCTTGAGCTGCGCGTTTCCACGCCCGTCATGACGGCGCAGGCATCCGCGAAGCCGCACAGCTTGCGCTCGAGCAACGGCAGCGCACAGGCCAGTGCTTCGGCTACGAAGGATGGAAGGCACTCGTGCAGGTCGCACCACGCCACCCCGCGCGGGTAGGTGGGGAAAACGGCTTCAGGGGGGCTGCATGGGGAAAAGCTTAGGGCTTCTGCGCCGCTCCCGCACTCATGCGCTGGGGCATTGGCGGCGGGCACACCCGCAAAAGCGGAATCGGCACCGCCTACGCTCTGGTCAAGTTCACCGGATGCTGCTTTCAGAAAGTCACCCACCGTCTGGGCGGGCGCGGTGTAGGGTGCACCGCCCGCTGCCCGCGCGAGCTTGTACGCGGCGTGCTCCATGCGCCGCTGCAATGCAACGCCTGCAAGCACGTCGTTTCCCTCAAGGTCTTCGGGACGCACGTCCACAAGCAGGGCGCTGTTGGCGTTTTCGCCGTCGCGCGCGAAGCGGCTCATGCCGTTCACGCACACACCCCCCTCCTCGCTCGCGGCGGCAACCACCGTGCCACCGGGACACATGCAGAACGTGTACACGCCGCGTCCGTCGGGCAGATGCACCGCCAGCTTGTAGTCGGCCGCGCCAAGAGCCGGATGCGTTGCAGCGGCACCATACTGGGCATGGTTCACGAATGTTTGGGCATGCTCGATGCGCACGCCCACGGAAAACGGCTTGCGCTCAAGGGCTGCGCCCGCATCGCGCAGGAGCGCGAAGGTATCGCGCGCGGAATGCCCGCAGGCAAGCACTACCTGGCGAGCGGGAAGACGGTAGGTTTCGGGGAAGGATGCCCCTCGCGTGTCGGTCACCTCTATTTCCTCAAGCTCGCCCGCGCTTACGCGCATACCCGAAAGCTGAGCATGGAAGCGCACTTCCCCGCCCGCCGCCACGATGCGCTCGCGCAGCGCGCGCACCACGCCGGGCAAAAGATCGGTTCCTATGTGGGGCTTCGCCTGCCAGAGAATCTCGGACGGAGCACCGGCGTCGACGAATGTTTGCAGCACATGGTGGATATGCGGGCTTTTCGTTCCCGTCGTGAGCTTTCCGTCGGAGAACGCGCCCGCGCCGCCTTCTCCGAACTGAACGTTGGTGGAAGCGTCGAGCGCGCCGCCGGAAGCGAACGTCTCCACGGCAGCCGTGCGCTCGACAACATCTCCCCCACGCTCGATGAGCAGCGGGCGCAGCCCCGCTTGGGCAAGGTAGAGCGCGCAGAAAAGCCCCGCCGGCCCTGCGCCCACCACCACAGGGCGCACGAAGCCGGGCTTTTGCGCCGCATGCGAACAGCAAGGAATTCGCAGCGGCTCTGACGGCTTGCAAGGTTGAACACGCACGCCGCGCACGCTCTTTAGCACGTGCGCTCCCGCATCCTCTCCTGCCGCAAACGACACCGCAAGCGTCGCCACGAAATGCACGTCGCTTTTCTTCCGCGCATCGACGCTACGCTTGAGCAGGCGAATCTCGGCAAGCTTGCCTTCGGGCACACCGAGCGCCCTCGCCGCCGCCCGCCGCATTACCCGCTTCCCTGCCGCACCGGAAAGCCCCGCGTCAAGCGGCATTCTCACGTTCGAAAGCTCCAACATATCAGACAGCCCCTCAAACCACTCGAGCTTAACTTGCTTGCCTTAACCTGCTTGCCTTATTCGACCTTACGATACCTTACTCCAACTTCAACTGCAGCGAACAGCCCCCGCCACATGCTCTGCCGCCGCAAGACCGGCCAGGATGCCGCTTGCCCACGCCCAATGCAGGTTGAAGCCGCCGCAGCGAGCGTCCACGTCAAGCGCCTCACCGACCGCGAAGAACCCTGGAAGGGCGCGAGCTTCCATGGTGCAAGGGTCGAACAACGTTATTGCCAACCCGCCGCGCGCCACTTGGCACTGCTTAGCATCGCCCACGCCTTGAATCTTGAGCGGGAACCGTTTGAGCGCGGCTGCCACCTGAGCAAGCTCCTCTTTGCCCGCCTGCGCACCTGCCGAAACCCCGGCATGCGCCAGCACAGCGCGCGCAACCGAAGGGAGCACCAAGCCGCGCAGGAAGTCCTCGCAGGTCGCAACCATTCTGTGACGAGCCATGCGCTTGCGCCGCGTGCCTATGAACGTTTGCATGTCGCATTCCCGCACATTCGGAAGGAAGTCGATGACCACTTCGTCTCCCGCACGAGCATGACGCGAGAGATCGAACACAGCTATGCCCGAGACGCCGTAAGAGCGGAACAACAGCTCGCCGCGTTCGCGCGCCACGCGTTTGCCTTCGCGCACAAGCTCCACCGCGCAGCGAACCCGCACGCCGTCAAGCCCCTTGATGGCACCCGTGTCGGTCTTGAGCGGCCCGAGCACGGGACGCGCCTTCTGCGCCGAGAACCCAAAGCCCGCAGGCGCAAGCTCGAGCGCCGAGCGCCCGCCTACGCCCGCGCCCAGGCCGCCGCGCCCGCCGCACGCCAAGATCACGGCATCTGCCCGCACGAACTCTCCGTCGTCCATGCGCAGCGTGAAGCGCCCGCTTTCCGCATGCAGGGCCTCGGCAACTTCCGCAGGCCGTCCGCGCGACGCACCGGCAACTTCCGCAGGCCGCATGCCCGACGTGCCGACGCCTTCCGCAACCCGCCCGCGCGGCGCCTCGATGGCAACCACACCGTGTGCGCACTCCTCGCGAACGCCACCCGCCGCTGCCGCCGCACGCAGCACGTCGAGCACGGCGGACGCCTTGTTCGTGGCCGGATAGCGCCGCCCGTCATCCTCTTCGCGCCATGCAAGGCCGCGCTCGGCGAAAAACTCGCACACGGGATCCTCTTCCATAACACGAACGGTGCATTTACCACTATGCGCAACATGGTGCCCCCTAAGAGCGATAAGCGCGTCGCCCACGAAATCGGCGTTGCGAAAGTCGCCTTCGCCCACATGCGCGTTCGAGAAGTTGCAGCGTCCGTTCCCCGTTGCCAGAATGGATCTGCCCACCCGGTCGTCGGCCTCGTATACTACGACCTCGCACGAATCGGAAGGAGCGCTGCCGCACTCGCCATTCGCCGGCCGCGCAACGTGTCCCTCATTCGCCGGCCGCGCAACGTCCTGCGCAGCCGCCGAACGTGCGCCACCCCGCACGCCTGCCGCCCCTTTCCCGCCACGAGCGCCTGCTGCGGGAGTGCCTCCTTGCGCGTTCATCACGCGCAGATGCTCGCTTGCGGCGACCGCTGCCGCAAGCCCCGACGCCCCGCCGCCCACAATGGCGATCTTTTTCACACGTACCCCCTTCGCAATCGCTTCCTTTTCCGCCTCATGGTAAACCACCAACCGCCTCGAAACGAGTGCGGAAAAGAGAAACCCGAGCGCGCACATAGGCCGCAACACGACGCGAACGCGCAGCTCGAATGCGCGCGCAGCCGCACGGTCACACGGTCGCGCACCATTCGCGAGATCGTACGAATTCCGCGCGGCACAGCGCTCACGCGACCGTGCGCATCCGACGCGCAACCGCCGCCGACACTGCGGGTTTTCCCTCATTGACACATGCGAAACATCTGATACCCTAAAACAACCGTTTACCTCAAACGCAAAGATTCAAGCCCCCAAGGGAAGAGAACGACCGAAGTGAAACGAAACGAATGCCCGAAACGAAAAGAGACCGCATGAAACGCATCCTTCTCTTCACGCTCGCATGCTTATCGTGCACGCTCGGAATTATCGGCGTCGTCGTGCCCGTGCTGCCGACAACGCCGTTTCTGCTTCTTGCGGCGTTTCTGTTCGCAAAATCGTCGCCGCGCTGCCACAAGTGGCTCACGGGCACGAAGGTGTACGCCACCTACGTCGTGCCCTTCAAGCAAGCGGGCGGCCTGCCTGCACGGGCGAAGGCGCGCATCCTCGTCATCTCCTTTTCGGTCATGGGAACAAGCGCGCTTCTGGTTCGCCGCCCTGTAGTGTGGGCGATCCTTTGCTGCGTGGCGCTGTTTTTGCTCTATCTCATGCTCGTGCGCATCCCCACGGTCAAGCTCGACAAGGCATCCGAAGTCTCTTTCACCTCGCACGATTTCGCCCCGCAAGAACCTGTTGAGGCGATTCCCGCCTCAACACACCGCCCGCACCTCGTCCCGCGCCCGGAAGTGCACGCCCTTACTTCGACTCCAAAACAGGAATGGGAGTAGCGTCTTTCTCGTCAAGGTTGCCCTCGTAGACGTAATGCTTCGTCTCTCGGGCTATCAAGCCAGACAAGAGCAGCACCACGATGATGTTCGGCAACGCCATAAGCGCGTTCGTGATGTCGGAAATGGTCCACACCACATCGCCCACGCCGACGGCACCTAAGAACGCCATGACCACGTAGAGCGCCTGATAAGGGCGAACGGCATGCTTGCCAAACAGATACGTCACGCAGCGGTTGCCGTAATACGACCAACCTAGAATGGTCGAATACGCGAACAAGACCATACCGAACACGAGGATGGGCGTGCCGATGTAGGGAATCTCTGCAAATGCGATGCTCGTAAGCTGGGCACCCTCCTCAATGGTGCCCGCAGCCATGATGTCGGGGTTGGCTATCATGGTCGATACGAGCACCAGGCCCGTGAGCAGGCAGATGACAACGGTGTCCCAGAACGTACCTGTCATGGAAACGAGCGCTTGACGTGCGGGGTTGCGCGTAGTGGCAGCCGAGGCCACAATGGGCGCCGATCCCAAGCCCGACTCGTTTGAGAACAGCCCGCGCGCGCAACCGAACTGCAAAGCCATCATGAGGCCGCTGCCCACCGCACCGCCGAAAGCAGCCTTGGGGGTGAAGGCGCACTCGCAGATAAGGCAGATGGCAGGCCAAACGTATTCCCAGTTCATTCCCAAAATCACGATACAGCCCCATGCGTAGGCTATGGCCATGAAGGGCACCAGCTTCTCGCACACCCTCGAGATGACCTTCACGCCGCCGAAGATAACGACCGACACCATGATGACAATGGCCAAGCCTATGCCCCATTCAGGCACGCCCGGCATGTTCGCAGTGATGACGCCCGTCATGGAACCCGACTGCACAGCCGACCCGATGCCGAACGAGGCGATGGCCGCAAACAACGCGAATGAGCCCGCACCAAGCAACCCCCACCACGGGGTCTTGCCGTCCTTCTCGAACGCGCGCCTCCATGCGTACATGGCGCCTCCCAACATGGAGCCGCTGTGGTCTTTCACGCGATACTTCACCGCAATGTAGGTTTCCGAATACTTGGTGGCGATACCGAAGACGCCGGTGAGCCACATCCATAGTACAGCACCCGGGCCGCCCGAAAGAATCGCCGTGGCAACGCCTACTATGTTACCCGTGCCGATGGTGGCTGAAAGCGCCGTGCACAGCGCTCCGAACTGGCTGATGTCGCCTTCGGCATCAGGGTCCTTCGTTACCGAAAGCTTGATGGCCTTCGGAAGCTTCCGCTGGATTACTCCCGTCCGGAAGGTCAGAAACACATGCGACCCCAAAAGGATAGCGATCATCGGCGGTCCCCACACGAACGCGTCGATATCTTTGATAATTTGAACGATGTCCATACGTTGCCCTCTTTTCTCATCCGCTACGGCCTCTTTGGCGCGAAGAGCCCGTGTCGAAGCAGGTTTATGGCACGCCGAGCGGGAAAGCGCGGCGTCCTTGCACGGAAGAGGCTTTCCCAAGCCGAGGCCTTCATTCCGCCGCAGATGCCCCGCGCAACCCCGCCGATCAACCCCGAAGCCGTTTCGACAGAGGCACTTTCGCACGCTAAAGTAGCTGGATTATAGAAGGCGCACTATTGCCCGCTTGTTAACAATTGCGAAAATATCAGCGAACGGACTGCACGAACAGGGGAAAAGACAACCGAAGGCAACATGCCCGCCATGAGGAACGCATGCTGGCGGGAAGGGAAAAGCGCGAAATCTTTATAAATTATCGTCGAAACTGCATCGTGATAGTATTATCTACATCAATCATATATTATATGATGCAGTTTACAGCTACATGATGCAGAAAGAATCAAGGTGAGATATTTCAATTACAATAAGCTTCCGAAAGGACTTCTGACCTCGAAAACCATGATGCTCGTATCCGCCGTCCACGAGGCGAAAGGACGTCAAGGCCTTTATGCAACTGCAAGACAGGACGTACTGGACGCGTTGGCCTTGGTGGCGAAAATCCAGTCGACGGAATCCTCGAACCGTATCGAGGGTATCCGCACCTCCGACAAGCGCCTACGCCAGATTATGGCGGACGGCACCGACCTGCACTCCCGTGATGAAGAAGAGATAGCCGGGTACCGCGACGTCCTGAACACAATCCACGAGAACCACGAACACATCGACATCACCCCGAACGTCATCCTCCAGCTGCATCGAAGCATGTGCCGTCACACCGCCTCTTCCATCGGCGGGCATTTCAAGATTGGGGACAACGAAGTGCGCGGCATACGGGAAGACGGCACCGAATATGTCCGCCTTAGGACAGTTCCGGCGGTCGCAACACCCGATGCCATGGAGAAGCTCTGCGCTGCGCTGAAGGCAGGCATCGACTCCGGCGAAAACGACCCGCTGTTGCTCTCGCTCATGTTCGTTTTCGATTTCACGTGCATACACCCCTTCAACGACGGCAACGGTCGCATGAGTCGCCTGCTCACGCTGCTCCTGCTTTACAAGGCCGGCTACTTGGTGGGCAGGTACGTCTCCATAGAGAAAGAGATCGAGCGTACGAAGGGAGACTACTACGACGCGCTGGCTCGAAGCTCTGTTGACTGGGAGTCCGGCGAGAACGACCTTGGCCCTTTCGTCCGCTACATGCTTGGCGTTGTTCTGGCTGCATACCGCGACCTAGAATCGCGAATCGACGCTGTACTGGCGGCAAAGGCAACCAAGACCGAGCGTGTGGAAGCCTTTTTGAGCAGCAGTATCGGCAAAGTGACGAAATCGCAGATTATCGAGGCATGCCCCGACATCAGCCAGATCACCGTCGAGCGCACCCTCCATGCACTGCTGAATGAGGGGAAAATAGAGAAGGTGGGCGGTGGGCGCGGAAGCGGTTATGTCTGGAAAGGATAGGCTCTCGCTGCCAGCCGCGCCGCCGTCGCGCGCGGGCGCGAGTTAGTTGCCAGCCGCGCCGCCGTCGCGCGCGGGCGCGTTAGTTGCCAAATTATTTCCCCTTGCATTTTCCGCGAGCAATGGTTACAATGCGCGGCAGATGAATTCTGTTTCAGGGCGAGGTGGAAACCCTCACTGGCGGTAAGCGGAATTCCCCAGGTTTTCGCGCACGCTTTCGCAGATTGCGAAAGCGATGAGCGCTAAGGCCTTCGGATGAACGCAAGTCCGCGACCCTGATGCTCGTCGCGCAAGCCGTTTTTTGTCGCTACGCACTGCAACAAGATGGCGGCGGAAGGCGACGAGCATGAGGCTGACCCGGTGAAATTCCGGGACCAACGGTTACAGTCCGGATGGAAGAGGCAGAAGTTCGCATGAAGCGCATGCCGGAAGCGGCGGCACGAATTTGTGAGCGAAAAGCCCGTATGGAAGGAATTCATACGGGCTTTCTTCTTTTCTGCGAGGCCAGGAAGCGAACCCGAAGACACGCAAGCCTCGCGAAAGGAAGGTAGACGAACATGCCAGAACCCGCGAACAGCCCCAACCGCCCCCCCGCCTTCACGAACACAAACAGATGGGATACCCGCCAGCTCGTTACCATGGCGCTTCTGTGCGCCATCGGCGTGCTGCTGTCGTTCATCGAGTTTCCCCTGCTCCCCGGCGTCACGTGGCTTAAATACGACGCTTCGGCCATGCCCGCCATGGTAAGCGGCTTCGCGTTCGGCCCGGCGGCGGGTGTGGCGGTGGGCGTTGTGGGCGCCATCGTGCACGGCATCCTCATGGCCGACTTTTCCGGTGCCGTTATGAACATCCTCGTAGTAACGGGATACGTTCTACCAGCAGCGACCATCTATGCGAAAAGGCGCACCTACCAAGGAGCCATCGCCGGCTTGCTCGCGGGCATCGTGTGCGCAACCGCCATGGCCATCGTAGGCAACCTTGTTATCACGCCCGCATGGCTCGGCGTTCCCCTGCAGGCGGTCATAGATATGATCGTTCCCATACTCACGCCGTTCAACCTGATCAAGGCGGCGCTCAACTCCGTTCTGACGCTCGTGGTGTACAAAAGCATCTCGAACCTTATCACCCCGAAGAAAAAGCAGGTGAAGGGACGATAGCCGAGAAAGCAACCAAAGAAGCAACCAAGGAAGCAACCGAAGGAGGCCAGACGTTGACTGGAAAAAGCCGAAAAACGGCGGAGAAAGGAAGCGCGGGCAGCAAGGCGGTTCGCTTCGAACACGCAGGGTTTACCTACGACGGGGAAACGTTCGTGTTCGACGACCTGAACCTGAGCGTACCGCGTGGACAGTTCGTCTGCCTGCTCGGCGGCAACGGGTCGGGGAAATCGACGCTCGCCAAGCATATAAACGCCCTTCTTGAGCCCGACCTCGGCAGCGTGCACACGCTCGGATACGACACGCAGGACCAAAAGCTCACCTACCTCATTCGCAGCAACGCGGGCATGGTGTTTCAGAACCCCGACGACCAACTGGTGGCAAGCCTTATCGAAAACGACGTGGCCTTCGGGCCGGAAAACTTAGGCGTTCCCGCAGACGAGCTTGCCGATCGCGTTGAAAGCGCTCTTGCCGAAGTGGGTCTGCAGGGCTACGAGGCCCACGAGACGAGCACCCTTTCCGGCGGGCAGAAGCAGCGCGTGGCCATTGCCGGCGTGCTGGCTATGAAACCGCAGATCCTCGTACTCGATGAAGCATCGGCCATGCTCGACCCGCGCGGGCGCAAAGGGCTTCTGCGCGTATGCCGCGAACTGCACGAACGCGGCATGACCATCGTCATGATCACGCACTTCATGGAAGAGGCCGCGCTTGCAGAGCGCGTGGTGGTGATGGGCGACGGGGGCATTCGCCTTGACGGCGCGCCCGAAGAGGTGCTTGTGCAGGGAGAGCTTCTGGAAAGCCTCAACCTCGACGTGCCCGCCGCTTGCCGCCTTTCCCTTTTACTGCAGCGGCGCGGCGTGCCCGTGCGCACCTGCGTAACCGAAAGCGAGCTGAAAGAGGAGCTATGTCGATTGTATTCGACCAGGTAAGCTTCACCTACGACAACCCCGAACGCGCCGAAAAGCAGCGTCGGCGCAAAAAGCGACGCCGGGAGAAGGCGAAGGCGCAAAGCGGCGCAACTGCCAAACCGAGCGAGAAACCCGCATGGGGAACCTCTCCCGACGCGGTATGGGCGCTACGCGACATCAGCTTCACCTTGGAAGACGGCGAGTTCTTCGGCATCGCAGGACACACGGGCAGCGGGAAGAGCACGCTTTTGCAGCATATGAACGGGCTTGTGCGCCCCACCTGCGGCACGGTGTCGGTAGGCGGACGCGATCTTGCGAACAAGAAGGCGGCTCAAGCCGTGCGCGGACAGGTGGGCATGGTCTTCCAGTATCCTGAGCATCAGCTGTTCGCCGCCACGGTGTACGACGACGTGGCATTCGGGCCGCGCAACCTAGGCCTTGCCCCCGAAGAGGTGGACGAGCGCGTGCAACGCGCCTTGCGAGACGTGCAGCTTGACTTCGAGGCCTTACGCGAGAAAAGCCCCTTCGAGCTTTCCGGAGGCCAGCAACGGCGTGTGGCGTTCGCGGGCGTTTTGGCCATGAACCCGCGCATTCTTGTGCTCGACGAGCCCGTAGCCGGACTCGACCCGCACGCACGAGAGGAGTTCCTGCAGCTCATAGCCAATTTGCATGAAGGCGGTCTTACCGTGGTCATGGTGTCGCACAGCATGGACGATCTTGCACGTTACTGCGACCGCATACTCGTACTTAAGGAAGGCGAGCAGTTCGCTTTGGGAACGCCCGCCGAAGTGTTCGCGGATGCCGAAAGGTTGCGCAGCATAGGTCTCGGCGTGCCCACCGCGCAAAAACTTGCGAACGACCTGCGCGAGAACGGGTTTTCCCTCCCCCGCGCCCTTAACGATGCCGAAGCGCTTGCCGACGACTTGGCGGCGCTCTACCATGCGCGAAAGAACGGCAGCAAGACGGCGAATGGGAAAAACGCTGCGAACCCTCCCGAAGCGTCGGGGGTGCCGGGAACACGAGGGGCGTCGGGGTCGCCGGGGACGCCGGGGGCGCAGGAATCATCGGAGGCATCCCATGCCCGGTAAAGCAATCTTCGGGCGCTACTGGCCGGGAACCAGCCCCGTACACCGCATGGATCCGCGGGCGAAGCTTCTGCTTTCCCTCGTGTTCATGGTCGTCGTGTTCTGCGCGCAGAACTACGCGGGGCTTGCCGTATGCGCCGCCTTCACATTCGCGTTCTATGCGCTTGCGGAAATCCCTCTTAGCCAAGCGATGCGCTCCATCGCGCCGCTTTTGTTCCTCGTGGTTGTAACGGCGCTACTCAACGTGTTCTTCGTGCAGGGCGGCACAGTGTATTTCCAATGGTGGGTCGTCTGCATCAGCGAAGCCGGTCTGGCGCAGGCGGCATTCATCGCCTGCCGGTTGCTGCTGCTTTTGCTCGGCGTGAGCCTGCTCACCCTTGCCACGGCCACACTCGACATCACCGATGCGTTCGAGTACCTGCTCAAGCCCTTTTCCCGCATAGGCCTGCCCGCACACGAGCTTTCCATGATGATGGGCATAGCGCTGCGCTTCCTGCCCCAGTTCGCTTTCGAGCTTACCTGCGTCTACCGAGCCCAGATAAGTCGGGGTGCCACATTCTCGGGCTCGCTCAAAGGAAGGACGCGCATGCTCAGCTCGCTCATGGTTCCCCTGTTCACCAGTGCGTTTCGCCACGCGGAAACATTGTCGTTCGCCATGGAGGCGCGCTGTTATCACGGCAGCGCAGGCCGCACGCGCCTGCATCCGCTCGTGTTCACAAGGCTCGACGCAATGGGCGCGGCGGCGCTTGTCGTCATGTTCACCCTCGTCATAGCGGCGAATTTAATCCCTCAGCTCATCGC
>JAEYEL010000142.1 GCA_023403475.1 Actinomycetes bacterium
CGCCTAATGGCACGCCGGGGTGCATTTTGGCGTGTCCCTCCGGCACCCTCTTCGATACTTTGGCACCCGCTGCCGCGTCCATCGCTCTTTCCTTCATGGTCTTTCTAGGCGGGAAGCGCCGCACCGAAAGCGCATGTGGTACGCTTTCCCCAGACCCCAAACCAACGGAAGCAACGCCACGAGAAAGCGGCAGCACAGGTAAGCGAACGAAAAGGGAGAAACCATGGCCAGCAACTACGACATCAAAGACATCAACTTGGCGGACGCCGGGCTCGCGCGCATCGAATGGGCCGCACGCGACATGCCGGTACTCGCAAGCATCCGCGAGCGCTTCGAACGTGAACGCCCGCTTAAGGGCATCCGCGTTGGCGCGTGCATGCATGTGACCACCGAGACCGCCAACCTCATGCGCGCCCTCGTGGCGGCGGGCGCGGAAGTGACACTTTGCGCCTCGAACCCGCTTTCCACCCAAGACGACACGGCGGCATCGCTCGTGCGCGACTTCGGCGTGAACGTGTTCGCCATCACCGGCGAGGACATGGAAACCTACAACCGCCACATCGAAGCCGTCATAGCCACGAACCCGCAGATCATCATGGACGACGGAGCAGATTTGGACACCGCGCTTCACACCGCGCACCAAGAAGCGCTTGCCCATGTCATTGGGGGCACCGAGGAAACCACCACCGGCGTGATACGCCTGGCCGCCATGGCCGCCGAAGGGAAGCTGCGCTATCCCGTGTTCAACATCAACGACGCGAACACGAAGCACTTCTTCGACAACCACTACGGCACCGGCCAGTCCACGCTCGACGGCATCGTTCGCGCCACGAATCGCCTTCTGTGCGGTCGCACCATCGTCATCTCGGGCTTCGGACACTGCGGCAGCGGTCTTGCGCTTCGTGCGAAGGGCATGGGCATGCGCGTCATCGTGTGCGAGGTAGACCCCTTGAAAGCGCTCGAAGCGCACATGGAGGGCTACGAGGTCATGCCCGCCGCCACGGCAGCCAAATTCGCCGACGTATGGGTCACCGTCACCGGCAACTGCAAGGTCATAGACGCGCCCGCCTTCGAGAACATGAAGAGCGGCGCCATCCTTTCGAACTCAGGCCACTTCGACTCCGAGATCAACCTTACGTGGCTTGAGGAGCACGCCGTGAAGAAAGAGGAAATCAAGCCGCTCGTGGAAGAGTACACGCTGGCCGACGGGCGCACCGTCATCGTGCTTGCGCAAGGTCGCCTCGTGAACCTTTCCTGCGCCGAGGGGCACCCCGCAAGCGTCATGGACATGAGCTTCGCGAACCAGGCGCTGGCCGCCGAATATCTGCTCCTGCACGCCGACGAACTGGAGAACAAGGTCTATAACGTTCCCGCATCCATCGACGACAACGTGGCGAAGGTCAAGCTGGAAACACTCGGCGTTCAGATAGATACCCTCACCGAGGAGCAGATCAAATACATGAACAGCTGGAACTTCGCCGAAGCGTAAGGGTTCGGGCGCAAGGGACTCTTTCTTTACCCGCCGTCCTATCGTCCTGCCGCCCTATCGCCCCATCCCGTCGCCCCGCGCCCGTCCGATCCCCTGGCGCGGGGCGGAAACGACACCGACTGCCTTCCATATCCTACCTTCGATTGCCACCGTTTCCGAACTTGTCATTCACCTTTTTCCGAACTTGCCGCCTAGCCGCTTCCAAGCTTGTCATTCAGCTATTGCCGAGCTTGTCATCGAGCCATTCAACCGCTTAGCAGGGCACAATATCCGTTGTAGGCAGATTTTCTCTTCACAAACGACTTCAAGCCGCTATACTGGCTCCATTGACAAAAGACATGATGGAGGTGCGGCTCCCATCAGTAGCTTCGAGAAAACGCTCGGGAAGCGCGAAGCGAAAGGGGGCGCTGCCGAAGAGACCGGGCGATTTCCCGATTCTTCCGGTTTCTGGGCTGCAGGACAACATGCTGCAGACTGTCGCGAAAAACCGCGGAGAGCTATCATGGCGCACAGACTTATGTTCCTTTCTGTCGGGCCATGAAGCATCATGGCCCGATTTTTCGACTCTCCGACATGCAGTTTGCGCAGACGCGCCCCGCAGCCCGTTTGGCGGGACGCAAGACGCAAACTTTCGCAAACTGCGAACCGAAGGGTCGAAGCAAACAGAAAGGAAGGGAAATGGAATTCGTAGGGACGTTTTGGGCTTTGGTTCCCCCGCTGGTGGCTATTGTGCTGGCGCTCATCACCAAGGAAACCTACAGCTCGCTTTTCATCGGCATCGTGGTGGGCGGCCTTCTGGTTTCGGGATTCGACCCCGTTGGCACGGTTGACGAGATTGTGAACGTGGGGCTTGTTCCCGCCATCTCGGAAAACGCCGGCATCTTCGTTTTTCTGGTCGAGCTGGGCGTGATCGTGGCGCTCATCAGCTCCACCGGCGCGGCTACGGCGTTCGGCAACTGGGCGGCCAAACACATCAAGTCGCGCGTGGGCTCGCTTATAGCCACGTTTATCTTCAGCCTGCTCATCTTCATCGACGACTACTTCGCCTGCCTCACCGTGGGCACGGTCATGAAACCAGTGACCGACAAGTTCCGCGTCTCCCGCGCGAAGCTCTCCTACATCATAGACGCCACGGCGGCGCCTATCTGCATGATCGCTCCCGTGTCGTCGTGGGCGGCGGCGGTTTCGGGCTGCGTGCCCGACGACATGAACGGCCTCGAACTGTTCGTGAGCGCCATACCGTTCAACTTCTACAGCCTGCTCACGCTCGCGTTCCTTGTCGGCATCACCGTCATGGCTTTCGACTACGGTCCCATGGCGAAGGCGGAGCTTGAGGCCATCAAATCGGGCAACGTAGGTTCTCTTGGCAACGACGAGAGCGCCGAGGCGACGCGCGCGCGCACTGTCGACATGGTCGTTCCCATTCTCGTTCTTATCGTCACCTGCGTGGGCGGCATGCTCTACGTGGGCGGGTTCTTCGGTGCCGACGCATCGGGCTCTACCGAAAACGTGGGCAATATCGTGGGCGCGTTCGGCAGCACCGATGCCTTCGTGGCGCTTCCGTGGGGCGGCATCATCGCCGTGGTGATCTCGTTCGTGTACCTATGGCTGCGCCGCGTGGTGGGCATGCGCGCCTCCATGGATTCCTGCGTCAAGGGCTTCAACGCCATGGTTCCGGCCCTGCTCATCCTCACGTTCGCCTATTCGCTGAAGAACATGACCGGAGCGCTTGACGCGGCGGGTTACGTGGCGGGCGTCATGGAGGGCGCCGCTGCCGGCCTGTATATGATGCTTCCCGCCATCATCTTTTTGGTGGCGTGCGGACTTTCGTTTTCCACGGGCACGAGCTGGGGCACCTTCGGCATCCTCATTCCCATCGTGCTGCCCATCTTCGCGAACGAGCCCACGCTCATGACCATCGGCATTTCCGCGTGCCTGGCCGGTGCCGTGTGCGGCGACCACTGCTCGCCCATTTCCGACACCACCATCATGGCCTCGGCGGGGGCGAACGTGAACCACGTTACGCACGTGTCAACGCAGCTGCCTTACGCCATAACGGTAGCTGCTCTGAGCTTTGTGTGCTTCGTCATCGCCGGCTTCGTGCAAAACGCGCTCATCTGCCTGATTGTGGGCGTGGCGCTGGTGTTCGGCACCTTGTTCGTGATGCGCTCCACCGTGGGCAAGAAGAACGGCACCGCCGGCAACTACAAGTTGGAAGCTGCCGAATAACAAGCGTCGAATAGCGACCGCATCCGCAAAACGAAAGCGGGGTCTGCTGTGAAAGATGGCAGATCTCGCTTTCGTTGTCGAAGGCCGTTACAGGCGCTGCGCGCGAAAGCCGCTACAGGGCCCGTTGCCAGAACTGTTGTGAGGTCCGTTGTCGAAGGCGCCGCGCGTGAAAGCATGCCTACCGCATGCGATTTCCCCTAGAACCGCCCCTGCTCCCCGAAGGTGAAGCGCGGCTCCACGATGCCTTCGCGGATAGCCCGGAACGCCTCCTTCTCCCCTCGTTCGGCCAGATATTCCAGCATGCCCTCGAGCATGGCGGCCGAATCAGGGTGGATGGTCATCCTGTGGCGCGTGCACCGGTAGTACCGCAACGCGCTCGCGTCGGTGTAGGCGGCACCCTCGTACACCTTGCACGCGGCCACGCGATCGCAAAACATCTCGACCACGTAGCGCGTGGACATGGGCTTGCCCTCAAGCGTGCCGTCCTGGCTGTTGCGGATATCCACCCAATATTCGTAGTGGTGCCTGTTGCGCCCCTTGTGGTGCAGCCATGCAGCAGAATAGCCCAGCGCGTCTCGTTCGGCGGCATTCGGGCTGCGCGTTCCCTGATAGTAGCGCACGCCCGCTGCGAACTCCACGGGCGCGTACTTCGACAAATCGTGCAGAAGCCCCTGCTTGTAAAGCCCCACCGCGAAGCAATTGCGCATCACTTCCATCTTGTGTCTCGTTATCGTGCGAAAATGCGCCTTCGCATTGGCGAAGCTTTGCGACCTTTCGAACATAGAACCTCCCGTTACACGAGCAAACGTATATGAGCCGACGCACGCGGGTCTGCGCACGCGAGCTGGCGCACACGGGCCGAAGGGCACAAGCCGAAGGGCGCGGAACCCGCACTGCGGCCGTGAAAGCCGATATGCTGGCGATTATACAGTGGCGCGGCACCCTCACCGCAATCGTCCGTGCCGCAAAGCACGATGCTACCTGCTCGCAACAGCCACGAACAAGAATACCCCACCGAAGTCGATGCCAAAAGACCGAATCGAAGAAATGCCCGATTTTCGTTGAAAAGTCGAGGTCACCACATCCCACCAGCTTCCTCGCAGGACGGGCACAAGAGCGACACAAAGACCCCGAGCTACGGAAGCATAACCAAGATGCACGAGACATTCTGCAAGCCGTAAACGAAAGCGGCTGGCGACACAACTCAGGAACAAACAATCCAATACCCGCCTCCCATAGCCGCAACCTCCGATTCCCCACGCTTTTTCGCAACGGCTTCCCCGCAGCAGCTTCTCCGCCGCCTCGGCTTCTGCCCCTTCTCGTAGCCGCATATTGAAAAATCGGATTTTAGGGGGAAGGGTGGTCTTCAACACGAAAAAGAGGCTGGCTCCTGTTAAGAAATTGGAATTGAGGGGAAATGGGGCCATCAAAACACGAAAACGCCCGATTCTTGTTAAGAATTTGGAATTGAGGGGAAGATTGGTCTCCTGTGAATTTTGCGAGCTGCGGTTATGGAAGCATCTACAATTCAAAACGACGAAAAATCAAAGAAAAAGCCGTTTCCCACTCTGTTTTCGCCCCTCAATTCCAATTTCTTAACACGAATTCACGATTTCCATGTTTTAAGAGGAAACAGAGAAAGGCGAAAGGAAACGCAAAGAAGAGAAGAAGGCACCGGGCACCAGAGACCAAGAAAGCAAGAAGAGGGCGCATGGGAAGCGAAAAGAAATGGGAGAGAGATCCATAGGAGACCAAATGACCCGTGTCAAGATTTCAGACGTGGAAGCTTGGCACAGGCCAACGGAAAAGAGAATCCATCAAGGGAAACGGGAGCGAGAGGGCAGGCGGACAGACGGACAGGCGGGCGGACAAGAAAGCAAACGATCGGGCAGGCTGGCAAGCGGGTCGCTACCCTGTATTCGGTGCAGCTTATTGCCAGAAAAACTATCCAACAAACTGACCCATGCGTGCCGAAAGGGCGTATTGCCGCCTTAGCACGCTGTCATTCCCAAGCAACTCCGCTCGTAATTTTCGGTGCTGATCAAGATCGGGAGGATATATGCGCCGCCCGAGCAAACGGGCCGTCTGTTTTGCAACCTTATCCATACCAGACCAGCTATTCAGCCGCTTTTTCGTTAACGTCACCACTTTACAGCCAGCCGAGAGCAGCGCGTTCTTCCGACGGGCATCGTTCACTATGCGGCGCTCGTCAAAATGGAATTCAACGCTGTCGTACTCGATGCACACCTTCGACTGAGGCCAGTAGATATCGGGCTCAAGCTGATCGATCCCGGCAATGCGGCGTGAGGACGTATCGAGCCGTACCCGATCGTTCAGCAGTGCGCCGCCAAGCGACGACCCGCCAAGCAGACGCGGGAGAGTCAATTGCAAACAGGCCGCTGTCTCCATCGGGAACCTCGAACGATCGAGAGCAAGGCGTGCGGCGCGCCTTGCCCGAATGATACCGACAAGACCGGTCGCACGGTCGAGAAACGAACGTAGCCGAGCAACATCGGTCAACGCCGGGCGCTTGACAAGTCCATGAAAGACAGAGTTAGAAGGGGAAAACAGACCGCAGAACTCGCACATCAAACCAACGAGTTCCGCAACCGAAAGAGAGTTCGCTACCTCAATGAGAGCAAGCTCGGGCGACACGATGCCCACGTCGTCCGAAAGAGAGAATATCGCCCCGCGCGGCAGCGGACTTCGGCAGAGATGGCAGATGGCGGAGCTACCGTGCACCTGCTTGACCTTCCTCGAGGTTAGGCCATGCAAAGGCATGGTCAGCAAACCTTTTTCGGCAAAATCGCGAAGCGCGTCGGCATCGAACGACAAGGGTACCTGCTGCGCATTCGTGCGCTGGGGAACGGGCACGCCGGGAACCCCGACGAGTCGCCAATATTCGAATGCCGTAATATGACTAATAAGATATTCCATATAGGAAGCTTAACGTATCCGTCCCGTGAAAAAAGCTACGATTTGATGATAAATTCAAGCGAGGCCGGGAAACAGGTTCATTCGCCCCAACCCTTCCGTTGTGCTGGGCTATCCAATGTCACCTACCAACCCCTTCGCTAGCTCACTCGCCTCCAAATCCTACGCGCAAAGGCTCGCGACAATTAACGGACGCCGTAATTTCGACGCTTGATGAGCAAAGACTCGCGAGCGCAAAGGCTCATGATAGAATAAGCGCCATCCGGCGCGGGTCGGTCGTCGGCGCGAGAAACGAGGAAACGGCACGAGAGCTGGGCGCGGGCGAGGCTGCCGTCATAAGAGCGCCGCAAGAGAAATGAAGAGAAGAGCACAGGAGACAAAAGGACGAGCGCGGAAAGCGAAGGAACGAACACGGGAAGCAAAGGGAAGAACACGGGAAGCGAAGGAACGAGCATGGAAACCCCCTCCATCAGAGTACGGCAGGCAGAAGTGAGCGATGCGGAAGAGATTCTGGCGATATATGCGCCCTATGTTGCAGAGACGACCATCACGTTCGAAACGCGCGTGCCAAGCGTGAACGAGTTCGCACATCGCATGGAAGGCATCGTGGGAGACTACCCCTATCTCGCAATCGAGCAAAACGGACGCGTGCGTGGATACGCTTACGCGCACCGACAGGCACAGCGCGCCGCTTATGCGTGGAACGCCGAGCTTTCGGTGTATCTGGAACGCGGGTACGGCGGACACGGTTGGGGTCGCATCCTTTTGCAAGCCGTATGCGACCTGCTGGCGCTGCAAGGTGTGCGCAACGTGTTCAGCCTCGTGGCCCAGCCGAACGAACCCAGCATGCACATGCACGAAGCGCTGGGGTTCAAGTGTATGGGCACGCAGGTAAACGCCGGCTACAAATGCGGGGCTTGGCACGACGTTGCCTGGCTTCAAAAGCAGATAGGCAGCTTCGAAGGCTCGCCCCAACCGCGCCTTGCCATGCGGGAAACAGACCCGGAATGCGTAAGGGAAATTCTCGCGGAAGCGGAACGAAAGATAAGAAGATAAGAAGGAGACGCAACGTGTTAGGAAACTTCAGCTACTGCAACCCCACCAAGCTTTACTTCGGCGAGGACGCGCTCGACTATCTGGAAGACGAGCTGCCGAAATACGGCGAGCGCGTGCTTTTGGTATACGGAGGCGGCTCCATCAAGAAGACGGGGCTTTACGACCAGGTGACGGCCAAGCTTGCCGCCACCGGCAAACAGGTACGCGAGCTGCCGGGCGTCATGCCCAACCCGACCGCCGATAAGCTGCGCGAAGGGTGCGCGGCGGCGCGCGAGCACGAAGCCGACCTCATCTTGGCCGTAGGCGGCGGCTCGGTCGTGGATTACGCGAAAGCCGTGAGCGTGGGCGCGTGGGCAGACGATGACCCGTGGGAGAAGTTCTTCGCCCGCATGGAGTCGCCTGCGCCCAATGCGCGAATCGTGCCTGTAGGCTGCGTGCTTACCATGGTGGGCACCGGCTCAGAAATGAACGGTGGCTCGGTCATCACAAACCACGCCACGAAGCAGAAAATAGGCCATGTGTTCGGCGAGGACGTGTTCCCGAAGTTCTCCATTTTGAACCCGCGCCTCACCTTTACCGTGCCGCGCTACCAGATGGTCGCAGGCATCTTCGACGTCATGTCGCACATTATGGAGCAGTACTTCTCGGGCGAAGACGACAACACATCCGACTACCTAGCCGAAGGCCTCATGCGCTCGCTTACGCACAGCAGCCATGCGGCCGTCGCGAACCCCGAGGACTACGAGGCGCGCAGCAACATCATGTGGACGGCAACTTGGGCGCTTAACACGCTCATCGCCAAGGGGAAATCGACCGACTGGATGGTTCACATGATAGGCCAGGCAATAGGCGCCCACACCGACGCCACCCACGGCATGACGCTTTCGGCCGTGTCGATGGCGTACTATCGCCACATCATGCCTTACGGGCTGGCGAAGTTCGCTCGTTTCGCCGTGAACGTGTGGGGTGTTAACGCGGCAGGCAAAACCGAAGAACAGGTGGCCAAAGAGGGTCTTTTCCGCATGGAGACCTGGATGCGGGAAATAGGGCTCGTAATGAGCATCGCCGAGCTGGGCGTAACCGACGACATGCTCGACGACATAGCCGACGGCGCCTTCGTCATGGAGGGTGGCTACAAAACGCTCTCGCACGAAGAAATCGTGGACATCCTGAAGGCGAGCAAGTGAAAATTTGCCCGACAGCCTCGTCTCAGTGCACTGAAGGTTGAGGGAGGAATCCGACAATACGGAAGGGTTCGTTCCGAACGTATTTAGTCGGATAGGATTCCATGCTCGTCCATATATTGCAGCCTGCGCCATGAAGCGCACGTAAAGCATCGAGATGAAGCTCATAGCGCGTTGCGACTTTCGTTGACGGCAACCGAGAACGAAAGCGCACGTAAAGCATCGAGACGAAGCTCATAGCGCGTGCTTTTGGTATATGGAGGCGGCTTCGTCAAGAAGGCGGGGCTTTACGTTCATGCACGGGCTTACCTTCGGGTGCAGAACACGGCGGAGCGGGTTTTTCCGCCGTAGGTACAGGTGTAGAGGACAAGGGGGTGTCCGCTGCGCTCGATGTCCTCCACAAGCGTGGGGTTCACTTCCTCAAAAGCCGCCACAGCATAGGCGTCCACGATGCCCTCCATGTCGGTGAAGGTCACCTCATCGCCCGCCGACACGCGCGAAAGCCTGCCGAAATGGGACGTGTAGTTGTGCGCGGCTATCACCAAATCGTCGGTACGCGACGAGCCGAACTAGCGGCAGGGGGCAGTCTTTAGGCGATCGTAGTCCCATTCCGCCATGACGGGCAGCTCCAAGCCGACGGAGGGAACGGAAAGGTAGCCCACGTAACCGTAGCCGTCTATCTCGACCGTAGGCATGTTCGGGTCAAGAGGCTTCGCCGTCGCAGCCGCTCCCCCGTCGCGCACGGCGTCCTGCACGCCCGCAAGCGCCTGTTCGGAGGCGCGGGCGGCATCAATGCTTTCCTTCTGGTTGTAACCGAAAAGGAGCAGCGCCCCAAAACGAGCGCCGCTCCCAGCGAAACGCAGACTATTCCGAAAACCCTACGCACGACACCTCCAAAAACCTTCATGAACCACCCTGCGAGAGCGTCCCTGCTGAAAGGGACTGTGCCAGAGACCTGTTTTCGTGGGACAAGGGCTTAAGCC
>JAEYEL010000162.1 GCA_023403475.1 Actinomycetes bacterium
AAGCATCTTCGCGCATGGTATGCAGAATTTCCAGCCCGTCCACTTCGGGCAGCATGATATCGAGTAAGACCAGTTCGGGAAGGCGAACCTTACAAGCGGAGAAAAATTCGCTCGCAGCCGCGAAGCCCTTCGCCTCGAACCCCGCCTGCCTGAGCGCATACACCGTCAAATCGCGAATGTTAGTGTCGTCCTCAACGTAGTAGATCATGGTCGTTTCGCCATCCTTCAACACGGCAAATTGCATGCGCCAATCTTCACATCTAGCGCGCCAACATACCCAAAATAAAAAATGACTTTACAAAACTGCCCCCTATTGTAAAGCAGCCACAGGCTGCAAACACCGCGCATAATGTCAAATTTTGGTAAAGCCTGAAAGACCTGGTGCAGGTTCTCCGCGCGAACCTGCGATAAAGATTTCAAATCTCCAAGGGCGTGAGGGCGTAGGTTATTTTCATTTTTAGAACATCTTACCTTCCCTGTTGGAAAAACATGCTAAAATGCGGTTTCGGTGATTACGCGCACTGCGCGAGTCGCGCCTGCCACACGAGACGCGCCTGCTGCACGGGCTGCGCAGGCTTCAGCGGTTGCGCGAGTTGCACAGGTCGTACGCTTTGCGCAGGCCACACAGGGCAAAGCGAAGGCTTTTGCAGCGCATCGTCACCAGATAGAAAATCCGCAACGATTGGTTCAAGCCAGCACGTGCGGTTTTTTATTGGCTCAAGGAAAGGGACTTTGTTGAAGGTTCGAAAACAGAAACCTCACAGTAAGTAGCCCTCCTTCGGTTTCCTCGCGTTGGCAGCCGAAGGGCGGCTGCGAACGCATCATCTGCATATCCCGATTTGCCAAGCGCGGCATAAGGCGCCCGCGCACAGGACAGTATCGAGAAGCGCGCTTGATGCACGACACGTAAGGAACCAAAGTATGCTGTATCTCTCTCAAATGCTGGGGAAACCCGTCGTGGATTCCACCGGCGAAAAAATTGGAACTATTTCCGACCTGGCCATTTCCACCGGCGAGGTTTTCCCGCGCATTACCAGCTTGGCGTTTCAAGGGCCGGGCAAAGTGCCGTTCATGATCTCGTGGCGCAAGTATGTCGACGAGTTCACCGAAGACGGCATCACGCTTTCCGTGGAAGCGCACGATATCCGATTCAGCTATTTGCAGCCTGACGAAGTGCTGCTCGCACGCGATTTGCTGAACCGCCAGATCGTCGATACGCAGGGGCTTAAAGTCGTGCGCGTGAACGACCTCAAGCTTTCGCGGTCGGGCACGCAGCTGCGCCTGCTGGGCGCCGAAGTGGGCGTGCGCGGCATCCTACGCGGGCTGGCGCCATGGCTTGAGCGTGCGGTTGTTGCCATGGCCCGCGCGTTCGGCAAGAAAATCGACGAGCAGATAATCGCCTGGAACTACATGGATCTGCTCGACCGCGACCTTTCCGAAGTGCAGCTTTCCGTTTCCCATAAGCGCTTGGACGAGCTGCACCCCGCCGACGTGGCCGACATCTTGGAGCAGCTCGACCCGCAGCAACGCGCCAACGTGTTCAAGCATCTTGACGACGCGCAGGCCACCGAGGCCATTTCCGAAATGGAAGACGAATATCAGGCGGAATTCATCGACGAGATGGACGATGCCCGCGCCGCCGGCCTTCTGGGCAGCATGGATCCCGACGACGCGGCCGATATCGTGCGCGACCTTTCCTATGAGAAAGCCGAAAAGCTTCTGCGTCTCATGGGCGTGGAAGATGCCGCCGAAATCCGCCAGCTTTTGGGCTACAAGGACGGCACCGCCGGCGGCATGATGACCACCCAGTTCGTAGCCGTGCGCGAAGACGACACCGTGGGCGAGACTATCGAGGTTTTGCGCGAGCTTCCCGAAGACCACCCTTCCGTCCATTACGTCTACGTGCTCGACGAGTACGACAAGCTGGTGGGCATCGTGTCGCTGCGCACGCTCGTGCTGACCGACGACGCGAAGCCCATCGGTAGCGTCATGTTCAAAGACCTGATCACCGCCACGCCCGACGAAACCGAGGAAGACGTTTCCGCCGACATCTTCAAATACGAGCTCACCGCTATGCCCGTAGTCGACGAGCACGGTGCGCTTTTGGGCATCGTCACCGTCGATGACGCGTGGGACGCTATCGAGGAAGACGTGAGCGACGACAAGATGCACGTAAACGCGCTCATGGTGGTGGGCATCGCGCTGGCTGCGCTTCTGTTCCTTGCGTTGTACACGCTGGTGCTGTTCCAGATAATTGGATACACGTGGAGCTAGACCGATGGTATTGAGGAAGAAAGGCATGCTGAACGACGTGTCGGGCAGGCGAGCCGACAACGACGTGTCGGGCGCTGCCTCAGCCACGAACGACACCGCCACCGGCAAAAGCCTTGCGAGCGGGAAGAAACACGGCAAGCTTTGGCTGTTGTTCGCCGCCATGGGCCCTGGCATTATCACGGCCATGGCCGGCAATGACGCGGGCGGCATCTCCACCTATTCCACGGTGGGCGCGAAGTTCGGGTTCGCAACGCTTTGGGTCATTCCCATCATGTGCGTGCTGCTCATCGTTGTGGAGATCACGGCCTCGCGCATGGGAGCCGTCACCGGCAAGGGGTTCGCCGCACTCATTCGCGAAAGGTTCGGCATCCGCCTTACCGCCCTTGCCATGCTCGCCCTGCTTGTTGGCAACGTTGCCACAACGTTTTCCGAGTTCGCCGGCATCGCAAGCGGCATGGAAATGTTCGGGGTCTCGAAATATCTCTCCGTTCCCGTTGCCGCCGTAACCGTGTGGCTGCTTGTCATAGGTGGCAGCTACAAGAGCGTGCAGAAGGTGTTTTTGGCGCTTTCGTGCGTGTTCGTCACCTACGCCGTTGCTGCCTTCATGGCCGAACCTTCTTGGGAAAACGCTTTGACCAGCACCGTTGTTCCCCAAGTTGTGAACGACCAGAGCTTCGTATCGCTTGTCATCGCCATGATTGGCACGACCATCGCCCCTTGGATGATGTTTTTCACGCAAAGCAACGTAGTGGAAAAAGGTACCACGGCGAAGGATTTGTTCTCAACGAAAGTCGATGCGGTTTCGGGAACCATTGCCGCCTGCTTGGTGGCCTGGTTCATCATCGTCACCACGGCAACGGTGCTTTTTCCACAGGGCGTCGAAATAGAAAGCGCTGCCGATGCTGCTCGTGCGCTAGCTCCGTTCGCAGGTCAGTACGCCGAGGCTCTTTTCGCCATCGGGCTTATTGCCGCATCGTTTCTTGCGGCATGCGTGCTTCCCCTTACCACGTCGTTCGTCATCTGCGAGGCGTTCGGATGGGAAGCGGGCGTTTCGTTTAAATGGAAGGAAGCTCCTCTGTTCAAGAGCATCTTCACGTTCGTGATCGCGTTCTCCGCCGTTATCGTGCTTGTTCCGAACATAAATCTGCTGGGCATCATGCTTACCGCTCAGTTCGTGAACGGCATTATTTTGCCCGTGCTGCTGGTTTTCATGGCCATCATCTCCGCCGACAAGCGCATTATGGGAGCGTTTCGCTCACGTCCGGTTTCGCGGGCGCTCATCTGGCTAACGGTGGCAATTGTCACCGTGCTCACGGCGGCGCTCCTAGCTATGCAGATTTTAGGAATTGGATAGCGCGGATAACGCGTTCGTCGTGAGGCACTTTCGACCGCCGCTCGCCTCACCCGCAAACCGACGCTGTTGGCAAGTGCCAGCACATCTGACGGAAAGTGGCGCAAGGCGCTCTATCTTGCCGCCAGCCTGGCGCAAGGCGCCCTATCTTGCCGCTAACCTGACGAAAGGCGCCCTATCTTGCCGCCAGCCGCAAGGATTCGTTTTCCAAGCGATCGGCAAGATAATGCTCGGCGTGTTCCGCATCCTGTGCGCAGTTGAGCAGCGCATCGACGGTCAGGCTGTCCAGATACGCATCGAAGCTGTCTTCTATGAGATCGTACGTTTGCTCCACGTTTCGTACCACCTCGCCGCCCTGCCGGCTAGACCGTTTATCGTGCATCGAATGCTTGGAATCCTCGTCGAGCGCCATCACAATCTGCAGAACGCTTATGCCGGAAGGGTCTTTGGCAAGGCTGTAGCCTCCGTTTTTGCCTGGACGAGCCTCTATAAGACCAGCGTTTCGCAGAAGTTGCGCGAGCTGGATGAGATAATCGCGCGGAATGGACATGTCGTTCGCTATGTCCTTCGACGAGCAAGTGGTTCCCTGCGCAGCCAAGTAAAGAATGGCTCGCAGACCGTAGTCGATCGACGCTTTGAGTTGCACAATGCCTCCTGTCTTTCATCAGCTTCGGGTTTCGCCCGATGCGGTTCGCCTTCGATGCTCTTCGAACTCGGTTCGGCTCACTCTCGGTGCGAACCCTTCCCGACGGAACTTGCGCTCGGTTCAGATCCTGCCCGATGCGGTCATGCCTCGCTCGGCATTCACTTATTTCTCTATATATATATGTTAATCAATCACTATTTCTTCTCAATACGCGAAAAGACGCCATGTTTCGGCGTCTTTTCAGGCAACCTCCGCAAAAGGCACGGTTTAAAAATAATTCGCAGTTTACGAATGCAGCGCAATTATAGCAAGAGTACGGCAGAAAATATTGCTAAGTCGATTAATTATGAATACATTGCTGCAAAAAATTCTCATTAAAACGCCCATGAACATCTTTCGATTCCTTTGCGGGTCCATGCGAACCCCTGCGATGCCCCTCGGCAGCCGCGCCTTCTAGCCGACGCGTTCCTTCGGCGATGAGAAGTTCCTTGTTGCTTTCGCCTAGCTTCCATTGGCCGCGACATGCTTCCTAGATTCCGCAGCCAAAGTTCGCGGCATCTTCCCTTTGCAGAAAGAGTATACTGGCCGCATGGAAGAGAAGAAGGAAACTCGAAAAAGGGTGCTCGCCGCCCGCGATGCCATTCCCGCACGGGAACGTGAGTTGCGCAGCGCGCAAGCATGCCGCATGCTCGAGCGTTACCTTGAGGAACGTCTCGCTGAAAATATTCCTTTAGCCTGCGAAGATACCCTAACTTGCGGCGCTCCTGTTGTTGGCGTATATTCCGCCATGAAAAGCGAGGTGAGTCTTTCCGCGTTCGCAGATGCCGCGTTCGCGCGCGGCTGGCACGTGTGTTTCCCCTGCATGGTCAAGGAGGCTTCCGAGGCTTCCGAGGCCTCCGAAGTCCTCACAGTTTCGACGAGATCGCGCACCCGCATGGAGTTCTTCCTTGTTTCCCGCAGCCAGATGGAGCGTGCTTGCAAGGCGTTCCTTTCGCATCCGCTGCGCAGTTTCGCGAGAGAAAAGCTCGAACGGCAGGGATTTCGCTGTGTTGCACCACAGGAAATCGACGCCGTTGTGGTTCCCATGGTCGCGTTCGACGCTCACAATAATCGTCTCGGCTACGGCGGCGGGAACTACGACCGCTTCCTTCCGCAGCTGCGCGAAGGAGCGGTTGTCGTGGGCGTTGCCTTCAAGGAGCAGAAAATACCCGCCATTCCCCTCGAGCCTCACGACCTTCCTCTCCCCTTCATCGTGCAAGCATAGCGCCGATCAGGCTCCGATCGCACCTTGCGAGCATGCCGCCGATGACGATGGCTGACGACAAGACCTCTCTCCCAAGCAGCCCGCAACGTATTGCATGCAGAGAGCAGCGGCGGCTTCTCGCGCGAGATCGCCAAGAGAACTATTCCCCCAGATAATCCACTGCATACTGGGCGGCAACGAGTGCTCCTTTGGCCAGAACACTTTCATCCACGGTATAGAAACAGCTGTGCTGCGGATGGTTCGCGCCCACATTGGGGTTGCGACCGCCCACGAACACGAACACACCGGGAACGAAGCGGAGGTACTCGCTGAAATCTTCGCCGGAAAGCGTTCCTTCGTAAGAACCGACGGCCTCTTCCCCCAGCGTTTCAACTATTGCGCGACGCGCTCGAGCGGCGCATTCCGGATCGTTCGCCAACCCGGCATTGCCCGACTCGAACGAAAAGGTGGCTTTCGCGCCGAATGCGCGAGCCAGCTTTCCCACAATGCGCTCCAAACGGTCGGGCACTTCGGCACGCAGCTTGTCGCTCCATGTGCGAACGGTGCCGGTCAGATACGCCGTTCCCGCCATAATGTTGCGCGCGCTGCCGCCGTGGAACTCCCCCACCGTCACCACCACCGGCTCGAACGGGGAAACATCACGGCTGACCAGCACCTGCAGCGCCGTGACCATTTCGGCGCCGACGACCACGGCGTCCACGCCCTTGTGCGGCATGGACCCGTGCGCGCTCACGCCCTCTATGTCGATGCGGAACCAGTCGGTGTGAGCCATACGTTGACCCGGCTCGCAGGAAAACGTGCCCGCTTCGACCTCGCTCCAAACATGCGCCCCGTAAATGGAATCCACCCCTTCAAGAACCCCCGCCGCTATCATGGCACGGGCACCGCAGGAAATTTCCTCCGCAGGCTGGAAGATCACGCGAACCTCCCCACGCAGCTGATCGCGCACTTCGGTAAGCAGACGAACCGCGCCCAACGTCATGGCCATGTGGCAATCGTGCCCGCAGGCATGCATAATGCCCTCGCACTGGGAAGCGAATGGGGCGCCCGTGCGCTCGGTCACCGGCAGCGCGTCCATATCGGCCCGCATGGCAAGTCGGCGACGAGGAACGCCGTTGACATACGCATCGGGAGCCGCCCCTTCAATGGTGGCGCCCACGCCGGTTCCCAGCACGCGCTTCCACGGAACACCCAGGGCATCAAGCTCTGCGCACACCGCATCAGCCGTCCACTGCTCGTGCTTGCTCAATTCGGGATGCTGATGAAACATCCGTCGCAGCTCGATAACATGCGGTTCTATACGTTTCGCCCCTTCACGCAAGCGCTCGGTGGTGTTCTTTTCGGCTGGTTTCTTGTCATTCATATGCGTCATCGTGTTCGCCTTTCCTTTTCCCAGCATTCTAGCAGAACGCCTCTGCAAGCCATGCCGGCACACTGCGAACGCCACAACTAGCCAGCCGCGTTAGCCGCGCAACCGCCTTCCCATCTTCTACGGTCTTGTCGGCTGTCTCGGAATCGCGCAACCAACCTCCCTCGCCCGCCCCAAGGTGACGAGGCACGCGCCGAGTTATCGGAGCAACTTACCGGTTCTCCGCCAGAGCGCGCTCGTAGGCCTTCGTGCCGACGAAGATCTCGTCTTTCAGCGGATGCAGGCGCAGCTTGCGAACACGCCGGTACTGGTATGCCGCAAGAGCCACGTTGGAGGCGAGGGCAAGGAAGCTCACTGCGAAGAACGCCGCAGGGTTGTGGGTAGTGGGGATGGGTGCCAAAACATCGGCGAACTGCGGTATGGTCATGACGAACATGGCCCACAATGCCAGCGTTTGGGCGCGATGCTGCAGCCACGCTCCGCGCTTGATGAAGAAGGAGGGAATGGTGCAGGACAAAAGCAGCGCCAAACCGCAGTAGGCGGAATGATCGGATATGCAGTTGTAAGTATAGGCGAAGTTCCATAAGTCGTAGGCAATGATCCAAGGCCAGATCATGTCAGGCCAGATCATGTCACGCGACGAACTCTTCGCAATGAAGATGCCGAACCAGCCGCAGATGGTGACGATGTTCAGTATTCCCGCTATCCCGTTCATAATGTTCCAAGGACCCGAAATAGTCCACAGATTCTCGACCACGCCGCCTTCCCAAAGGGCGAAGCCGAACACCTGGAAGTCGCGAACGACCGCTTCTGCTATGTTGATTGCCAAGATGAGGGGAGGGAAACAAAGCGCCCACTTCTTCTCGTAAAGGTAGTGGGTCTTGCCGTCTTTCCCCTGCCACTTGACGAAGCGCAGGGCCATGAACCCAAGGCACCCCGCCAGCGCAGAATAGGTCTTTACCCAGGTGAACCAGTTCCCGGTGCCATACTCGTTGCCAAGGACGGCCGTTTGCGGCCAAACGAAGATGGTGAATACCACCGGCACGACGGCGAAGAGAACCAAGCCGCTCCAAGGCTTCGCCCGCCCGAACTCGTTGAAGGCCATGAGGGCGAACAGGACGAACACCCATGCTGCCCAGTAAATTGGATCGGCTGCCTGATAGAGTATTCCCATGGTAGCTCCTTTCCGTAGAGCGAAAGAGAAGTTGGATTTAGCTGATGATAGCGGGCGCTTCCCCAGCGGTTTTAGGGCGCTTTTAGGGTGTCACCAGCGCCTTTGTCGCCTCCTCAACTCTCAGCCGGCTTTCTTACAGGTTCCACCGGGTCGCCGTAGGCGTCGATCAGACCGGCGTCCCGCTCTTCGATATATCTTTCGCGAACCCCGCCGCGACGGAACGAGACATCGGCCTTGCCGCTGGAAAGCTGGTAGCAGTACCAGAACACGAACGGGATGCCCATGATTCCGTTGGCCATGCCCCACCAAAACATCACGTCTGGGTTAAACCACGCCTCGCTGTTCATGATGGTGGGGAACAGCAAAGGGAAGCAGCTTCGCAAAAGAAGATGCAGACCCAAGGTGTAGATACGCCCCGTGATGTAGAGTTCTGGCTGTCTTTTGATTACCGGATAGAGCTCGGCTGCGGCCAAGATGCAGCAAGTGCTGGCAAAGAAGGCGTGGCCCTCGGCGTAAACGAAGCAGGCGTTCCACGTAGTGTAGAGGAAGTTCCACATGGGAACCGTGTAGGCGACGATCTCCCCGTAGCTCGCGGTGTCGTATTTCCAGTACTTGTCGCCGAAGGGCATGGTGACGCACAGGATGAAGCCGGCAAGGGCGTTCATGTAGTTGCCCATCTCCACGTCGCGCAGCGTGGCCTCAGCGATGTTGCAGAACACGATGCCGTAAAGCGTCCAGCGAACCCAGCGTTTGCGCATGAACTTCCAGAACGGCGTGTCCTTCCCCTGCACGGCGGCTATCCTGCCAATGCCCGCATAGATGAGGGGTAGGATGACGGAGAGGTTTTTCGCCCAACGAAACCAGTCGTCCGAAGGGATGTTTGCTATCCAGAAGGGAACAGTGGCAAGGGAAACCACCCAAAACCACATGGAGGTGCGGTAGTGGCGCCTCATGAACTCCGTGAAGAGCATGAGCAGCACGGTGTAGATTACCATGGAAGCTGGCGTAACCCAAACAGGAACAGACATAGCCCTTTCTCCTCCGATCTGTCGTCGATACGATTTTGTTGGCGGAATCGGTTGGAGTGTATCACGGAGCTATATGGTAAGATTTCACAAACAGGGTGCTTTTGTGAAAGACAAACGGTGCCGACCCTGCAGCTGAAAAAAGCAAAGACAAACGGCGCCGACCCTGCAGCTCGAAAAGGCCGTCTGCTCGTCAGTGAACACAGGAGGCGCACATGGAGTCGCAGAGGGTTTTCGGAGAGAAGACGCCGCGAGAGGCGGCATCCGAGGTTCGCGCGCGGCGCGCGAGCTTGGCGGAGTCGCGTCGGCTGCAAGGAGCCCCGGGAGCCATAACCTCGGCGGCTCGGAAGCTCTTCGAACGAGACGGCGTCCACGCGACCACCATGGCGGCTATCGCAGACGAGGCGTACGTCACCCGCGAGCTTATCTACTATCATTTCGGGAACAAGAACGGCGTTATCGAAGCCGTGCTGGACGACTACGTGGAAGACTTGGTGGAAAGCGTCATCGCTTGGAACGAATCGAGGGTGTTCGGCGACACCACCGGTTCCTTGAGAAAATGCATTTGCACGTTTCGCTACGCGCTGTACGACGCCGAGGGCGAGCCGCGCCCCATGATCGGGGTGCTCGAGGAGCTGGGCGTGCGCGATGCATTCGCCGTCCGCGCCACCTTGGAAACCGTCGACTGCCTGCACGACCACGTTGCCGTGGAATACGCCGCCTACCACAAGATAGAGATCGAGCTGGTCTATGAGATGTTCTGCGTGGTTCTTTTCGGTCTCGTGGGGCTTGTCAAGGCAAAGCCTCGGATAAGCGACGACGACCTTATGAAGGTCGTCGAACAGACCCTAAGGCTGGACATGATCCCGCTGGATGTCAGCGGGACGAGTTGTTGAATCGGCTCAATCAGCCAACCGTATTCGCAGGCGTCGGCAAAGGTGTATGGGTTTGCTGATTACAGCACTTGGCGTTTCCGCAGAATTCCATGCTTTGGGAACACGCAGAAAAAGACAAGCGAGCAGCTGCAGCCCTAGCCAAAACGATACTCGACCCCTTTGGTCGGCATCGGCTGCCTCCATTTCCGAACGATAGTGTCTTCGCAGGCGATACGGCATGTGCCGCATTCCAGACAACCGGCGTAATCGAAGGTCTTCGCACCGCCTTCATCCACCTTGTAGAGGGCGGCAGGACACACTTTCACGAGCTTCAGAAACTCTTCGTCATCGGGATTGTCCACCAGCTCGATATGTGCGCTTTCCTCATCGACCTCATACTTGTTGAGAGCCAAAAAGTTATCGACGTTGACCGTGATTCTTCCAGAATCGCTCATAGTGATTTCAGAGCCCCTCTCATTTCGCGGGCAAGCCTGAAGGCGCCGTACTCTCGCACAAGAGGAGTTATTCGCTTGACCAAGCGCGCCTGAGGCCGACCGTCCACGCTGAACAGCACGTTAAATATCTCTTTCGCCATTGCCGGATAGTCTTTGAACAAGCCGCCCCAGTGCTCCATCGTACGAGGCCACGAAGAAATAGTTCTCAGGTCTTGGATGACGAAGGAGTCTTCCATGCGCTCCCTGTACGCAGCGAGACCTGCGGAAGAAACGTCGTCCTTATCGATGGCCTCAACCGCTGCTTCGGCGGCCATGCGTCCGCTCGCCACGGCGAAATCCATTCCTCGAACCTGGTATCCCCTGTTCATGCAAAGGCCTGCCGCCTCGCCGGTTATTACGCATCCATCGAAAACGTACTTCGGCACCATATGGTATCCGCCTTCGGGAACCATATGGCCGGAATGCTCCACAACCTTTGCGCCCCGTATGATGGGGGCGACGGCCGGATGCGATTTGAAATCTTCGAGCATCTGATAGATCGGGCAGTCGTTCGACGATGCAGCCGCTGCAGATATGGTGGCGACAAGCCCCAAAGAGATGGACTCTTTGTTCGTGTAGAGAAAGCCTCCCCCCACGCTGCCGTGCGTGCAATCTCCCACGAAGAGCATCGCTGCCCCCTCTCCTTCAGGAAGCAAGAAGCGATCCTCTATCACGTTCGGCGCGATCTCGAACACCTGCTTTATCCCGACGGCCATCTCGCTCGCCTTGGGGCGAGGGTTGCCCAAACTGCGTTCCGAAAGCAGCGAGTTCGCCCCCTCGGCCAAAATGACCACCCGACAGGTTATCTCATCCCCACCTGCGCTCACGCCGAAAACGCGTCCCGCCTCGTCTTTCAGAAGCTCCTCGACAGCGATGCCGCACACGTATTCAGCACCGGCCTCCTCCGCCTTTTCGGCAAGCCATTGGTCGAACGGCGCGCGCAAGACAGCGTAGGAATCCCTCCCTTCCTCGGCAAGCTCCAAACTTGTGAAGTCTATGGCCACTTGGGACGAGCGATCAAGGAGCGCTAGACGCTCATGGGTTATCTTGCGCTCAAGCGGGGCCTCCTTCTCAAAATTTGGAAACACTTCCTTGAGCGCATGGGAATATATGCGACCGCCCGTCATGTTCTTGGAGCCGGAGAAGTTTCCCCTCTCCACAACGAGCACGCTTTTTCCTGCCGACGCTGCCGTATAGGCGGCCACGGCACCGGCACAGCCCGACCCTACGACGATGATGTCGAAATCTGTCTCGGACATATCCCTCAACCCTTCCTTCCGGACAGCCGCCCGTTTATAAAACCGAGAGCAAAGCGGGAAGAACGTCTTTAACGTCTCCAACCAAGCCGTAGTCACACTGCTTGAACACCGGAGCGTCCTTGTCTTTATTGATGGCGAACAGGGTTCCGGCGCGATTGCAGCCCACCATATGCTGCATCTGTCCCGAGATGCCGCAGGCAACGTACACCTTGGGAGAAATCATGAGGCCGGAGACCCCGATGTAGGCTTCGGCGGGCATCCAATCTACCCCTTCGGTAAGGGGGCGCGAGCAACCGAGGCCTGCTCCCAGCTTGTCGCATAGCCCGCGCGCAAGGTTGATATCCTCCTTTTCGACAAAGCCGCGCCCGACGGCCACAACGACATCGGCCTTCGACAAATCGGCTCCCCTCCTCTCCACCGGCTTGGACGAAAGAAGTCGCAGCGGGGAGGCGGGAGCAACCCAGGAAGCGCTCCTTTCAACGTTATCGCCAAAGGCCGCAAGCCCTTCGAACGTTCCCGGCACAACGGTACATACGGTCACGTCCGTTACAGCCCTTTGCACCCGCTGCGCCACGCCGCCGTAGTACAGGCTTTCAAGGCCTTCTTCCAAAAACGCTCTCACGTTGGTTATCGCGGCCGTTCCCGCATGCGACGCCAGCCTCCCGGCAATAGACTTCATGCGCCGAGATGCCTCCACCAGAACATAGCCGGGTTCTTCCTCATCGAAAACGGCATTCACTGTTTCGTAAGCATCGTCGAGCACTGCCTCGGCGGGAACATCGATATTGACAACCTCGTCTGCAACCGCGCTAGGAGCGTCACCGAAACAGATGAGAACGACTCTTTCCGCCAAGGTACGCGCTCCCGCCGCCAATTCGCGCGCAGCTTCCGTGCTTTCTGCCACAACAAGTGCTTTCATGAGAATCCTCGCCCTTCTCTATTCGTCAATCGCGATTCACAGGGATGCTTTAAGCGCTGCCGCGAAACGGTCTATTGCACCGTCAAGGGAAGCGTCGGACGTGTCTTGCCTGCGCGCGGACATCTTCGGAGCCTTGCAGGACACCTCTTCTAAAGACCTCTTTGCAACGACGCCCTCCCCAGCCTTATGGACGGGCTTTTTCCCGGCGGCCAAGATGTCCCTCATGCCCGGAATGCGGGGAGATGCCGCATCGGGCGTTACCGCGACAACAGCGGGAAGGCCGACTTCTATGACCTCGATCGCGTTTTCTGTGGCTCGCTCGACGTGCAGGACATGATCTTGCGCGTCGATGCTCACGACTCCGCTCACGCACGGCAGGCCAAGCGCCGAAGCAAGATGGACATCCACTTGTTGGGCGTAATCGTCAGCGGAACCGTCTCCGCACAATATAAGATCGTACGGCTCGATCTGCTCCAGAGCCGATGTCAGCACGGCGGCCGTCGCATGTGCGTCGAGGTGGGCATGCCCGTTGTCCGCTGCCACCATCAATTCATCCACCCCGCGCGAGAGCACGTTTTTCTTAAGCTTGGGGTCGTCTATGGACGCAGGGCCTATCGTCACCGCAACGACCTTCGATCCCTCGTGGTCCGCAGCCAAGCGCACTGCAGCCTCGATGGCGTTCAGGTCGTAGGCCGACACCACGCCCTTCGCTTTCGAATAGTCCAGCGATCCATCTTCTGAAAACCGTATGTCTTGGTCGTCGGGAACGACCTTGAAGGCAACGATAATGTTCACTCTCAGCCCTTTCCTTCTTGTTGCGCCCAATATAGGATAAGCCCCTTCCGAGGAAGTACCGTCGATCACGCAAAACGACCGACGATATCGTTTAGTCTGCTACGCCCGCAAGGTTCCGTCATCGCAAGATTGCCGTGAATGAGCGGTTACTTACAATCTGGGGATGCTTGCAAAACCCTCTTAAGAGACCTTGCCTGGGGCCTGGCGGAGCCTGCCTCGTCGATCTTTGCGGACGCTACCCATTTTTTTGCGATGTTCGGCTTCCGGCCGCCGCAGAGTTACCGAGCCCCTTGCGATGCGCCGGCAGGGCGCAGCTGGTAGCATGGAGGCAGGCCTTTGCAAGGCATTGGCAAAAATGACGGAACAAAGAGAAAAGAGACACTATGTCAGACTACCATGGAACCGACACCGTCGTATCCGACCTTCGCGAAGATGGGCTGCTCGTCATTCGCATCAACCGCCCCGAAGTGGCGAACGCCCTGAACGGAGCGACCTCAAAGGCAATGGAAAGCATTATGAATCAAGCTGAAACAGATCCCGCCGTACGCGCGATAATCGTGACCGGCACGGGCAAGGTGTTTTGCGCAGGAGAGGATCTTTCCGAGCTGAGCGAAGGCGGTGAATGCCAAACGGTGACCGAGCACGGCTTTGGCGGACTGACCGCGCGTCTGTGTTCGAAACCGGTGATTGCCGCCTGCAATGGATCTGCGGCGGGAGGGGGAATGGAGATAGCGCTGTCGTGCGACATGGTTGTTGCCAGCGAGCGCGCGAAGTTCGGCTGCACGGAAGTTGGCCTGGGAATAATCGCCTCCACCGGCGGCATCGTCCGGTTGGCTCGAGATATCGGCCGCAAAGACTGCATGGAACTGCTTCTTACCGGCAAAAAAATAACCGCTCCCGAGGCGAAGGAACTCGGTCTTGTCAACTACGTCGTCCCTCCCGAACAGGTCATGGACAGGGCTGTCGAACTGGCAGAAGAGTGCCTGAGAAACGCCCCCTTGGCATTGAAGTGGACCAAGTACATCGTACATGCTGCCAGTCAGATGTCGGAAGAGGACGCCATGCGCTACAGCGATGCCGCGTACCGCTTCCTCGAAAAGACCGCCGATGGAATAGAAGGGCCTGCCGCATTCGTGGAGAAGCGTGCACCGAAGTGGCAAGGAAGATAGCGACCTTCTCGAAGCAACGCTGAGCACTCGCAGACGCGCCCCGCCCTCATTCCTGACTACGGGCATGAAGGCGGGGCGCTTTAAGTTGAAAGCCCGCAATCGGGCGCGAGGCGCGAGGATCAAGCCCCTTGCACCCGATCAGGATTTACTTTCCTTGAGGTTGAGGGAGCTTGTCTCCAAAAGCGATTTTCCACGTGTCTCCGGTGCCATGATCACCGAAAGAACCAGCCCCAAGATCACTAAGCCCGCCGCTACGAGCATGGTGGCGCCAACGCCGTAGGCAGCGAGGAATATCGGCGTGCCGTAAGTGGCTATGATGGTGCCGATGCGAGAGAACGCGATGGCAATTCCCACGGCGGAAGCGCGCACTTCAGTGGGAAACAGCTCGTTGGGATAGAGCCACTGCAAAATGCCCGGACCGCCGCTGAAGAATGCATACAGGCCGAATCCCAAGATGATGACGAAAATCGGGGCACTAGGAAACAGCCCAAGAATCACCAAGCCCGTCGCCATAAGGGCAAGCGATCTGATGAGCAAGGTCCGCCTCCCCATGGAGTTCAGCCAGAACATGGCCGGGAAGGATCCTATCAGGAAAAACAGGCTCACCGCACTTTCGCCGAGAATCGCCTCGTGCCCTTCCCCCAACCCGAAAGCCGTCATAATTTCGGGTCCGAACGTGTAGATGGCGTACATGGGAACCACTTGGCATAGCGTGAGGATGCCTAGATATACGATGCGCTTGAGGTACCCGCTAGAGAACACCTTCCTCAACCGGGTCTTTTCACCCGGCTTCTCAAGATCGAGTTCTATTCCCTCCCCGTAAACAAACTGCATAACCGCATCAGCCTCTTCAGTGCGGCCTTTCTGAGCCAACCACATAGGGGACTCGGGAATATCGCGGCGCCCCACCAAGAGAACGATGCAGGGAACGATCGCCGATCCCAGCATCCACTGCCACCCGTTGGGAACGGAATACAGGAAGTATCCCACGAAAGCCGCCACGGTGGCGCCTAGATACCATGCCGCCGACACCATGCCCATGGAGATGGAGCGATGGCGCTTAGGCGTGAACTCGGCGATGAGCGATGTGGCTATGGGATAGTCGGCTCCAACGAACACGCCTATGAAAAACCGTGCGAGTATCAGCTGCAAAGGGTTCGAGCAGAACACGCTGAGAAGGGAAAACAGGCCAATTGCCACGATGTCCACGACAAACATCTTCCTACGCCCTATGAGGTCGGTGAGATATCCTCCCACGATCGTTCCCACGAAGATGCCGAGCATCACCGACGCGCCGATAGCTGCGCTTTCCACGGTGGTGAGGTCAAATTGGGGAGCTATCTGCGTAAGGGCAACCCCTATGAGGGAAAGAACGTAGCCATCGAGGAAAGACCCCCCGCTCGAGAAAAGCGTGACCTTGCGCAAAAAGGGCGTCATGGTCACATCGTCAATGGTTTTGCGCACCGATTTTCGCGCCCGCTTCCCAGCATCCGAGTCTGACGAGACCACCGGAAGGCCGTCGCCTTTGGAGGGAGCGCCGCATCTTGGCGCCGCTTGCTTCGAATACTCCATTTAGTCCTCCTCAACCTCTGGCAACAAGTCTTTCCAAACACGCTGTTCGCAAGAAGACCGCAGCCCCACGAAGCTATTTCAGAAGCTTCTTTTCGATCTTCATGGAGCAGGTGCGCGGGAAATCGTCGACGATTTCAACATGCGATGGCACCTTGAAACCGGCCATGTGCTCCGCGCAAAATTCAAGCACGGCTTCCTTTGTCAGCCGATGGCCGCACTTAGGCTTCACGAACGCCTTGATCGCCTGGTCGCGAATGGCGTCAGGCACACCTATAACAGCAGCTTCGTCCACAGCGGGATGCGTTAGCAAAATGCTCTCGACCTCACTCGCCGAAACGTTTTCGCCCGATCTTTTTATCATGTTCGTTTTTCGATCCACGAAAAAGAACCACCCGCGCTCGTCCTGATAGCCCTTGTCCCCCGTTTTCAGCCAACCATCTTCGGTGAAGGCTTCCGAGGTCGCCTCAGGATCACCGAAGTACTCCTTCATCAGGGTTCTCCCGCGCGTTCCCTTCACCTGTATCTCGCCCAGCTCGCCAGGCGCCGCCACGCTCCCATCGTCGCGGGCGATGCGAACCTCGTAGCCGAGACCGGGGCGACCAACAGAAGGCCAGTTGCGGCTGCCTACCGGCAGATCCGTCAGCACCCAGCAGACAGATTCGGTAGATCCGTAGGTGTTCATGAGAGTAACGCCGTAACGCTCTTCGAAAGCCCTCTTCTCTTTGTGAGAGACGGGAAGGAAGTACAGCATCTCGCGTAGGCAGTGATTCTGTTCGAAGGGATCTTCCGGCTGAAGCAGGAGCGTCCGCAGCATCATAGAGACGCATTGCGCGACGGTCGCCTTGTATTCGCGTACCTGCCGCCAAAAACGACTGGCGCTGTATTTCTCTATCAGCACAAGGGTAGCGCCCGCCGTCAGCACCGGGGTAAGCGCCGCCAGCTGGAAGTTCGAATGACAGGCCGGCATCGTGGAGAGCAGCCTATCATCGCGCGTAAGCATAACCTCCCAATCTCCGTACAAGCCCGAGAACAGCAGGTTCGCATGGGTGAGAACAACCCCCTTCGGGCGGGATGTCGTACCGGACGTGAACAATATTTCCACGGGATCCTCCGACGAAAGGTGTCTCTCCTCTCGCAATACCGCAGGCTCCGAAGAGCGCAAGCAAGCGAAATCGACGTCCTTGGCAATACCCCCGGCAAATCCGTCGTGGCTCTCTTTGCAGCGCCCGCCTTGGTGCCCATCGCGGCTTTGTTCATTGCGAACGCGAGCGACGAGCACCGTCTTGAGTTCGAATCTGCTATCGGCGGCAAGCGTTCGGTACGTTTCAGCGAAAGCCGGCTCCACCACCGCACAGGTTGCGGCAGTACGCTCCAAAACGAAGGCGGCCTCCTCGGCATGGTACTGTTCGTTCACGGGCACCATGACCGCCCCTATCTTCGCTAGCCCGAAAAGACACATCATGAACTCGGGGCAGGCATGCATCTGCACGGCCACCCGATCACCGTGTTGCACACCCAGCGAAAGAAACAGATTGGCAGACCGATTGATCTCTTCGTCGAAAGAGCGGTAGGTATAGGTTGCCCTTTCCCCGTGCCTTCCTTGGAAGATAAGAAACACATGTTCGCCCGATTCTTTGGAAAGATCTGTCCAAAGGCTCCTCAGTGTTTCGCCCCCCACGATATCGGTCAACCGACTCACCCCTTTCGGGCACGCATGCGCCGCGCTACTCGCTTACCTTGATAACACCAGCGTCGGCCAACTCGCGTATCTTTTCCGAAGTGTAGCCGGCTCGCTTCAGAACGTCTGCGGTGTCGCCTCCGTGGTGGGGCATCGGGCGCCAGATCTTTCCCGGGTTGTTTTTGAACTTCGGAAACACCCCAAGACCGTGGAACGTCTCTCCGTCCGCCGTCTCCCAATCGACCCACGTGCCGCGCAGATTGAGATGTTCCTCCTTCACGAGGTCTTCCATGTCGTTGAGCACCTGGGCTGCGATACGGTGAGCAGCGAAGTCGGCCTCTATATCGTACTTCGAGTTCTTCAGGCAGTACTCTTCGAACGCCTTTTGAATCTTTTCAGCATGCGGGTTGGAAAGCCACAGGCCCGATGTGTCCTCGGGAATGTCGTCGGTTCCCCACAGATGCCCGAGTCCGATGGTCTCAAGGAAATACTTGTTCTGATCGACGCCGTAAAGACATACGCCCAGAAAACCGTCATTGCACGCAAACTCACCGATGCCGCAAAGGTTCTGGTTGCGTGCGCCCGGGCGCGGCCACTTGATCCCCTCGTTCAGGTAGTCGACGAGGTAATATTGCCCGATCGAGAGAAGCGTTTCGTACATGGCAAGATCTATAGACTCGCCTTTGCCGGTTCTCTCGGCGCGGAAGAGTGCGGCCATAGACGCTCCTGTCATCATGAGCGTGTTGAGATAGTCGCCCATGTAAGGCCCTGGGAGCATCGGCTGCTCCTCCGTGCCGTTTTGCATAATGATGCCGGCATAGGCCATGACGGTCAGGTCGTAAGCCGCGCGTTTGACCATTTTCGGGTCGCCCTCCTGCCCGAAACCCGAAACGTGTACAATGACCATCTTCGGGTTCAGCTCCCACAAAACCTCGTCGGTGATGCCCTTGCGTGCCCACGTGCCGCCCTTCGACGCCTCCATGAAGATGTCGGCATCCTTCACCAGATCGAAGAACACCTGCTTTCCCTCTTCGGAGAAGTAGTTCAGGGCAACTGAGCGTTGGTTGCGCCGCTCCGCCTGTTTGATATATGCGGTGTCGCGTATGGTATCCCCGGCGCCCGTGTTCTCGAGCCAGATGACATCGGCCCCCCAATCGGCCATGAGGTCAGCCGCCTTGGGACAAGCCAGTTCTACCGCCGCGTAGACGACCTTGACGCCGTCGAGAGGTCCGTAAGACGGCTTTTCATTTGGAATGGTCATGTTTCATCCTCCTTTGTCGTTTCGTTTGCAAGAGCCACAACAAGCCAAGCCACGACCGCAGCGAACCTCGCCGCAAGTGGCCGACGGATACGGCGCCGTCGGCCAAAGAGACCCGAGGTTCAGCCCCGATGGACACCTTCGCAAGGCAGCAGCCCTCGAAGCTCGCGCCTTACGCTTACTGCCGATACTTGAGGGATGCCCCTTTCGACGTGGCGAGGATCATCATCTCGTCGGTTCCGCCCGAAATGCGGTCGACGCGCAGATCACGCCAAATCCGGTTGATGCGATGCTCGCTAGCCACTGAGATGCCGCCCATAATCTGCATGGCGTCATCGGTCACCTCGAACGAGGCGTTGGCGCAGTAGTACTTGCACATGGCGGCGGCAGCGGGATCGAAGTTCCCGTTGTTGTTGTCCGCATTCCATGCCGCCTCGTAAAGCATGTTTTTCATGTTGGTCAGCTTGATGCACATCTCGGTGATCTTGAGCTGGTTGAGCTGGAAGCGGCTTAGGGGCTTTCCGAAGGCTATGCGCGTGTTCGCATGCGCCATAGCGTCCTCGAACGCGCAGATGGCGGTTCCGTAATCGCATGCCCCCACGAGCCAGCGCTCGAAATTGAAGTCCGATACGCCGCGCATGAAACCGTTCCCCTCTGTGCCGAACAGGTCCCTCTCGTCAAGCTCTACGTTATCCAAGTAAACCTCGCAGCAGCTGTCCATACGCAGGCCAAGCTTGACCAACGGAGAGAGGCTTACGCCGGGCTTCGTCATGTCGAGGAAAAACTCGCTGAACACCGTGGGGTCGTCTGCGTTCCGAGCCATAATCACCAAGTATTTCACGCCGGCAGACGAAGTAATGAACGTCTTTGTTCCGTTCAGGTAGATCTTTCCGTTCGCGCGCTTGTAGGTGGTCGAAAGGGAACCCACGTCCGAGCCGGCTCCAGGTTCGGTACAGGCGGAATTCCATATCTGCTCCCCCGAGCCAAGCGTCGACATGACGGCAGCAATCTGTTCCTCGCTACCCTCCCGTATGATGGTTTCGAACCCCGGAAGCTGGTAGAGCACATAGGTAGGGGCGCCGTATCTTCCAAGCACCTCGTATACCGCCATAAGGGTCACACAGGGCTGATCAAGCCCAAGCCCGCCATGGTCTTCGGGCAGCATGATCAGATCGAACCCCAACTCGCAAAGACCCCGTACCCATCGCAGAGGATACTCGTGTCTCTCATCGCACTCGTGGAAGTAGGCCTCCCAGTTCTCGCTTTCCATATACTCGCGGTAACTATCGACGATAAGCTCTTGCTCGTCGGTTAGCTTGAAGTCCATACTTTACCTCCTTACATTACCAACGGACTCCTTCGCCTTCGGTGCAGACGAAAGATTTTCCTTCAATCCAAGCTGCTGACGGAAGAATGCAGCCCCGTGCTCAAGAGCATCGTTCGCCGCATCGAGCATCTTGGTGTAGTGCAGAAACGCATGCAGAACTCCTTCGAACACCTCGTACACGCAGGGCGTGCCGTACTGCCTGCAAATAGCAGCAAGCGTTGCGCTGTCATCGAGAAGAGGATCCAGCTCGGCAGCAGCCACGTAGCACGCCGGAACGTCCTGCGTAAGATCGTTCAGGAACAGGTTCGCATAGCGATTTGCCGGCAGCTCCGCCGGGTCGTCCGCATACATTCGCAAGTAGAACTGCCAGTCCTCCTCGGCTAATCCGTCCCACGGGCCTCCCAGCAGGCGCATCGAAGAAGAGTCTGACAAACCGAACCAGCCGTAGTACAGCAGAAGGCATCTGATGTAGGCGCTGCCACCCTTCTCCTCCCTCAAATACATGGTTGCCGCAAGACCCAGATGGGCTCCGCCCGAATCGCCCGCGAATGAAAGGCGTCCCCCGTCAACACCGTGCTGCGCCCCGTTCTCGTGAAGATAGAGGGCGACCGCAGCCACCTCTCGCACGGCGCTCGGAAATTTCGCTTCGGGAGAAAGCCTGTAGTCCACCGCCACGACGACGGCCTGCGTCTTTTCGGCCAAGATGCGACAGATTCGGTCATGCGTCTCGAGGTTCCCAAGCACGAACCCGCCTCCATGTGCATATACGATGGCGGGCACAGAGGGCAACGAGGACGCCCGAGCTTCTGCGGCTTCTGCGGCTTCTGCCGTAGGATAGTAAAACCGCACCGGAATCTCTCCGTAAGGCCCAGGCACGCACGAGTCGACGCTCGCTTCCATAGCTGGTCCCCCTTCGACCCAGTACGCGCGTGCCGCAACGTAGTTCTCGCGCATCTCCTCAAGGCTCGCGCTTGTGTCGTTCGCATCGCCTGCCAATTCGCTTTCCTTTTCAAGAACCGCCCTCATCTGCGGGCTTAGCAAGGAAAGCACGTCTAGCTTGTTAGCGCTCACTGGTTTCGCCTTTCTCGGCTTCCCCTTCTTCCTTGCCGCCGAAATGACGCTTGACCGTACGCAACAGCATGAGCAAGCATAGGCAGCCAATAACGCCGAACATGATTTCGAAACCGAAGATGCTCGTGAATGCGTCTACGCCCTGTGCATCTATCATGCTGCCGTACCATGTGTGGATGAACACGTCGGGCAAAAAGCCGATGACCGAGAGAATGCCTGTGGCAGTGCCGAAGATGGACATGGGAATCTTCACCTCGGAAAGAGGGGAAGAGCCGATGGAGAAGGCACCATATGTTGCAAAGCCGAACACAACCACCAAAGCGGAGGCGAACACTGCGGCAGAAGGATTATGCGGGAAGAGAATGAACCCGACAAGAATTCCGATGGCAAGGATGAATGCTCCGAGGATGGTTTTTGACGGGCTTTTTATCTTCGTGGCAACCCATCCGACAACAGGACCGGCTACAAGGCCGATGCCATACGTGCGTATAAGGCCGATCACATTCACCATGTTGACATCGGCCTCGAAGCACTGGGTGAGATAAGGAGTAGTGTAGCTGGCTCCCTGGTACACCGCGTACACGCACATATAGGCAAGGCAGGCCCACATGACGCCGGGATGCTTGATAGCTTGGATGGCCTCGCGCAGGCTGAACAGCTTGGCATCCTTGTTGATCTCCCCCTTGAAATCGGGGATGAGGAAGAAGGCGGCTATACCGAGAATCGTTATCATCACGCCAAGGAACACGAGCATAGCTTGAACGCCGAATACAGTGTTCGAGATAGAGGCGATGATTGCCGCGTTGATGAGACCGAGCACTAAGCCGGTCACACCGTAAATGGAATAGCTTATGCCTATCTTGCTGGCGTACTCGTTTTCTTCACAGCACAGGCGGATGACCTTGAATCGCGTACCCCACCAGATAAGAATCGAAGTGACGCCCATGAGAACGAACAGCACAAGGCACACCGATACGTCCGGCAGCGTTGCGTACACGAACACGAGCACGGCTGTAGCGAGAAAGCCAACCCAAGCCAGCGTGCGCATACGAAACTTATCGGCCACGATGCCGGAAGGCAGATAGCAAATCAAAGCTGCAAGACCGTACGCCGACACCATAAGACCCAGATCGGCATTAGTCGCCCCAAGAGCTTGGATGAGCGGATCATAGAACACATTCTTGAGATACATGGGGGTGTAAATGATAGACGACCCCATGGAGATGAGCACGACGAGCGCCCACTTGTGCAAGGTTGAAAGATCCTTGTAGGTCACTTCTCCCCTGCTTTTTGCCAATAGTGTCATGATGTATTCCTTTCTCCTTGTTGTCGCCCGGCATTGCAAGCAAACATCGATGCGCAGTCGGCAGTATGCTCGCTGAGCCGAGCTTTGGGGGCATTTTGTATTCGGGAAAGTGTTTCGCCATCGCAAAATATCTGCTATTTGCTCGAATACTTACTTTTTTGCGAGGGCTTTCTTTCTCTCCAATGATAGATTCCTGCCATCGTGATTTTCGCGCCGTGTTGCACAGCCTTGCCCAATCCAAGCAGTTCAGATGCATCATTATCCATCACTAAAAGGACGCGAAAGGGGTTTCTGCCTTATGTCATCCCTGATAGAGACGATGCCGACTCCGAAAGAGCCTACATTGAGCAGAGCTGGGCGAATCTTCACGAACCCTTCTTTGAAGTATGTTGGGCTGGCGCTTCTTTTATCGTGGCACTATGTCAGATGGTTCGTCCCACACATGTTCCTATGGCTAGACCTGCTCGATGACCGCGTCACTTTCGCCTGGCTTGCCAACCTCGGCGCAACGGCGTTCTCCATCCTCTTGATAGCCGCGCTGCTCGGCAGAGGCAAGCACCTCTCCTCTCATTCATGGCTCTACGCAGCCGCCCCCATTTTGTCCTGCACAGGAACGTTGGCTCTCTGCCTGCCGCTCCAAACGTTCACGGTTCCCGGCCTTGCATATCTCATTGTTGCCCTTCTTAGTCTTACGGAATCGGTCATGTGGGTGCTTTGGAGTGAACAGTTCGCCTGCGCAAAGGCAAGGTTCTCCCTCTTCCATGTGGTAACGACGTTCGGCCTGACTCTGCTTTCGACAACACTGCTAGCATGGGTTTTCCCCCCTTGCTTAACCACGGTGTTCGCATCCTGTCTCCCACTCGTGTCGGGCTGCATCCTTGCCTTCTCCCACCTCGAAGGAAAGGAGTCGTTCCCTGTTCTCCTGCCGAAAAGCACCATTCGGGACGGCATCCGCAACATGGAGGCCGTCAGTTTCATCGTATTTCTTGCAAGCGCAGCTTGCTACTTCCTCGTCGCTATTATTCCTTGGGAAAAACTGGCGACAGGAGAGCTGAGCTTTACGCTCGGCACCGTAGGGGGAGCGGGCATCATGCTTGCCCTTTCTCTTGTCTGCGTCGTTACGAAGAATCGGGTGAGCATATTCAGGATGCTTCCGTGGATCCTCGTTCTGCTCATTATCGCCTTCGGTCTTTTCCTTGCCGACGAAAAGGTGCATCTCCCCTCCTTTATCATGGCCGTCGGCATTTCGACCCTTCTCGAGATCATGCTGGTCATGTACTTCGGCATCCTTACGTCAAAAGGGTACGTTAGCCCTGCCACTGCATTTGCCTTCGCCGTTGCACCCGTCCGTGCAGGAATTCTTGCGGGGAATTCTCTCGCCATCTTATACGAGCGCAATCCTACACTCGCTTTCGCGATTACGCCCGAAACCTCTCTGGCCTTTATGTGCCTTTTGGCTGTGCTGCTTGTTCCGTGCGTACGAAGAGAGTTCGGCATCATCGCTCTGACGACCGTACCTCCCCCCTCGGACGAAGTTGACAACATATGCCTGGAAGTGGCGAATGAGTTCGGTCTATCATGCCGGGAAAGCGAGGTGCTCGTGCTCATCGCGCGCGGATACGCTACGGGCAGAATTGCGGATAAACTGGTGATTTCTCCGCATACCGTCAACACCCATGTTCGCCATATCTACGAGAAGATGCAGATACATCGGAGAAGCGAGCTGCTGAATTATCTCAACAAGCATCGAAGCGATTTCTGAGCAGAGGGGATTTCCGCTTATCATCCGCAGCCCTAGAACCAAGCACTCTCGGCGTGCTCGAAAAGCGAGATCTGCCAATCAGACTGCATGAGGAAGGCGATGTGAGTCTGGGCGATGAACAAGAGTCTGGGCGACGAACAAGAAAAAGTGGTTTGATGAATGCGCTGTGTCGGCTGGACCCTTCTCATAAACGATGAACTATAATGCACAACGAACAACGAAGAGACAGACGACGATTCTAAAGCGTGCGGCATAGCCGCAAAGCAGCAAGGCCGCACGCTAGACCGAACGAGAAGGCGCACGTCGAACCGAACAGCAAGGCCGCGCACCGAGCCGAACAAACGGAAGATCCTGGGGGTTTTCGTGATACAACGCCCATCCGAAAACAGCATCCTGTCGCCTTACGACGAAAAAGCCGCAAGGCACGGTGGTGCGCATGCGCGCGCCATAAAGAGCGAGAACGCGCGGAACGAGGGCGAACGGAGCAGGAACGAGCGAAAAGAAGCGCTGCGCGGTGAAAACTCGCGAGGCGAGGCACTGCGCGGCAGACATGCCCAAAAGCCAGCCTCTAGACCAAGCAACAGGCTGGCCAGCAAACCAACTCGCAAACTAGGCAAGCAGCCGGTCAGCGAATCCCTCCGCAGGCCTTCCCATGAACCCAACAGCAAACCCGGCAACAGGCCGAACAGCAAACCGGGCAAATCGGGCAAACCACGCAAGAAAAACTTTATCACACGTTCCATAGAGCAATGGTGCAACCGCTTACTCGGCGCCGTTTCCGACCGCACGCTCAGCGGACAGGAAGAAGAGTACGCATCCGGACGCACCACGCGCGACTACGTGTGCAACACCATCGGCATCGCGGCATGGGGCATGGTGTTTCCCTTCCTCACCATCGTAGTCACGCAATTGGTGGGTGTCGAGTTAGCCGGCATGTTCTCGCTTGCCTTCGTCACCGGTTCGCTTCTTATGATTGTGGCGAATTACGGCGTGCGAACGTTCCAAGTTTCCGATATCGAAGAGGTGCATTCGTTTTCCGACTATCAGCTCAACCGCTGGATTACCTGCGCCATCATGGTGCTGGTGGGCGTAGTGTACTGCATGGTGCGCGGCTATGACGAGCAGATGTTCACCATTAGCGTGGGCATCTATCTCTACAAAATGGTGGACGGCCTAGCCGATGTGTACGAAGGACGCTTGCAGCAGGTTGACAAGCTCTACCTTGCGGGAATCTCGCAGGCGTTCCGCTCGCTTGCCGTGCTTGTCGTTTTTTCCCTGTTCCTGCTCGTCACGCGAAACCTCGCTGGCGCATGCGTCGCCATGGCCGTAACCTCTGCGATCACGTTTCTCTTCCTCACCTTCCCGCTCGCGCTCTTCGAAACGCCGAAATCGACGCGCGCGAACCTTCACAGCGTAAGCGGACTTTTCAAGCAGTGCTTTCCTTTGTTCGTGGCACTGTTCATGTACTCGCTCATCGACAACATGCCGAAGTTTGTCATGGAAGGCGTGCTCACCTATGACAACCAACTGTACTTCAACGCGCTGTACTTCCCCGCGCAGATGATCCTGCTTACCATCGGGCTTGTGTACAAGCCGCTGCTCGTGCGCATGGCCGAAGCATGGGCCGACCCCGCAAAGCACAAACGCTTCGATTTGAGCATCGTCGCCATCATGCTCGTTATCCTCGCGGTCACCGTAGCGGTGGCGCTTGTCATGACATGGATCGGCATCCCCCTCATGAGCTTCATGTACGGGCTTGACTTCGAACCGTTCCGCGGTCTGTGCTTCATTATGCTGGCCGCCGGCGGCGTGACGGCCGCCATCGACTTCCTCTACCAAGTCATCACCGTGCTACGCCGCCAGAAAGACGTCACGCGCCTCTACATCATCACGTTCGGCTTCTCGCTGTTCGTGCCTATTCTGCTCATCAACTTCACCGGGCTGCCAGGTGCCATCATCGGCTACCTCATCGTCATGTGCATCCTACTCGTATTGCTGGTTTCTGAATACATCAGCATCCGGCTGGAATTCATGAGAGCCGGCAAAGCCGCCGCCGAAAGCGAGGAAGGCGACCTGGCCTCACCTGCACGGAAGCGCCCCAGCGAAACCCGCGCCGAGCGCGAGCGACGCGAACAGGTGCGCGCCAAATGGGAAGCCCAAGCCCAGGCCAAACGGAGCCACAACCCCGAGAAGACGGGCGCCCACGAACGCAAACACCCTCATCAGCAAACCAGCCACCACGAATAACCCCGCGCGCTTCACGCGTCGGCACTTAATAACCCAACGCCTAAGTTGCGAGAATCAATAAACGCCCTCGTTCTACCAACACCGGAGAAACGGAAAGAGCCTACAGAAACGCCACCATGTAGGAAGGAAGATAGGCGACTCTTCCTTCCTCCTGCACATTCGCCTCGCATAGCACAATCGCACGCTCGATAGAATAATTCTCGGTAGCCATTACGTTATCTAGAGCGCTATGGCGTTTGTAGCTTTTACCGCTTTTAACTTCAATGGGCAAGACTTGGCCATTGCCAACCTCGATTACGAAGTCGAGTTCCCCGATACCCTTCTTCCTGAAAAAGCGAAGTTGGTGCCCGTGGGCTTTAAGCTCTTGGGCTACCGCATTCTCATAAATTGAACCGTAATTAACCCCCAGATTATCACTGACGATGCTCTTAAAAACTTCCATGCCGCACATGGCGCAAAGCAAGCCGACATCGTTGGCAAACAGCTTGAAGAAACTGCGGTTCTCCGCCATTTTGAGAGGATGGCGCGGCTCTGCCACGTTAACCACCGCATTCGCCACACCAGCATCCACAATCCACATGAAATCCTCCTGATAGCGCTCGTAAGTGCCCTTGGACGCTAAGGCAGAGAAATTGAACCTTTTGGATTGCGAATCAAGCTGAGAGGGAATCTGATCGAATATCTCCCGGATTACCAGCTTGCGGATTTGTGCATACTTGGAGATATCTGCGCGATAGAGCCTGATGATATCATCCTGGACCCGTTTAACCTCCGCAATGTTATTGGTTTCGATAAAACGTGTAACCACCGCAGGCA
>JAEYEL010000021.1 GCA_023403475.1 Actinomycetes bacterium
GGTTCGCCATATCGCTCATGCACTGGTTCCTTCCCCTTTAGGAAGCGGCAGAAACGCCTCCACGCGGAAGCCGCCGCCGAACTTCGGCGCAGCTTCGAACGTACCGCCAAGCAATCGCGCACGCTCGGACATGCCCGTGATGCCGTGGCCGCCGCTTGACGACAGATTGCCGCTCACCGCATTGCCGCTCGCCGCGCCGCCGCGTCCGTTATCCTCAACCGTCAGCCGAACTCCATCATCGGCAAGGGCAAGCCGAACGGTCGCCGCACTCGCAGAGCTGTGGCGCACGATGTTGGTGGCCGCCTCGCGTACGATGCCGTAAACCGCCACGTCCACGTATGCAGGCACCTTCGCCCTGTCGTAACAAGAGTCATCCACCCGCACCTTCACACCAGCACCCTCCAGATACGCCGCAAGATCGCCCAACCGGTCGGTTCCCTTCGTCGGCTCCGTTTCCGCCGTCGCTTCGCCTTGGCGCAGCACGCCTATCATGCAGCGAATCTCCTCGAGCGCGTCTTTCGCCGTGCGACGCGCCGTGGCAATGGCCCCCTTCGCCGCCTGCGGGTCGCGCTCCACCAACCGCTCGGCCGCCGCCGCCTGAATGCTCACCGCCGAAAGCGAGTGCGCCGTTATGTCGTGGACCTCGCGGGCGATACGCACCCGTTCCTCTTCCACGCGCCGCGCAGCCTCTTCCTCGCGCGTGCGCTCCGCCTCGAGTGCGCGCTGCTCGGTTGCGCGCACGTATTCGCGATGCGTCTTGAACGCATAGCCGCCGAACGCGCCCGCAGCCATGATGGCCATGTTTTGGAACCGCGTGAGAAACGTGAGCGTCACGCTTTGGGCAGGACTTCCCGCCAGCGTGAGGCCTGCCAGAGCCAACACGCCTGCCGCGATGGCCTCTGCACGCGGGCGCTCGCTTGCAATGGTGCAAAGCGCGATAAGCGGGCCTATGATGGTCAGGGAATACCCGCGAAACGAGCTTTGCATCAGCACGAACATGACCAGCGTGAACACGAACACCGGCCACGGGAAGCGCCGCCTTAGCGCAATGGGAACAACGGTGAGCGCGACGGCAACGTAGGCCGCCGTCGAAGGGACGATAGCGTCGATGCCCAGCAAGCGCCGCAACGTCTCGTCGGGCATGACGAAGCTTGACGTGACCAGCACCAGCTGCATGCAGCCGAAAAGAAAGGCCGCCACCGCCACGGCGACGTCGATGCCCCAGTCCTTAAGGCTCATGGGTTGTCTGTCAATTAAAAACCGTTCCATGACCCCATACTACACGACCCCTGCAACATACGCCATACGCCGCACGGAGTATCCGTCCCACCCGTAGAACTCCGCTTGGGGGAAGGGAGCAAGCGGCGGGGCGGACGACAAGCATCTGTCCTATTTGTAGAATTCCGCTTCCGGGAAAGGCGGTTCCTGGGCGCGTTTGAAGGCATACGAGGCGACAGTGTGCGCCACGCGAGCCGCTAGCACTTCGGAAACGCCTGCCGCCACAGCCGATTCCCGGGTGGAAAGACCCTGTTCCACCTGCGCGATGAGAATCTTGTCAAGCGTGGCATAGTCTATTCCGAGGCTCTTCTCATCCTCTTGGCCGGGAGCCAGTTCGGCGCTCGGAGGCTTCGTGAACACGCGCTCGGGGATGGGGGGCACTTTGCCCGCACGCTCCGCCTCGGCGTTGCGCCAGCGGCCCACCGCATACACATCGGTCTTGTACAGCCCGCCTATCGGGGCAAAGGCGCCGGCCGTGTCGCCGTAGAGCGTGGAATAGCCCATGCACGCCTCGCTTCTGTTCCCCGTGTTCACGAGCATCCAGCCATGCGCGTTCGAAAGGGCCATAAGGCACACCATGCGGCAGCGCGCCTGCGTGTTTTCCGCAGCGAGACCCTTAAGCTCGCCGCCGCACGCGCGTGCGAGCACGCTTTCGAACGCCTCGAACGGCTCGCAAATGGAAACGACATCGGCTTTCACCCCAAGGTTCTGCGCCAGCTCAAGCGCATCGTCGTAGGAATGGTCGCTGGAATAAGGTCCCGGCAAAAGCACGCCGTGCACGTAATCGGCGCCGAACGCGTCGACGCACATGGCTGCCACGACGCTTGAGTCGATGCCACCCGAAAGTCCGATGACCGTATGTTCGAAGCCCGCCTCTTCGGCATACTGCGCAAGCGCCTGAACACATGCTTGGTACTTTTCCGCTGCCTGCATGAAAGCCTTCCCTTCCGCACCGGTTATTCGCTTGGCTCAGTATGCCCGCCTTCTGTTTCCGAATGATTGCGGAAAACCGAAAGTACCGTAAACCTCCGTTGCGCGGGCGGACGCCAGCAAGTCAACAGGGATCACTCCCTTTCGGGAGGGCGTTCTCGTTTGGCAGGGCACCCTCGTTCGAGAGAGCGCCCCCGTTCGGAAGGCGCCCTCGTTCGGAAGGGTTCTTTCGTTCGGCAGAACGGTGAACCCGGCAACCGAGCGAAAGCCGGCAACCGAGCGAAAGCGCCATTACTCAGCGGTTCCCTAGACAGAACGAATCTTGTCAGCAAGCCAGGTAACCCAAGCTTCCACGCCGTCGCCTTTCGTGGCGGCCAAGGGAAAGATCGGCGCCTGCGGATTCAGCTGGTGCACAGACGCCTCGAACGCCGCACGGTCGAAGTTGAACACCGGGCAGGTATCCACCTTGTTCAGAATGACGGCCTGCGCTACTTGGAAGACGCCGGGATACTTGAGCGGCTTGTCGTCGCCTTCGGGCACCGAAAGTATCATGACCTTGGCGTTTTCGCCCAAATCGAAGTCGGTGGGGCACACAAGGTTGCCCACGTTCTCTATGATGATGAGGTCGAGGCGCTCTAAATCGAGCACGTCTACGGCGCGCTTGATCATGGCGCTTTCCAAATGGCACGCCCCGCCGGTGTTTATCTGCACGGCGGCAATGCCCTGCGCCTTTATCTTTTCCGCGTCAACGTTGCTGGCGATATCGCCCTCTATGACGGCGATGTTGAACTCGTCGCGCAGCGCGTCGATGGTGGCCAGGATGGTGGATGTTTTGCCCGACCCCGGGCTTGCCAGCAAATCGAGCACGTACACGTGGTTTTGCGCGAACCGCGCACGTAGCTCGGCTGCAAGCGTATCGTTCTTATCGAGTATAGGCTGGTGCATGTCTATTTTCATGAAAGCCTCTTCCCTTGCGCGAATGCCGTTTTCCGTCGATGGCCACTTTATCACGAGCGCCCCGTTCGTGGCGCGACAAATGAGCGCACAGGTCATCTTGCCGAAGCGAACGCGGGGCAAAGCCGCGCGAACCGCACCTAACCGGAGCCTATTCGGAAAGATCGACCTCTATCGAATCGATTTGCAGCTCTCTGCCTGCTATGAGTTCGGTGGCGAAGCTTTCGCATTTCGGGCAGAACATGTGGAAGCGGTCGTGTTCGAACTCCGCGCCGCATTCAAGGCAGCGGCTTTTCGGCTTCACCATGTTGATGGAAAGTTCGGCGCCTTTCACAAACTCATCGCAATCGGAAAGAGCCTCGAACGCGAACTCGAGCGCGTCCTGAATGGCCTCGGTCATCTCTCCCACCGAAATGCTCACTTTGAGCACGCGCACGGCTCCAGCCTCATGGGCAGACTTCGTCACGGCATCGAGCACACCGGTCATAATGCCCAGTTCGTGCACGACTACTCCTCGGCTTCTTCCCGTGCCAGCTCCTCGTTCTGCTTCTTGATGCGCTTGGCAAGCACGATACGGGAAACGAGAAGGCTACCTTCGTAGAGCACGATGAGAGCGGCAAACATGAGCAGCATGGTGACCGGCGATGCGTCGGGCGTGACCATGGCGGAAAACACCATGAGGCCGACATAGACGCCACGCCAGCTGCCACGCAGCTTCTTGTAAGGCACCACGTCGAAAATAACCAGGTAGAATATGACAAGCGGCAGCTCGAACGCGAAGCCAAAGCCTATCTCGAACTTGATTATCATATCGACGAAGGTGTTCGCGCGCGCCGTGACCTCGGCGAACCCGGCCGACTGATCGATAAGCCACGTGAACGCAGGGTTGAGGATAACCGCGTAGCAGAACACCGTGCCCAAGATGAACAGGGCAACTCCCGCCGCGAACGTGGGGACGAACCATTTGCGCTCGTTAGGCTTGAGCGCGGGCAGGAAGAACGCGAGTATCTGCCACAAGATGACGGGCGAGCATGCCACCACCGACGCCCAAAGCGACACCTTGAAGCGCACGGCGAATCCCTCGAACGGGTCGAGCGTGGTCAGCACCCCGTAGTCGTTCGCACCTTGGGGCAATGCGTGCTGAATAGGCCAGATAAGGAAGTTGATGATGGTTTCCGATGCGAAGTAGAACACGCACACCGCAACGGCGAGGCACGCTACGATGCGCACCAAGCGCATGCGCAGTTCGCCAAGATGATCGAACAGGGGCATTCTTGCCGGACCGATAGGCATTCTCTATTCCCCCTTCTCGTTCGTCTCGGGCGCAGCTGCGTCGGCCACCTCGTTCGTTTTGGAGGCGGTTTCGCCAGCTGCTTTGCTCGTCGCGGGCTCTGCGGGCTTCGCCGCAGCTGAGGACGCAGGTTTCGCCTTCTCACCAGGGGTTGCCGATGCCTTCGCAGAAGAATCGGCTGCTGCGGAAGCCTTCGCCGCAGCTTCGGACACGGCAGAAGGCTGCGATTCGTCTTCCGAATCAGAAGCAGCCTCGACGGCCTTCGCCGCAGATGCGGGTGCAGGCTTCGCCTTCGCGCCAGAGGCCGCCTCTTTCCCCTCTTCTTCCTTCTTCTCCTTTTCGGCGGCTTTTCTGGCAGCTCGCTCTTTGTCATAGCGGGCTTTGCGCTCGGAAAAAGTTTCTGTCTTGGCGGCAGATGCGGCTTTGGCAGCGCCTCCCTCTTTCTTGGCGGCGCCCTCCTTCGACACCGCGTTCTTGGCGGTATCGCCCACCTTCGCAAGCGCATCGAGCGGGTTTTTGAACGGCTCGTCGGAATCCGGGTCGTACACTTCCGTCTTGATGACTTTGTTCATTTCCTCTTGCGCGCTTCTGAACTTGGCCAGCGCTGCGCCAAGCGTCTTTGCCATAGCAGGCAGCTTGTCGGGCCCGAAAATAAGAAACCCGAACAGCAGAATCAGAAACAGCTCGAATCCACCGATGCCAAACAAAGCGAACCCCTTTGCTCAGTTTTCGCGTACACATACTATGCTGCGCCCACCGCAACGTAGGCGGCACTTGCAGCAACGGCTTATATTAGCACAAACTTTCGGGCAAACGCAGCAACCGTTCATTCACACACGTTTACCCGAAATCAAAAGCTCTCGCAAAAGATCGAAGGATAAAGCGAAGCGCACTCCGAACGGCGCTGGCGATTCCTAGCCGGCCGAAAGAACGGTCAACGCCATGGTGGGAACGCCCAACGCCAACACAAGAATAACGCATACTATCACAGTGACGATCTTCTTTGTGCGCTCGGTGTGCTCACGCTGCTCTTTCGCGCGCTGTTCGCGCTCCTGAGCTGCGCGAATACGGTCGCTCTTCTGCTTGGCGGTCAGCTTCTGCTGCTTTGCTCCCTGCTTGGCGTTAGCCATAATCTACAACCTCAACTTTCCACGAATCTCTATGACGCGGGCGATGTT
>JAEYEL010000060.1 GCA_023403475.1 Actinomycetes bacterium
GGTCGGATACGGCTCCACTCCCCAAGCCGAATAAATGCGGGGAATGAGCTCGATGCGCCCGGATGGCGTATTGAATCCCGGGCTGCCATCTGGACGCAGCATCCCTTTCGCGTACTTTTCATACTCGTTGTTCCAGGGATCGTAGCAATGCCCCCCCGCTTCGACAAGGCTCTGGTGATCACGGAACGGACACCCCGTATCATCATCCTCGATAATATTGTAGTCGCGCAGACCGGCACTTTTGTCTTGCGCGGCGGAAGCTTGGGCTTTCTGGTGGGTAGGCTTGCGAATGGTGCCATCCTCGTCAATTAACGCCAGTCCGGTGGTCATATACTCATCAGCAATGTCAGTCGGCTTGGAAAACGCTTGCCAGGACCAAACAGCTTCGGGTTCAGGCGGCTGCCCAACCAGATGGCGATTTCCTCATCGGACTTTGCCTCGTAGAACTGAGTGACCTTCTTCATCGCGCGAAGAGGGGTCCACCATGTGCGAATAGAGTCGCGCTCAACAGAAGCGGCAACAACCAGATTTTAGAAAAAACGGTCAAGGGGCGGTCAAGAGGTCAAGCCACAGCACAACACAACTCAGGTCAGCCCAAGCATCAACCCAAGGTTTATGGGCAAGATACTCTATGCATCAAAGCGAACATTCATGCTCTCGCTATGAACGGGCACTGCTATTTACGTCTTGCGGCGCGATGAACCTGGCAGTACCTTTCTGTATGATTTGCATTACGAGACGAAAGCGTTTGCGACGATTATCTGAAAGAGAGGAAGAACTATGTGTTTCAGACCAAGCACGGCAGAGTTCTCGAAATTCCGAGCCTGCCCCGAATGCGGAGGAACAGTCACGAACGATGTTCGGAAATGCCCCAGTTGCGGTGCCGCACTTCCAGAAGCCCCGTCGGCTCCCGGCGCCCCGTCGGCTCCCGGCGCCCCCGGTATCCCCAAGGCCCCCGGTATCCCCAAGGCCCCCGGCGCAATGTAATACCCAAAAATGCCTGCAGCTTCAGAGCCATACACCTGTTGGAGGAAACCAGCCGGGTTCCTTTGCAAAAGAAATCATCCGGCTGGCTTCTCCACCGCTGCGACACCCGAATCGCCGAAGTCTGCAAGAAAGCCTACCCGAAGTCTTCTGTTTCTTTTGCTTTTAGAGTGCGTAATCCAGTGCTCGTTCTATATGTTGACGCCCGTCGTTGGAATCTATGCGACCGACTTAGGCGCAACTCTTTCAACAGCGGGGATCATCTGCGGCATCAATCCGTTTATCGCTATGGCTGCGAGACCTATTTCGGGCTACCTTGCAACCATAGTGAAGGAAAAGCCCCTCTTGCTCATAACGCTTCTGGTTTTTTCCATCTGCTCTTTCTCCAGCGCAGAAACGGCCAACGTCCCGCTATACGCCTCATTGAGAGCGGTTCAGGGCGCGTGCTTCTCCATTCAGAGCACGCTTATCCTGCTACTTGTTTCCTCATGTTCTCCCCCTAACCGCATTGGGCAATCCGTGGGGTGGCTAGGCGCCTCAATAGGAGTTGCTTCAGCAATTGGCCCTGCGCTCGGCCTCTTTATAGCCGAGCAGCAAGGCTGCGAATCAAGCTTGGTAGCTAGCGGTTCATTGTCTTTGCTGGCCATGCTCCTCGTCCCTTTATTACCTAAAAGCAATCAGCGAGCCAAGGAGGCCTGTTCGAGCGCTCGACGGAAGAGGGGGTCGGTTGTTGACAGCCTTTTTTGCCCGGCAGCAATTCCCTTTTCATTGGTTAGCGCAGCCTTCTCCATGTGCACAAGTTGCATTTCAGGGTTTTTGGCTCTTGCCGCCGCAGACCGCAATATTTCCTTTGCAGTCGTTTATTTCATGATTTACTCTGCGCTGCTGCTCTTGGTTCGTCCTTTCGGCGGAAGAATCTCAGACAGCCAGCCTTTGAGCCGCATCGTTGCAGTTTCGGCAGTTGCCTGCGCCGCCGCCATGATTCTCTTGGCTTCAGCTCGATCGTTCGCCCCAATTGCAATTGCCGGAGTGCTCATGGCGTTTGGCTACGGGATGGCTTCGCCGTCACTCCAAGCCGCATGCTTGAAATCGGATCCGGAGGGAAACTTAGGCACGGCAAGCAGCACCAGCTTCATCGGAACCGATCTCGGGAACGCATTGGGGCCCATAATCGCTGGTCTCGCCGTTCAGGGTCTTGGGTATGACGTCGCCTTTTCCCTCGAAGCGCTCTTCCCCATTGCCGCGGGCATAGTATGCAGCAGAATCTCTAGACACGAACACTAGCGTTTGGAATTGCGAATAGTAGCCCTCCGACCAGAGCCTGCGGTTGCCGAACTCACACTTCAGGTTGGCGCGCCTCTCGAACATCATGAGCGAACTCTTGCCCTTCAGGCACCCCATGAAGCGCGACCCAAAGGATCGCAGCAAGGACACGTGGGAGGAATGCACGTGGCCCGGCATCGGACGACCCTCGATTACCTCGACCCCTTTGCGCCCGCAGGGCTGCCGGAATATCTCGCCCAGCAGGCTCCGGTATTGGCTGTGGATAATTTCGCGTCTATACTTCGGTGCGAGCACGATATGGTATCTGCACATCCACTTCGTGCACGACAGGCTTTGCGCCTTGTTTGCCATAATGACCGCCTTTCCAAGGCAGATGCGACCTGAGCACTTGCATCTTAATCCTCGGTCGGCGGTCGTTTGGTTTGCAAGGGTGGAACCCTCGACGCGCACCCACATAGCGGGCGGTTTATTGCCCTGCGCGCTTCGCGCGAAGGCCGGGGCTGTCGACCCGCAACAGAGCGAGAGGCGCTTCGGCGCCTCTCGAAACACGAAGCTATCGACGCAAAGCTCCTTAGCTCGGAACACCGCGCTTATCAACTAGGATAGGTCTGCCAAAGAAGCGCCCTCGGCGTATGCGTCAAGGCCATTCATCCTCAATACCCTCATTATCCCGGGAGAAACATTGATGATTGAGAACTTTCCTCCCTCGCGCGAGTCCATCGCTCCGTCGGCAAGCGTAATCGCCTTGATTCCGTCATTCATCAGATGCGTAACTGCAGCGAAATCGAATACGACTTCTGTTATATCCGTCGGAATGTCGGCAATCCTCGCCAAAACCTCAGGAGCATTGTTTCTTTTGTCGAAACGACCCTCGATTGCAATAACCCAGCATGATCCCGCTTCGTTAAACGTGACAGCCATGCAAGCCTCCCTTCTTTAATATCTGGCAAGGCGGGTGCCTTTGAATGCGCGAAGCGTTGGGAGCGCCCGCGCTCGCCGTAAGTTAACAGCTTTTTGCTTCCTACATCATAGGCAGCGCGTAGAACAGAACGGCCCAAACGAACGTAGCCACAGCGCCCGCCATTGCGGGAACGACCGCAAAACGCATATAGACCATTACGTCTACGTTATGGATTTCGGCGCAATACAGAGCGGTCGCGCTGAACGGCTGCAAACGAGTGCCGAGGCCTGCGCCGAACACCAGAATGAGGACCACAATGGGGAGCAAAGCTGCGTTGCCCGTTGCGTTTGCAACTTCAACAATTGCAGGAATGAGCACAGGAATGGCCAGAGTTGCGCCAGCCAAGCCCATCATGACGATGTACAGAACGAAAATGACCACCAACATTGGCCAGAAGCCAAGACCAAGACCGCCGACCAGGGAATTCATAATGACTTTAATACCGCCAAGATTATTCAGAACGCTGCCGAACAGCGTGCCCATTGCAACAATAGCCACAACACGACCAAAAGCATCGCCCATGCCATGATAGAACGTGGGGCCAATCTCGTTGAGCATGTTCTTGCGATTGCCCTTGCCAACAACGAAGAAATGGCAGATACCGGAAATGATCAGGCTGAGGAAGTATGCCGCGACGACGCTCATGACCACGCCACCCGGCCCCATCTTGCTAAACACAAAAATGAAGACCAAGGGGATGAGCGGGAGCAGACCATACCACTTGGGCACGCCGAGGGTTTTGATGTCGAGTTCCATAATATCTGCGGTACCACAGCCGTCGTCGCCCTTGCGCCTCAGAGCCTTCGACCAAAGCGCCAACACGATGCCGCATACAAGCTCGATGACCACAGCGGTCAGGAAGCCGTACTGGACGAAGAACGTCGCTGCATCGAGGTTAATGCCCAGAAGGCCAATGCCCATGGAAACGAACGGGTTTGCAGGGCCAGCGAAGCAGCCGCAGCCTAAAAGCAAAGCGACTGCGGCCGTCAGCGGATGGCAGCCGGCCGCAACAAGCACGGGATAGATTGTCGCAAGGCAGACGCAGTAGCAGCTCATTCCAGACGGAATAATGATTAGAACCAAAAAACCAAGAACCGGAGCTAAGCATATGAGGGCAAACGAAGATTTAACCTTCGTCAAAGGGATGGCGAGCAGGCCTGCGAACATGTTGGAGGCTTTGATTTTGTCCATGAAAACCGAGTAAGCCATGACCGTCATGATTAGAATGCCCGAGCCAGTTACCGTGCTCGTCAGCGAGACCCTCCAAGCTTCGAAGTTATCCAACCAAATATTGCCGATCGAGTTTTCGCCAATTACCGAAGTGCCGTTGATAGCAGTAGCGCAGAGGTACCCCACAACGGACAATCCCGTAAGGACAGTTAAAATGTTGTACTTCTTTATGATAGAAACAATCAGGATCGCGAAAAGCGCCAACGTTATAACGACTTTAAAAACGTCCATTTTATCCCCTCCTCTAGGAGTAGTGGCTTTCGGCCAATGCCAGTTAAACATAGGCTGTTCCATGTTGCGACCGCGAGAGAAGCGACGTCGTCGCCAGACGCCTTCAGAGCAAGGACTCTGCCGCCGTCGTACGTCATGCAGCAACATCCCGGCCAATCGGCAGGGGCAGAAGCCCCTGCCCTATGCTACAACCCCGTTCTTCACCCGCGCCCTTGAGCCGGAACAAACAGAACCATCATGTCTTTAGTAATCTTGCCTGCCAGTTCTTCTATCGACCCGTACTCCATCACTTGGGACTGACAGTGATGGACGCAGGTTGGCCAACGCCCTTCCTCGACTCTCTTTGCGCATAAGTCGCAGAGTGCGGTAGGAACCGGCACAAACGTATACTCCCATTTTCCCGGTTTGTATTCGCGAGGGCCAAAGGTGGTAAGCTGGATTCCCCATTCGCCCTCTTTCAGGCCATGCTCAACTTTGCAGGCCATTTCGCAGGTATGGCATCCTGTGCAAAACTCGTAGTCGATAAGCAGACCGTATTGATTGCTCATTTTTTCAACCTTTCTCTTCGGGGCAAAACGCCTCAGCGCCGCCTGCCTACCAGCTGGGATCGTATTCGGGGCTATAGTCCTCGAGTTTGCTTATCTTGCACATTTGAGTGCTGTACGGAGCGGCAAAGCTCGAAGGGCCGTTGTCACACATGGGGACGAGGCAATTGATGTTCGACTCGAACACGCCGAAGTAACCGCCGTCTGCGCTACCGTCCCGCTCGGGGAACCACCAGCCATGCTCAGCCTCTATGACGTTATCCGCCATAGAGTCGTTGATCGTGCAAACCTCGCGAGCTTCACCGAGATAGTTTTGGATCAGGACCCAATCTCCCTCTTTGATCCCGTTTTCTTCGGCCACTTTGCTGTTCATCTCGCAGCGAGGCCAACGATGAAACTCCCTCATTGACTTCAGCTGCCTGTGCTCCGAATGGAAGAATTCCCAAGAACGGCGACCCGTCGCCAGAACATAGGGGTATTCGCTTGCCACATCGGGAGTAGATATCGGGCTCGGCACAGGTTCTTCGTAGTACGGAAGCGGGTTTAGCCCAACATTCTGAAAAGTCGTGCACCACAGCTCGATTCGCCCGGTCGGCGTGTTGAAGCCAGGGGCGCCGTCATCTCGAAGCAGGCCCTCCTTGTACTTGTAATAGTGCCAATCTTCATAGCGATATGTGATGTCGCGCAGATCTGAATAAGAGAACGGCTCGCCGAAATCGACCGACTGCAGATCGTCCATAACGCTGTTGAAAAAATCCTCGACATTGTCCCACGGAACGGCTTCAGGGTTCAATCTATGTCCAAGATCGAGAATAATTTGCTCGTCGCACCTCGTGTCGCCGCCATCAGCCGCAATGTTGATTGCGCGGATAGGCTGCCACCAACCGCGCACGCCCATGCGCTCCGGCCCCATCTGAACGGGCAGGAAGATATCGGCGTTAGCCATGGCGGTCGGGGTCATGAACAGGTCGGTCACGACAAAGAACTCCACGTCTTTGCAAGCCGCAAACGTTCGCTTGGGGTCGGCAGACATGTTTGCGACGTAGTTGCTGGAGTTCTCAAAGATCATCTTGATCGGATACGGCTCGTCCGTCTCAAGGGCTTCAAGAACTTTGTCCGACGACGTGTTGGCCGTAATGCCCATGGCGTGCAGCGGGTACTCTGCGTTCCCCAATCGCTTGTCGGCATCTGGAATAGTCCACTGAAGAGCACGGCGCACATCGTGCTGAATATAGCCAGTCGTACACAGAATGTTGCCTCCGGGATTATCAACGTTGCCGGTTATGGCCCAAAGGGCGTTCACCGCGTGGATGGCCCCAACGCCGTGCTTTTGCTGGTCGAGCGCAAGACCCCACTGAATGCTTGCCGGCTTTGCGGTCGCGTACATACGGGCGGCGCCCACCAATGTCTCTGCCGGAACGCCCGAAATCCTCTCAACAACATCCGGCGTGTAGGGGTCTGCCGCCTGGGCAAGCTGCTCGAACCCGTAGCACCATGCGTCAACGAACTCATGATCCCAGAGATCCTCTTCGCAAATAACCCGGATCATCCCCAGCGCAACACAGGCATCGGTACCCGGACGCAAACGCAACCAGAACTCGGAGTGCGCCGCCTGCCATGTCAGACGAGGGTCGACGGTGATGAGCTTCGTCCCTCTCCGCTGCATATCGATAATCCAGTGGCCCATGAAGCCATCGGGGTTAGAGACGAGAGCGTTGTTGCCCCAGACCATGACAACTTCGGGCAGGACGAACCGAGGGTCGTCGTAGCGCCCTTCGTACATTTGACCGCAGTCGATAATCGCGGAATCTCCTTGGACGCAAGCCATAACCGCCAAACGCGGGCTATAGCACGACTCGCCGCTCAAAAAGCCATAGGACAGGTTCGGACTCTGAAAAACGGTTCCGTTAATTGCGGCGCCTTGCCAGGTGGCGTTGCGTCCGGTTCCGGAAAAAGTGCATATCGACTTATTGCCATACGTTTCAATAATGCGGCGGGCTTCCCGCTCAATAATGTCGTACGCCTCGTCCCACGTGCATTCCTCCCACGTGTCCTTGCCGCGATCCTTTGGGTCGCGCTTCATGGGGTGCCTGACACGCGTTGGGTGGTTCGTCGCCTCGGGAACCGCGAAGCAACGCATGCACAGCCGGCCGTTGTAGACCGGGTTCTTGGGATCGCCCTCTATTTTCGCCAGCTTTCCGTCTTTGTCCGTGTAGAACAACACGCCACAGCCATTGTGGCAGCCGGGGCCGGACCATTGGGTGGAGCGGGTCACCGTGTACTCGCCTTCCTGCCAGCGCCACTCGTCGCGGTAAAGCTCGTCGTTCACTTCCCGGAACATAAACCTTGCCATTTTCTCACCTTACTTTCTTCCGTTAAGCCTGATTGCCGGGTATATTGGAAATCCCGGGGGCAGCGACCTCTCTGGGCGCTGCTATTGCACCCGGGGCGGCAGCAGCCCCCGGAGCGGCAATCCCGCCGGCCACAGGAGCCGCAGTCGCATCGAGCACCTTAGCGTCTTCGGGTATTTCCGCGCCGCATGCAAGACACCGGGCCACGCCGACACCCGTTTTGCGAACCGTCTTCCCGCAAGATGGGCAAATGACGTTTACGGGCGAGTAGCGATGGTATTTCTTTGACATACCCCATCTCCTTTCGTTTTCCGGCCACCTCTCTCGTGCTCTTGAGCCCAAGCGGATTTGGCCTCCTCTTTCTCTTCCTCCGTCAGCTCGGCTCCGCATTGAGCGCATGCCGAGTTGACGAGAAAGTTCCTTTCCCCGCATTGGCTGCAGTAAACAAACTTCGGCTTGCAGTTCTCGCAGAATGGCTTGCAGCCGTAGCACATGTGTTGCCCCCAATCATGCAGGCCGGTCAGGCCCGGCCGAGCGAATGCGCCCAACCGGGCCGCCCTCATTTTACGGAATGTAGCAAACCGCCTTTCTGCCCAGCTCTTTCATGCGCGTCGAAATCTCCTCGACGGGCACCGCCTCCATGCACAAGGCCAAGCAGTGGTGCACACATGCGGGCTTCTCGCCTTCGCCTATGCGATCCGCGCAAACGTCGCACAAACTTGAAGGCACGGGCACATAGTCGAAGCTCCATTTGCCGCCAAGCATCTCGGGGCCCATTTTGTTGACTTTAATGCCCCACTCCTCGACGGGAAGCCCTTTTTCTTTTCGACATGCAACAACGCAGGTGTTGCAGCCGGTGCAGTATTTGTAATCGATAATCAGACCGTAGTCAGCCATCGTTCGCTCCTCCCTTCGAGCTAGTCGTCAAGACTATTGACTTTGTAGACCCTGCAGATGACGCTCTTGTACGGAGCACCGTATCCGGTCTTGCCAACCTTGCGATGCGGAATGAGCTTGTTGATGTTCGATTTGAACACGCCGAAGTAGTTCGGCGCCTCGCCGTCCTGCTCCGGATACCACCACGCATGGTCGGCGTGAACGACCTTTTCCGAAACTGCGTAGGAAACATCAGCCCTCATGACGCAACGGCCTTCGGGGTTCTCGACCGCAACCCAGTCGCCGCTTTCAATGCCCAGCTTCTTTGCGGTAACCGGATTGATGGTGAGGTCTGCGTCGGGCGACAAAGCTCGAAGCGAAGGCACCTGCCTATGCTCGCTGTGGAAGGATGCGATGTTGCGCCCGCCCGTGGTCAGAACGAGAGGGTACTCTTTCGCCAGGTCCGGTTGGCTTATCGGGCTGTAGAACGGCTCTTGGAAATAGGGGAGCGAATCCTCGTCGAACTGCGGATAAAGCGTCGAATTGAGCTCGACAAGCCCCGTCGTGGTGTTGAAGCCGGGGTATCCGTCAGGGCGCAGCTTGCCCGTTTCGTATTTGCGGTATTCAAACGGCTGCTGATAGACGACCTGTTCCTCGAGGTCCTCGAAAGTAAACCCGAGCACCGGCTCTATCTGTTCGGTGAAGAACTCCGCAACGTCTTCCCACGGCCACGCGTCAGGATTCAGCCGCTTTCCGAATTCGAAACAGATTTCCAGGTCAGAACGGCACTCACCAACTTCGACCGCCTTGTTCATGGCGCCAAGGAAATGGGTGTTGCGCCCGAAATGGGGCAGAACGACACCGTCGTGCTCGGCAAATGTTTTAAGCGGGAGGAACACATCGCACAACGCCATAGCCGTGGGGGTCATGAATAGATCCTGGGCGACGTTGAAGTCCAGCTTATTGAAGCCTGCCAGCCACCGCTCAGGCTGGGCAGCGGTGCATGCTAGGGGGTTGGTGGCATAGAACCAGGCCATCTTCATGGGATACGGCTTGTCCGTTTCGAGACACTCGAGAAGCATGTCTGGATGGGCTCGGCCCTGGCCCAAGTTGTACGCCTTGTATGCCGGGTCGGTAACGGTCAGGTCGTAAAGCCCAGGGGGCAGCTCCTGCGCGCATTCGTAACGCCATTTGCCCATGAAGGATGCAGTCACGGCAAGGGTGACGCCGCCGGGGATGTCGAGGTTGCCAGTTATTGCAGCAAGGGCCAGCATGCAATGACTGGCCTGCAAGCCGTTCGTCTGCTCGTCTAGGGCAACACCCCACATGGCAGAGCAAGGGCTAGCCGTCGCAAAAGCACGCGCAGCAGCGACCAGCGTTTCTGCGGGAACCCAGGATATCTCTTCGACACGATCGGGCGGATACTCCGTCGCTCTCTCCGCCAACTCGTCAAGGCCGTAGCACCATTTCTCAACAAACTCATGGTCGTACAGATCCTCGGAGATGATAACGTTTAGAAGACCCAAGCCGACGGCCGAGTCGGTGCCGGGACGAAGCTGCAGATGGAAAGCGGCATGAGCGGCCATCCACGTTACGCGGGGATCGATAACGATGTATTGGGTGCCCCTCTTCATGAGGTCGATCAAAGCGTGGCCGAACATACCGTCAGGATTCGAATAGAGCGGATCCTTGCCCCATAGAATCACGTACTTCGGCACCTCATAACGAGGGTCGTCGTATCGATCGGGGAAAAATGCCGCATAATCAAGCTCTGGATACCCTGCACCCAAGATGAAGTCGGCAACAGAACAGCGCGGCCCGTAGCAGGCCTGACCGCTCAAACAGGATGCGGTGTTAGGCGTTCCGATGGCGGCATACGCCAAAGGGGCGCAGTACAGCGTCGATTCGCGACCGGTACCGTTGAAGACCATGATCGACTGCGCACCGTAATCGGCCTTAATTTGATTGACCTTGTCGCAAATGAGGTCTATCGCTTCATCCCAAGTGATTCGCTCCCACTTGTCTTTCCCGCGGTCTTCGCGAGCGCGCTTCATGGGATAGATGACGCGATCGGGATGGTAGATGACCTCGTCAATTGCCAAGCAGCGGACACAGAGCCTACCCTGCGATATAGGATGAGATGGATCTCCCTCGACCTTCGCCACTTTTCCGTCTTTGACCGTTAGAATCAGGCCGCATCCAACTGGGTGGTCCCCTGGGGGCGACCATGCGCAGGTGCGCACTTTGTAAGTGCTGTCGTCAACCTTCTCGGCATAAGATTTGCCGTCAAGAGTGAACTCCTCCATACCCTTCCTCTCTCTTCTTTTGCGTTGTCTCGCTTCTATGCTGAACACCGAACTTCGGTGTTGAAGCCCTAGTTTCATTCCCCGCAGGCGCTATTCGCCCGTCGCACTTGGCGTCTCCGGGGCGGAAGGCTCCTCCGGAGCCGGAGCCGGAGCCTTCGGGGCGGGAGGCGCCGCCGGGGCTTGTATGGCGGGGGGGTTCGGCGAGAATGCCGACTCGGCCCCCTCGGCCGGATTGTCGCATTTGCAAAACGGGCATTTCTCCGGATAAACGTCCTGAACGGGATTGATTCGCTTCCCGCATTCCCTGCAGAGAACGGGGACCTTCGTATCGGCTTCCGCTGGTCTGAAGCACATATTCTCCTCCTATGTTAAACGTGGGACCGACTTGCTGCATGCTACGCCCGGCAAGGCTTGCGCGAATCTGCCTGATAAGATGAAGTTGGCGGCAGTGGTCATGCCCTCAAGCGTAACTTTGCTTTAAGTCCACGCGCAAGACTTGCCTCAACTAATGCTGCCGGCATTAAAGAGCGCCTTGCTTTCATCCGTTGGGCGTGTTTAACTTCCGATTCGTCAATGCTTTACTTACGCCATTGGGGCATACGGCCTTCAACCAAGGCACCGGAGGCTGGCTGTGCGCTATGGTCTTGAGGAATGGATGGGGGAAATGAAAACAGACAGCGCGAGCAATGCGGAGAACCTTCAAGCAGTCACTCAAGAGGTTCGAAATGATGGCGGCGGCGATAAGACTTCCAGAAAACTCACGCCTAAGTATGCATGGGTAGTCGCCTTGGGCGCAGCTCTCTCTCAAGTCATTATCATCGTCTGCAACCAGCTGTACCAGTTTAACGTGGCGTACATCGCTGTTGATTTTGGAGTTGCAGCAACCTCTTTAGCAATCGCCTCGTCGCTATACGGCTTAACATACGCAGGGTGCGGCGTAATATGGGGAAGCGTTTCGGATGCAATAGGATTTCGGAAATCTATGACGATTGCATCATGCGGTGCCGGGCTGTGGTGCGTTGTTTTCGGATTGCTTGCTCAGAACGCTGTCAGCGCGGCGATTCTTCTTGGCTTAACAGGATGCTTTTCTTCTGGTTTGAGCATAAGCGTTATCCCAAAGCTTATCTCGTCGTGGTTCTCGCCGCGCACCCGAGGAAAAGGCATCGCGCTCGGACTTTGCGGAGGCTATCTCACCGCAACCGCAATGGGGGTTGTTGCCCCGGCGCTTATTCTCAACTTGGGCTGGCGCGGCTGCTTTGTTTTCCTCGGGTGCGTTTGCATGCTCCTCTCTCCCGCCCTCTATCTTATTCTAAGGGACAGCCCGGCCTTGGTTGGCACCGTTCCGTTTGGCACGAAAGACGGAGACTTCGTTCCAGACACAAGGCCAAGAAAGAAAACCACGCGAGACAAGGCGCAAGCCCGAAAAAACATCAAGCGGGTTTTGTCGATGTCTATCACGTGGAAGTTCGGGCTAATCTATATTCTGTGGCAATTCATGATGACCGCAGAAAACACTTACATCACTCTCGCCCTTCTCGAAAACGGATATGACCTTGTTGTAGCCGGCCTCGTTTCTTCAACTTACGAAATCTGTTCTATGCTTGGCGGAATTTTGCTGCCCATTCTGTCCGACAAGTTCTCCCGCAAATACATTCTCGCTTTTTCTAGCATTGTTGCCGGCAGCTGCTACTGTCTCCTATTCTGGACTTTTGGCCTTGGCGACTCGACCATTCTTTTCATATCTATCGCCATTGTTGGATTTTTTTGCTCCCTCGTCTCGATGCTGCAAACAACCGTCGCAGAATGTTTTCCCGCGGATGTTCGCGGCACCGGCCCTGGCATGGTCGGGACCATTTCTTTAATTGGGCGTTTCGGAGGCCCTCTTATTGCGTCTTGGTTCATCGTCTCGTTTGGATCGGGCCTTAGCACCATATATACCTTATTCGCAGGCGGCTGCCTTATAGCTGTCGGCATTCTTGCCTCTATTTGGCTGCCTAAAACTGGCGGCCAATATGGCGACCCTACGGCAAAGGAGGGCGCGTGCCACGCTCTGAAGTCCCAAGCCCCGGCAGGCAATGATTGACCGCGTGCACGGATTGTGTTTTCTTTTCAGACTCGTTAACAGCTGAAGCGGCCCTTCAGCGGTATGGCTTCAAAATTGAAGCACGTTGATACAGCTTTTTACCAGACAAAGAAACGCAGAGAACGATTTCGGGAATACGGGAGGAAAGCCATGGATCCGAACAGCGGGGCAATGATTACGGGCAAGTGCGGAACCTTTGTATTCCTCGCCTGCTCATTCGGATCCATTTTTTGCCTGCCGTCGTCCAGCGCAAGCGAAGCAACCCTTTTGACCATATTTTATCTGGCTGGATACTTATTCTTTTTGACTCTGTTCTATTGCCTAAAGAATAAGACCGCCAGATTAGTTTGCGACTTCCCTATATATGTTGTGTTTGGGTTATCTTCACTTCCTTGGATTACCGTTCTCGTAATTGGCGAGAGTCTTCCTTTTATGGCTACCGCCATATGTGTCCTTCTTCTTGGCGGATCTTTATCTTTTTGCAAAATAGTATGGGGGACTCTCTGGGGGTTGTTTTTTGAAACCGAGCCCTATCGAGACAAGTTCATGGTTCAGATGGGCGGAGGATGCATTGTAGCCTGCTGCGCATTGCTGCTCGTTTTCTCGGAAAGCTCCATGATAGTTGTCGATACCGTAGGCCTTATTGTCTCTCTTGCTGCCACGCTTATAATTGGCTATTTCCTACTCAAAAGGAGCCGCCCCAACATAATGTCACCAACATGGGAAGATTCGAGAGCCAACGAAATGCCGCGAACTCCGATTTGGATGAGATCATACGTCACCGGCTTTGCCATAACGGCTCTTTCACTCGCTCTCTTAAAGCTTTGCGATTTCCAAATCACGCTTTTCTTCTCCTACTTTTTTATCGGCACTGTTGTTGGGCAGGGCATTTTGCTCATTGTGACAATTGCTAAAAAAAGAATACCCAGCTTGGTCTATGTCGATATGATAGTATTTTTAGCAATAGAAACCTTTATCCTTCTTGGGCCCATTGCGTCTCTTGTCCCTGTCAATCTCAGCGCACCACTTATTTTGGGAGCGCTCATGGCCCACGTCGGCGGATACAGCTATGCAGTATATCTTTCCTCGCATAAGAACAGAATCTCGCCTCTTTTCCATTATGTAAGAAGGCATCTTCGCCCAACCATTGGAGCCTTAATAGGGGCCGCCACATACTGGGTTATGAACATTGTTTCAGCCGATAACGCTCCTATGCTTTTGAGCGTTATCGTGCTTACCCTTATCCTTATCAGCAACGCAGGTTCGACGCTCGTTCAAGAAGACTGGAACAGTCTCTACGAGCTATCTAACGGAATTCTCCTTGAAGTCCCAGAGGAATCGCGAGAGGCGCTTCAAGCAGGTCAGATCGATGGCAGCAAACCCAAGCACCGACCTTTCTCAAGCGCATGTGAGCGTTTGGCGCAAAGGTTCCAACTTACCTCTAGAGAGCTTGACGTTCTTATTCTCCTCGGACAAGGAAGAAACGCGGAAAGCATCGGGCAGATTTTGTTCATATCCAGAAACACCGCCCGTTCGCACATTTATCGCATTTATAAAAAAACTGCTGTCGAAAATCAGCAGGAGCTGATTGACATGATCGACGCTGAAAGAGCAAAGACAACGACTGCTAGCTAGGATGGTCACATGAAGGACGCAAAACGCACGCTCATTATCACAAAGGGGAACCGACCAGTGTATGATACGATGGCTAAGGTTTTCCTTCCCCACGAAGATCGCTTGCGACTTTTCGTACACGGACCCTCCGAATCAGGAAAGACGGCCTTCGCAAGAGGCTTCTGCGAAAAAAGAAAGCCCCTCTCATCGAGAACGGCGCTACTGATACATCCATCACTCCTCACCCTCATGCTAACCACGCTTCTCGAGCAAAGCCAGGGCGCTTTAGGGAACATGGCGGAATCCGACGTGCTGATAATAGACAGCCTTGACGATGCCTTTTTGAAGGAAAATCAGGGCGTCGGCCCAGAGGCCGTGTCGAGGCTCGTTGCCGCCCGGAATCGCACGAAGCATGACACCGTAGTATTCGCGCGAAAACCGATCGAATGCTATGGGGAGGTGTTCGGGCAAGCCTTCAAAGGCTTCGAGCAGATTGAAATGAAGCCCCTTGATTACGAAGGGCGCATTGAATTCTTTCGGCTCATCCAGGAAGAAGAGAGCAAGAACAGTGAATGTGCTCGCGTGTTCTCCGAAGACGCCCTCGCTTTTTTTGCCTCGTCATTCGCCGATGACCTGTCGTATGGCCGCCGTGGAGCAATCGCGACGCTTCGTTCTGAGGCGTTTCCGGAACAAGCCGTGATCACCGAAGCCATGATCAGAAGCGCCAACGTTTAGCTGAAAATCGCCCAAAACAGCGCATCTCGACAGCTTCTTGCGCAACCCATTCGGCAGCTAGCGGAAACATCGTTCGACCTCGGCACGAAGCGGTCGAGAACGGCTGTTGCGCCTACATTTTCGAATTTGCGGCGTCAATCTCTGGCCATCCGGGAACAGGTCTTTTGCGGCAGGGATGATGCCTTCTTCTATCGTCCCTTATCCTGCTTTTCACAGGAAAAGACGTATAAACATAGTAAAAGTTCTCAGTATTTAGCTTACATGAATCCAAAAACAGATCCAGAATAGAAGCACGCCTTTACCGTTGCTTGCGATTGCTTAAAAGCTTGTCGGGTTTTGGCGTTGGGTATTTCCTCGACCCTACCGCGAATCGACTTGTCCAAGAGCCTGGCTTCATTGGCCCCATAGACTGTTTTTAGCTGCCTGGAAATCTGCAGTATGTAAGCCATCGTGAGAAGTCGAGCATTCATGGGCTGTTCGACCTCGGCTTTTACAAGCGACAAAAGACTTTCAGATGCGCTCGTTTTTGGGACATATCGCGGGTATCTGTCGAAAAAGGGCTTTCTCTTCTCTACAAATCCCTTCGTCAAGAGTTCTTCGTAAGGGAGGCTCATCACCGTTCTCGCGATTTTCTGCGAAAAGACCGCGTTGAAACCGGACAGGATGCTTTTAAGCTTGTTTTCGTTGAAGGGGGCCTCAATTGCACGATAAACAGGCTCGAGCCAAAAGAGCGTACTCGGCAATGGCTTGGCTACGAAAGCGCTGTCTCTTCCAACGCTTATCACCCCAGCTTCATCGAGCTCGACAATCTCGGATGTGACGAGCCCGAATATCTGCCTGGCATCGTTGCAGTTAAAATTCCCTGCTTTGTCGGTGATGCAAAGAAGATACATTTGCGAATAGGGCAAGTCTTGCAAAGCTGCAGCGTTGGCGGGCGGTTCTTTTTTCATGGGGTTCCTCCCTTTGGTCGATCCATCTGCTTTGGAGTATCGCGCTGTTTCGGCGGAGTTGCATCAGCCCGAAAGCATGAAATGAAACGAATGAGAGATTAACCGCTTCTTACGATATGGAGCGAGCGTCAAAAAAGCGTGCTTCTCTTCATTGGAGGAGAGGCGCAGAACAGGCGGCGGCCTCCCGCGCCGCATCGTAGAGCTCGTCGGGGCCGTCGAAAACTGTAACCCCCGCCTGCTGCCGCCACAAGGCGCAGACGGCACCGTCTTCTGAGTGGCCGCAAACGAGCGCCCGGGAATTTCCTGAATCTGCCCCATTTTCGTTAACGGGCGGGGGTGGTAACGGATGAACCGGGACTGTTTTATGGACGCTCGGAATCGAGCTGGTGAGTGTATTGCCGCTCATATTCCACGGGCGACAGGTTGCCGAGGGGCGAATGCGGCCGCCTGGTATTGCAGTGCAGCTCGATGAACTTGAATATCTCCTGCCCGGCCTCTATCCGGGTGTCGTGCTTGCGGTCGAGGGGAAGCTCCCTTTTCAGGGTCTTGAAGAGCGGTTCCATGACGGCGTTGTCGCAGGGGCGGCCTTTGCGGGAGAACGACTGGACGAACCCGCGCCCCCTGCAAAGTGTGTTGGCTGCCCCCACCAGCGCTCTGTCTAGCCGGCCTTCGGCTCGGATCGCCGCGCAGGCGTCAATCCGAGAGGCTGCGCAGCGAAGCCGGGTTCGCCTCCCTGTGCGGCGCCGCCCCGCTGCCAGCGAGCGCCGGAAAAACGGAGCGGCACCGCCTGAGCAGGGGAGGCGACAGGCAGGCCAACAGGGCCCTCTACCGGATTGCGGTAACCGGGATGCCGTGCGATCGGAGAACCGAAGACTGCGTCGAGAAGCGCGGGCGCGACGGGAAGTCAAAGAAGGGGGCCGTAGGATGCCTCAAACGCTACGTCGCCCGCGAGGTGTTCAGGGCGCTGCGCCGTCCGCCCGGGATCAAGGGGCTTCATGGAAGGATCTGCGCCCGGCCGGGGAAGCTCCGGGCATCACTTCGGTCGAGGTGGGCAAGGCCCTGAATGCCGGCTTCCAAAAAGTAAGCTGCGCGGAAGCGGGACGACTTACGAACGTTCGGTTCCCGGAAGAGCATGACGCCTGGTTAAAAACTCAGAAGAAAACAGCGAGTTGACATACATGGGAGCTTCGAGGTGCACCACCGCGAAAGCTTCGCCACCAGGGCCGACGCCGGGCACGCGGTCGTCGAGCTCATCGAGGCGGGCTACAACCGCAGGCGGCCCCATTCGACCATCAGCCCTCGCTGCGGCGACCTTCTGCTCGTAGGTGTATATGGCCTGCTTGCCGTCCATGGTCAGCAGCACCTCGCTTCCGAACGCGCGGTATATCTGGTGCCATTTTTCCACAGTTTGACGCGGAACGGAGAGGAGGTTCGAGGCCGCCCAGAATCCTAGGCCGGAAGCGAAGAGCTCGGCCGCCTTCCTCCTCGCCTCGACATCGTGCTTCACCCTAAGATCCGTGCGCATAAGAAAACCTCCCATTTCTCGTGTCCAAGAAATGGGAGGCAGTTCATTATTGCCGCTGCCCTCCTTTTCAGAATGGAAAGATCCTGGTTATTTTACACGTTTTGACTCTCGTTTGCATTTGCGGGGGAGGCCTCTTTGAGGCAGTCGAGATAAAAGCACACCCTCTTTGGACACTCCCTGTGATAAAACGCACGAATATCGAACACAATGTCATCATTGGCGAGCGGAGTGATGCAGTATCTTTCCTTGGTGAAAATAGGAAAGAATTCGCGGAGAGCGTAGTCATTGTTGCCGTTCAACGTGATATGGTTCTCTAACTCCAGCTCCTCGAAACGAATCTTGCTCCGTCCTGCGAGCCTGTGCGTCCTCTCAACCATCACGACGGCCGAATCGATATATAGTGGCTGCGATTCAATATCAGGATCGTCCATAGCGTCGAAGTAAATCTCGAAAGCAACGTCTAAGGCACCTTTTTGGATCATGTTTTTCGTTGTATTGTTGGACTAATTAATGTGGCTCACATGCGCAGAACAGTATCTTTTCTCTCGATATCTCTTCTCGGCTTCGGTACTTCAAAACCGCACTGTTCATCATTCCGCCGATAAAAATAGGCTCGGCAGCTTCAACATGAGAGCCAGCTGCCCTCGAACGGGCAACAGCCCGATGCCACCTCGCAAGGTCACCCTGTCACCCTACCCCCCTGCCCCCACCACTCCCTGTCGCCGCCCTCAGCCTCGTTAGCTGTGGCGCTACAGATACATCCTCATGGAATACTGGGTGATGTCGGAGCGGTTTATCATGCCCACGATGCGGCCTTCGTCGGTGACCGGCACCTTCTTCAGGCGGTTCTCGCCCAGAACGCGGCACACGTCGGCCAAG
>JAEYEL010000089.1 GCA_023403475.1 Actinomycetes bacterium
GGGCAGGAAGGCGAGGGGGTGGGGTCGGGGCAGGAAGGCGAGGAATCGGGGATGTTTGTTGGAGTTGCGGAAGGACGTGCCTTCGCGCTGGGAGCGTCTTGCGTTGTTGAAGAAGGACGCGTCTTCGCGCTGGGAGCGTCTTGCGTTGTTGAGATGTCGTTGATGTTCGGGGAATCGGTTTGCTGCATGGCGGGCTCCTTTCGTTTTCCATGGCTTTCGCAACCTGCTGACGATGCGTCATCGTGCAGTGCGGCAAGCTGCGGGTTTCGGGAAGAACATATCTGTTTTTTCGCTCGGACTGCGCTTTGTGCCGTAAAGCGTTGGCAACGCGTTTTCGCTCGGTTGCCTGTGTTCCATCTTCTTACGGCTCTTCCCGGTGACATTAAAAGCGTCCTCGCGGCGCTGATGCCCCGCGGCGCTGATGCCTCGCAGCGCTGATGCCCCGCGTCCCCGATGCCATGAGGTGTGTCCCTTTGGCGTCCCCGATGCCATGAGGTGTGTCCCTTTGGCATCCCCCTTTTTCATTTGCGGCGCTGTTTCGCTGTTTCGTGTTTGTAAAATCGTTTTGCCCAGGCGATGCCAAGCGCGGGAGTGCTGTAGAATAGTCAAGCGTTTGCGAAACGGGCAGAAGGCTTGCGGCAGGCGCTTTTTTGTTGTCTGCGCGCCTTTTCCGGAAGAAGGCGAAAGGGAGATTCATGGCAAAGCACATCTTCGTGACGGGTGGCGTGGTGTCGTCGCTGGGCAAGGGCATCACGGCGGCGTCGCTGGGGCATCTGCTCAAAGCGCGCGGGTACAAGGTGACCATGCAGAAGATGGATCCGTATCTCAACGTCGATCCGGGCACTATGTCGCCGTTTCAGCACGGCGAGGTGTTCGTCACCGAAGACGGTCATGAGGGTGACCTCGACTTGGGGCATTACGAGCGCTTCATCGATGAGAACCTTTCGCGCGAGTCGAACTTCACGCAAGGCTCCATCTATCGAAGCCTCATCGCACGCGAGCGTCGCGGCGATTTCCTGGGTGGCACCGTGCAGGTCATTCCGCATGTAACCGAGGCTATCAAGGAGCGGCTGCGCCGCATTGCCGAGCAGTCGGGCGCCGATATCGTCATTTCCGAAATAGGCGGAACCATCGGCGACATCGAATCGCAACCTTTCATAGAGGCCGCGCGCCAATTCAAGAAGGAGAAGGCCGCAGGAGAGGTGCTGTTCGTGCACGTGACCCTTGTTCCTTATATTTCCGCTGCCCACGAGGTTAAAACGAAGCCTACGCAGCATTCGGTGAAGGAGCTTCGATCCCTTGGCGTGCAACCCGATTTCATCGTATGCCGATCCGATCACGAGATCACCGACAAAACGCGCGAGAAGATAGCGCTTTTCTGCGACGTGCGCCCCGAAGAGGTGCTGGCTTGCACCGATTCGCCTTCCATCTACGAGGTTCCCGTGAACCTGCATGCGCAGGGCTTCGATACGGCCGTGCTCGACCGATTGGGTCTTGAACGCCGCGAGGCCGATCTGACCCCGCTTAAGGCGTTCCTCGATGCTCAAGCGAATTTCACAGGCGAAGTCGATATCGCCGTGGTGGGGAAGTACGTGAGCCTGCCGGACGCCTATCTTTCGGTTATAGAGGCGCTGCACCATGCGGGCGTGTTCCATCATCGTCGGGCGAATGTTCATCTTGTGGACGGGGAGGAGCTTACCGACGAAAATGCTCGTGACGTGCTGGGAGCTATGGACGGAATCTTGGTGCCGGGCGGGTTCGGGCAGCGTGCCTTCGAAGGGAAGATCGCCGCTGCAAAATATGCTCGCGAGAACAATATTCCCTATCTAGGCATATGCCTCGGACTGCAGGCTGCGGTGTGCGAGTTCGCTCGCCACGTGGCCCGTTTGGAGGGGGCCACTTCCGCCGAGTTCGACGAAGAGACCCCGTATCCGGTCATCGACCTTATGCCCGAGCAGGAAGACGTGGAAAACAAGGGCGGCACCATGCGCCTCGGCGCCTATCCTTGCCGCGTTGCGCCCGGCACGCGTGCGTATGCCGCATACGGCGATGAGATTATATATGAGCGCCATCGTCATCGTTATGAAGTGAACAACGCTTATCGCGACCGCTTGACGCAGGCTGGTCTGGTTGTTTCCGGCGTGTCGCCCGACGGCCGCCTGACCGAGATGATCGAGCTTCCCGATCATCCGTGGTTCGTTGCCAGTCAAGGCCATCCCGAATTCAAAAGCCGTCCCACGCGCCCGCACCCCCTTTTCCGTGATTTCGTAGGCGCCGCCGTTGACCGTCGCGAGCGCTAGCCGCGCAAGAGCCGCCTCGGCGGACGGAATGGCGAGCGTGCAAGCCCCGCCGCAGCGGACGGAATGGCGAGCGCGCAAGCCCCGCTGCGGCGACAAGGGCGGTATAATGTTTCACGTGAAACATTTGCGACCTTTTTTTGCGATGCGCATGGCTTGGCGGGCTAGAGCACATCGAGCGTTAGGGAACTAGGGGCGAGGCTGGAAGGGCGGCGTTTTGGACGAGCTGGTGGGGGAATATCTGTCATGTTTGCGCATCGAGCGCGGAAGCTCGCCGCGCACTGTCGAGGCCTACGAACGCGATTTGGCCGATTATCGAGCGTTCCTTAACGCCCGCATCGTTGCGCAAACGCCTGCGCTTAGCTGCGGCAGCGCCACACAAGCAGGCTCGACTTCCTGCGGCGTTGCGCAAGCGGGCGAAATCGGCTACGGCGGTGCGTTCGCTTGCGAGGGCGAAGAGGTTACGCGCGATGACGTGGCGGCTTACGAAGCCGATCTTGTCGAGCGTGGATACGCGCCGTCAACGGTCAAGCGGCGTCTTTCGGCGATCAAGGGGTTCTACCGGTTTCTTGTGCGCGAGAGGCATGCGGCCAAGAACCCCGCAGCCTCGTTGCCCCTGCCGAAGCAGCCCGAGAAGCTTCCTGATGTGCTTTCCATCGATCAGGCAACCGCTTTGCTGTCCCAACCTCGTGGCTCTTCTCCTGCTGCCGTGCGCGACCAGGCGATACTCGAAGTCCTGTACGGATGCGGTTTGCGAGCAAGCGAGCTTGCGGATCTCGACATGGGCGATATCCTGCTTGACGAAGGGTATCTGCGCGTGGTGGGGAAGGGGGGCAAGGAGCGCATCGCCCCTATTTCCGGGGCGGGTGCCCGCGCTTTGGCCGACTATTTGGAGCATGCTCGCCCCGCGCTCATTAACGCCAGGCTGACGAGTGCCAAGCCGACGGCGGCAGTGTTCCTGAACGCGCGTGGGGGGCGCCTGTCACGTCAGAGTGTGCATGCCATTGTGGCGCATGCGGGACTTTCCATTGGCGTTAAGAATCTGCATCCGCATACGCTGCGGCATTCGTTCGCCACGCATTTGCTGGAAGGTGGTGCCGACCTGCGCGTTATCCAAGAGCTTCTGGGTCACTCGGACATTTCCACTACCCAAATATACACCCACGTGGACCGTTCCCACATTCAAGAGGAATACCGCCACGCCCACCCCCGCGCCCGCCTTTAGCTCCCTGCTCTTCCAGCAACCGCGTCCACTTATCTTTGCGCAGCCTCTTTGCCTGCATTGCTGCCCAAAATGTTTCACGTGAAACATTTGTTCCT
>JAEYEL010000017.1 GCA_023403475.1 Actinomycetes bacterium
CTTCGTTTTGCTGGTGGGTCGTCTTTTCAGTCAGCCGATCTCTTCAGTTGGCGAATCAGCAAACTAATTCCGGTTCATTAGCCAAGCTGCTGGCGGTTTATCAACGGTCGACCGGAGATCGAGTCCCTTCTTTCCCCTCTATGTAAGAGTTTGCGTTGCGGCTGAGCTTGTCGATAACCGCGAGGAAGGACTCGAGTTCTTTCGAGGTGATTCCCTCAGTGAGCCGTCTGGAAGCTTCCTCTGCAAGGGGACCCACTTGGTCAAGCAACGTGCGCGCCTCATTGGTGATGGTGATAACATGGGCGCGACGGTCGTTTGCGTCGCGTGTGCGTACGATAAGGCCCTTGCGCTCGAGCGTATCAAGGTAACGCGTGATGGTGGCTTGTTCCTTTTTCGTCTGCTCAGCGAGCTTGCGCTGCGAAAGAGCGCCCGCTTGCTCAAGCTGGTTGAGCAGGTTCCATTGGCCGTGGTGTTCGATCGTGCGTTTTTCGGTATGGGGCCGCGCGCAGCGCAGAAGGCGTTTCCCTACGAATCGGTGTACACAAGCGCCGAAGGCCTCATGATGCAGGACGCGTATTCGCAGGCGGTGGAGGCGTATCGAAGCGAACGTTTGGCGAAGAACCCCGGCTTTCACGAGCCGGAAGACCATTTGGCCGTGGAGTTCGTCTTCATGCGGATTCTGTGCGAGAAAACAATTGCGGCGTTGGAGCGTGGCGACGGAGAGGAAGCCGAGCGTCTGCTCGCCCGGCAGCGCGCATTTCTCCAAGAGCACGTGCTTACCTGGATAGATTGTTTCGCCGCCGATTTGCGGAAGTCTGCGGAAGGCGGGTTCTACGCGCATCTGGCCACGTTCACTGAAGCGTTCGCGCACGCCGATGTCGCGGCTTTGGACGAAGTGCTGGGGTAGGGCAGGGCTTTCTGTTCGTGGCTGTGCCCAGCAGCTCTTCTGAAGAACGCCTTTGGCGGTCATAAGCCGCGCGGTGTTGCGGGCCGTTCGGGCGAGATCGCGCTTGCCGGTATGACAGCGCGCGCAAACGAAGGCGCGCGCCCTGCTTCTTCGGAGGTGGATCGGAACTTCGCTTCCCAAGCGGTGGTTCTCGGCGTGCTTTTGGCAGTGTCGTTTGCCGTGCGGTTCCCTGTGTTTTGCTTGTTGTGCCCTATCGGACTGGCGTTTGGAACCCTTTGGGCCGTGAACCGCGTGTTCGTGCTCTTGCAGCCGGGGTGGGATCTCGTAGTGTTTCCTCTCATGTTGGCGGCCGAACTGTTCCTGTTCAAGCGTTGGTGCAGCACCATCTGCCCGCTCGGTTTCCTCTTCGGTCTCGTGGCGAAGGCTCGCGCCAAACTGGGCATCGGTGCGCGTCCGAAGGCAGACTGCGAAACCTGCATTTCCCGCGAGGGCTGCATTGCCTGCTCAACCGTCTGTTCCGAAGACATCGCCGTCTCTTCAGCCGAGACGCCAATCTTGGAGCGCTGTACTTTCTGCTTAGATTGCAAAGAACACTGCCCCACGAAGTCCATCAAACTTACCATGTCTCGCAAACGGCGCTAGCGCGCGCCGCGACGATGCTGCAAGGTGCACGGTGAAAGTGTTTGCGGCGGTTTGCGTTTCGGTTCGCGCAGAACGGGCAAGCTTGGGTGCGCAAGGGTTCCTTTAAGAGCGTTTTCGGGTGGGTATTCGTCGCTTTCGTGGACATATGGCGAGGTTTCGTATTCGATCGCGCTACAATGTCATGGTTATAATGAGGGCGGCGGAAGCCGTGAAGATTGCGGGCTGCAAAGGTTGCGCTGCTGCTGAAGTTGCGGGTGGTGGAAGCTGCGTCGCGACACTGTGCTGGCGGTTTGCGCGGGCAGCGGCTCGCAGAGGAAAGGGCGCGTTGATGGCGGATTTTCAGAAGAAGATGCTCTTGTTTTCAGGTTCGGTGAACCACAAGTTGGCGGAAGACGTTGCCGCCGAACTTGATATCACGCTTGGTAATGTCAGGCTTGAGAAGTTCGCGAACGGCGAAATTTACGCCCGTTACCTTGAAAGCGTGCGTGGGGCCGACGTGTTTCTGGTGCAGTCTGTTTGCGCTGGCAACGACTACGACGTGAATGACGCACTCATGGAGCTGCTCATCATGGCCGATGCCGCGAAGCGCGCTTCCGCCCATAGAGTGTGCGCCGTTATTGCTCATTACGGTTACGCGCGTCAAGACCGTAAGGCGGCCTCGCGCGAACCCATTAGCGCCAAGCTGGTGGCTGATTTGCTGGCGGCATCGGGCGTGAACAACGTGATAGCCATCGATCTGCACCAAGACGCTATCCAAGGTTTCTTCGACATTCCCGTGAACCATATGACGGCCATGCCCATTTTCGTGGATTACTACAAGAGCATGGGCTTCGATTCCGAAGAGCTGTGCGTCGTTTCCCCTGATGTGGGACGCGCAAAAGCGGCGAAGAAGTTCTCGAGCATGCTCGACTGCGATATCGCCATCATGCACAAAGACCGTCCGAAGCACAATCAGGCCGAGATAACGGCGGTCATAGGCGACGTCGAGGGCAAGATATGCATCTTGAACGACGACATTATAGACACGGGCGGCTCCCTTGTTGCCGCTGCGGCCACGCTTAAAGCGAAAGGCGCCGTCAAGGTATATGCGTGTGCAACACACGGTTTGTTCAGCGGCCCGGCTTACGACCGCATGGAAAACTCCCCCATCGAAGAGGTTGTGGTGACCGACGCCGTGCCTGTGCCCCTTGAACGTCAGACCGGCAAGATCAAAGTGCTCTCGCTTGCTCCGCTGTTCGCGAAAACCATCAGCAACGTATACACCAACGGAAGCGTGTCGGCACTGTTCGACTAGGGAGCGAAGGTTTCGCCGTTCTGCCGAGTGGTCCGAGTGGCGGCGCGAGACGCAGAAGGTGGTGGCGAACAGTATCTGGAAAAGGAAAGACCGGGTCTTGCTTGCAGACGAAACCCGGTTCAACCTGGAAAGGATGCTGCCCGACTAGGTGGGGCACCTTCGCTTCGCATTATAGGCGGGCAGTATCTTTTTTTGCAAGTGAGTATGAGGAAAACATGTACCTGATAGTTGGCCTGGGAAATCCGGGGGATGAATATGCGCACACGCGGCATAACGCAGGGTTCGATGCGGTGGATGCGCTTGCCGAGGAGGTAGGCGTTCGCTATTGGAAGACCGAGTGCGGGGCGCTGACGGGCAAGGGCGCTTGGCGCGGGCACGACTTGGTGCTTGCGAAGCCGCAAAGCTATATGAACACCTCGGGTGGCCCGGTCAAGCAGCTTATGGGCGCATATGGCGTTGACGCAGCTCATCTTATCGTGATCCACGACGAGCTGGATATAGATCCGGGAACCATTCGCGTGAAGTTCGGCGGCGGGCATGCTGGGCACAACGGGCTGCGCTCCATTTGCGATAAGCTGGGTATGCGTGACTGGTTCCGCGTGCGCGTGGGCATAGGGCGCCCACCCGGACGCATGCAGGTGGTCGATTGGGTGCTTTCCCAGCCGAAAAAGGAGGCGGCCGAGGATTTCGCCTTTGCGGTGGACAAGGCCGCCCATGCGGCGCTTTCGCTTGTTGATGCGGGCTTGGAAAAAACGCAGCAGGAGTACAACTAACATGGCGAAGGCAGAGGAGAAGAGCTTACAGGGCGCCTCGGATGCTCTGGGTGCGGATTTTGGCAAGGGGGCAGGCAAGGGCGCCTCGGATGCGGGCGTTTTGGACGCGGATTCGGGCAAGGGCGCAGGCAAGGGCGCCTCGGATGCGGGCGTGAGCAAGGGTTATGTGATCGCGCTGTTCGCCGTCGTTACGCTGAGCTCGGCTATGGGAAACCTTTCGCAGACGGCGGTGAACGCCATGCTCGGCTCCATCGATGCGGACTTCGGCGTTGACGCGGCGGTGGGGCAGTGGCTAACCACGAGCTACATGCTTATGCTGGGCATAACGGTGCCCGCCGTCACGTTCATTGCGAAGCGCTTCACGGTGCGGCAGCATGTTTTGGCGGCAATCGCTGTGTTTGCGCTGGGCGCTGCATGTTGTTTTGCCGCTCCGAGTTTCCCTGCCATGTTCGCGGGGCGCGTGCTGCAGGCGGTGGCAGCGGGCATGCTCATGCCGCTTATGCAAAATATCGCCATGATGCGTTTCGCGGTAGACAAGCGCGCCACCGCCATGGGCGTTGCGGGCATTGCCATGGGGTTTGCGCCCAACATAGGCCCCACCATAGGCGGGGCGATGGTGGATGCGTTCGGGTGGCGCAGCTTCTTTCTGCTGCTCATCGGTATCATGGTGTTGCTCGGCATTGTTGCCTGCATCGTTGTGCGCCGCGAAGGGGCGCAAGACAAGACGGCGCGCTTGGAAGCGGTGTCGCTTCTGCTTTCCACGCTGGGTTTCGGCGGGCTGCTTCTCGGGTTTTCCAATGCGAGCAGCTTCGGCTTGGCGAATCTCTACGTGTGGGTTCCCGTTGCGGTGGGTACCATCGGCCTTGTTCTGTTCGTTTGTCGCCAGCGGCGCTTGGAGCGCACAGGCACCCTTCCGCTTATCAGCATGCGCATATTCAAGAACAGGCAGTTCGTGATAGGCTTTACTGCCCAGTGTTTGCTCAATGCTTCGTTCATGGGTATCACCCTTGTCATTCCCCTGTATGTGGAAGAACTGTGCGGCGGCACGGCGCTGCAAGCAGGAATGGTTCTTCTGCCGGCAACGATAGCGGCTCTGATATTCAATCCGCTTGGCGGCATTCTCACCGACCGCATTGGTGCGCGACCTGTGGTCGTCATCGCGGGCGTGTGCTTGAGCGTGGGCGCCGTTGCCATGACGTGCATCGGGCGGAATACCCCGTTTTGGCTGGTCATGATGTTTCAGGGCATTCGCGCGGTTGGTGTGTCGTTCATGATAGGGCCCATCACGTCATGGAGCTTGAACGATCTGCCGCGTCCTTTGGTCGCCGACGGGTCATCGTTTTCCGTTGCCGCGCGCCAAGCATGCGCCAGCCTGGGAACTTCTGTCATGGTATGCGCTATCACGCTCGTAGGCGCAAGCGCAACGGGAGCTGCATGGCCCGCGCTCGCCTATCACGTGGCTTTCGGCATTTCCGCCGTGCTTTCCCTGGCCACCTTCATCTACTGTGCGCTGCGCGTGAGATAGGGGTTGTCGGGTAGTCCGGCTTGAGGGATGCTGAGCGTTCCGGCTTTTTCGCGGCGATGCATGTCCCAAAGCATGAGGGCGGCGACAACGATGAATGCGCTGCCTCCAAAGAATGTTTCACGTGAAGCATTCTTTTGGAGAAGGAGCCCATCAGGTTGTTCCAAGTGACACAGTTTTGTTCTTTCGCTTTTCCGGTGTTTCACGTGAAACATTCTTGAATCCTTCCATTTTCTCCATAGATGCTGTTCTATCTGTTATAGTATAGATATAACAAAAAAATTTGGCAAGAGGCGCATTGTCGCTCGTAGGACGCAGGGAAGGAAGTAACGTGATCGTTCGTATCGATCATAAGTTGGAAGAGCCGCTGTATCTGCAGATTCGCAGTCAGATTGTTGCGGCTATTGCGCGGGGCGAGTTGGTGTCTGGCCAAGCGCTTCCCAGCATTCGCTCGCTTGCGAGCGATTTGGGTGTCAACTTGCATACGGTGAACAAGGCCTATGCCGTGCTGCGCGATGAGGGGTATGTTCTCATGCGCGGTCGCAGCGGTGCCCACATAGCCGATCCGCGCGAGGAAGATCGCGCCGACCGCACACGGGTGGAGCTGTCGAAAATGGAGGATGTGCTTTTCGAGCAGGCGCTGGCGCATCGTGCTCGTGGCGGCAGCCGGGATGAATTTCTCGAATGCGCGCAAGCACAAGCGGCTCGCGCCTACGGCGCAGACGAGTAAAATAGGGAAGGGCAAGGGAAGGGCACATGGATCAGGCTGGTACAACCATAATTATGTTGACTCTGGTGGCGATTCTTCCTATCACAGGGTTTCTCGTGGCGGCAACGCCGTATCTTATGCGGCGCGGAGAAGTGTTCGCCGTCACGGTTCCCACGGCGGCACGGCGCGACCCGTATCTCAGTCGCTTGAAGCGGCGCTTCGCCGCCATTGTGGCGGTTGCTACGGCATTGCTCACGGTGGCAGGAGCGGCATTCGCGGTTGCGGGAAACGAGCCGGGCGTGCTCACCGTGCTGTCGGCAGGCCTTTTGGCGTTGTGCGCAGGAAGCTATGCGCTCATGTTGCGTTATCGAGCGAAAACACGGGCGTACAAGGCTGCGCAAGGCTGGAAGGCCGAAGCGCAGGAGGCGGTTGCGAGTGTGGGGGAGGGGTTTGCGCCGAAAGCCATTTCCCTCAAGTGGAACCTCTTGTACGTTCCCGTGGTTCTTCTGACGCTTGCCGTGGGTATTGTCGGCTATCCTCATTTGCCCGACATGATTCCCATGCATGCCGACTTTTCCGGCAACGTGAACAGCTGGATGCCCAAAGGGCCTGGCGTGGTGCTGTTTCCCGTGATGGTACAGGCATTTCTGGCGGTGGTGTTTGCGTTTTCCCATTGGTCTATCATGCGGTCGAAAAAGGCGGCGAACCCGGAAGCGCCGGCCGCATCCGCTTTGGCCTACGGCATGTTCGCCCGTGCGGAAAGCGTGCTTCTATTAGCGGGCGGGCTGATCGCTGCGGCGGTGCTGGGCATTGCATTCGAGCTGTCTTCGTTTGGGGTTGTTTCGCTGGGGCAGGCAGGCGGCATGATCGTGGCTTCCTGCATTCCCATTCTTGTGGGCTCTGTTGTGGTTGCCGTGGTGTACGGGCAATCTGGCTCGCGCGTGTTCAAGCGCCTGAGCGAAAGCGAAACGATGCTGGTCGATAACGACGAGCATTGGAAGCTGGGCATCTTCTATTGGAACCCGCAGGATGCGAGCCTTTTTCTGCCCGAGCGTTTCGGTATAGGCTGGACTGTGAACTGGGCGCGCCCTGCTATTTGGGTAATTCTCGCTGCGGGCGTCGCTCTCACGGTGGCCTTCGTTGTGGGTGTGTTCTTGCTGGTGTGAATCGCTTGCGGGAAAACGCTTGATTCATACGCATGCATGCACTATGGTGAAGACAGCAAAGGTTGTTTCGTGCAGGCGAGTTCGAGAAGACGAGTTCGTGCAGGCGAGTTCGAGAAGGACAGTGAGTTCGAGAAGGGCGTGCGGGCGTTGGCGTTTCTTTTGGGTTGTGAGAAAGTTCGGGTCGATTTCCCAACGAAGACGGTGTTCGATAATGTGTCGCTTGGAGTGAACGAGGGCGCTCGTGTGGGCATTGTGGGGCGAAACGGCGATGGGAAATCGACGCTTTTGCGCGTGCTTTCGGGTGCGGTCGAGCCTGATGCGGGGCGTGTGGTGAAAAGTGGCAGCGTGCGCGTAGGAATGCTGGGACAGGCCGACGATCTGGCGAATGACGACACGGTGGCACATGCCGTGGTGGGCGACGCGCCTGAATACGTTTGGGCGGGCGACGTGCGCGTGCGCGGCATCGTCGGTGGGCTTCTGAGCGATGTGCCTTGGGAAGCGTCGGTGGGAACGCTTTCGGGCGGGCAGCGCAGACGGGTCGATTTGGCGCGGCTTCTAGTGGGCGACTGGGATGTGCTCATGCTTGACGAGCCGACGAACCACTTGGACGTGCGGGCTATCGCATGGCTGGCAGCGCATCTGAAAACGCGCTGGCGCGCCGGTCAAGGGGCGCTTTTGGTGGTCACGCACGACCGTTGGTTCTTGGATGAGGTGTGCACGGGCATGTGGGAGGTGCACGACCGCAAGGTCGAGCCGTTCGAGGGCGGGTTTTCGGCCTACATCCTACAGCGCGTGGAGCGGGACAGGCTTGCGGTGTTGGTGGAGCAGAAGCGGCAAAATCAGCTTCGCCGCGAATTGGCGTGGCTTTCGCGCGGGGCGCGTGCGCGTGCGACGAAGCCGAAGTTCCATGTTGCAGCGGCTCGGGCGCTTATCGCCGACGTTCCCGAACTGCGCAACCCCATCGAGCTCAAACGCATGGCCATGGTGCGCATCGGCAAGCAGGTGGTCGATCTCGAACAGGCGACCGTGCGCTTCGGCGCCCGCACGGTGCTCGACCGCGTTGACTGGATTATCGGCCCTGGCGACCGCTACGGCATCGTGGGCGAAAACGGCGTGGGCAAAACGACGCTTTTGCGGGTTATCCAAGGCGTCCAGCAGCTTTCCTCCGGGCATGTGAGAATAGGAAAAACGGTGCGTTTCGCCGTGCTTTCCCAGCATTTGGACGAGCTGGCGGCTTTCGGGAGCGACCGGGTGCGGCAGGTCATAGGGCGCTACAGCCGTCGCATCATGCTTGACGGTAAGGAAGCCACGCCTGCAAAGCTGCTGGAGCGCCTGGGTTTTTCAAATGCCGATTTGAACGAGCCGGTGTGCGACCTTTCCGGTGGGCAGAAACGCAGGCTGGCGCTCATGCTCATTCTGCTCGACGAGCCCAACGTGCTCATTTTGGACGAACCCGGCAACGACTTGGACATAGACATGCTGGCGGCGGTGGAAGACCTGCTTGACGGCTGGCCCGGCACGCTGCTTCTGGTCACGCACGACCGCTACCTTATGGAGCGTGTGACCGACCATCAGTTCGCCCTGATAGACGGCAAAGTGCGTCACCTTCCCAGAGGTGTTGAGGAATACCTCGAGCTTACGGAAGAACGGGCGGCAAGGCGTGCAGACAAAGTGTTCGGCAGCATAACGGGAATCTCCGCATACGCTGCGAGCGAGAATTCCGGCGAACGTTTGGATGAAGGTGCGTCGGGTGAAGGCTTCGCAGGCGATACACGCGCGGGCAAGGGGACGAAGGGCAATGCGCAGGGACTCGATGCGCACGAAAGCGATGCGCACGAAAGCGATGCGCATGGGAGCGGTTCGCATGGAGCCTCCGGCCAAACCTCTGCAAAGGCGGGTCGCCCGAAGCTTTCCGGAGGCGAGCAGCGAACCCTACGAAAGCTGATGGCTGCAAACGAACGCAAAACGGAAACGCTGCATGACAAGGTAGAAGAGGTTCGCGCCCAAATGTCTGCCGCCGACCCCACCGACTATGCGGCATTGAACGGCTTTCAGGCGCAGATCAACGACCTGCAATCCAAAATAGAAGCCCTCGAAGAGGAATGGTTCGAAGCCGCCGAAAAGTTGGAGAAGTAGAATCGGCGTATCCGCTGGCTCGTTCAGTTGGGCACCGAGGGTGGTATGCAAGCAAAAACGGACTTCGGCCAGGAAGAAACGTTCTGCCCAAGCGCATCCGCTTGGCCGATAAGAGCCTCTTTCCGGGGTTCTCGCCTCTCTCGAAGTTGTCGTGCGTGCCTTCCGCTTCATGTGGAGGCTAATGCTTGCTAGCCTTGGAGTGCTAGCATTGGAATGTTGAGAAATGTCGACCCCGGAGTGCCTGGTTAATTCAGTGCGCGGACGCTCTTCGGCAATATGGTGGCAATTCCGAGTGTGACGATGAACGCGCCGTCAACGCAGAAGAACAGCGAAGTCCCTATGCTTTCGGCAACAACGCCGCCAAAGGCCGTTCCTATGGGGATGGCCAAACCTGTCATGGCAGTGAGCAGACCCATAACGCGCCCGAGCTTCTCTTCGGGGATTCCCTTCTGCAGAAGCGTCATGAGCGGCGCGTTAAACCAAGCGCAGGCGATAGCCAAAACGCCGATGCACGCAACGAAGCCCCAGAAACCGTTTTTCGGCATGCAGCCGGCCGCGAAAGATCCTGCGCCTACGATAATGGCGGCCAGAAAGATGATGCGGGGAAGACCCTTCTTGGGGTTTACGGCCATGAGGACGACCGCGCCTATCAACATGCCCGCTCCCATGACGGCCGCGACGAGGGATGCGGCAAATCCGCTGCCATTGAAATGCGCGGAAACCATCAGCGGCAAAAGCGAGTCGATGGGGCCGTAGGCCAGCATTCCCAAAGACACCGCAATGGTCAGAATCAGAAGCCCGCGATTGCCCGATAGGGCGCTTGCGCCTTCTTTCAGGCTTTGCAAGGCGTTCATACTCTGTTCTGACGTGGCAATTTGCGGCAGCTTTGCCAAAAACATGGTGCACACGGCCACGAGGGAGCCTAATCCGCCGGCAACGATCGAAGCTTGCAGTCCGAAGCTGGTGTAGAGCAAGATGCCCAGTGCCGGCGCGGCGATCATCGAGATACTTCCCAGAAGCGTATCCGCACTGTTGATGCGCATGAGATGGCGCGCAGGAACAAGAAGCGGCATGGTGGCGTTGAACGCCGGTGCGCGAAACCCCGATACGAAGCCCCAGACTGCGCAATAGAGAGCCACGGCGGCAAACGACGGTCCGGCGACGGTTATCCAAACTGCAATAGAGACGCCCGAGATTGCCAGGACGAAGTCGCAGGTGATGATAATGGCCTTCCGGTTGTACTTGTCGGCAACAACGCCGCCAAAGGGGGAAAGTATTCCCATGGGCAGAAAGGCCAACACGTAAAGCGCTGCGAGTGCCAAGGGCGATGCCGTGCTTTCGGTGACGAACCAAATGCTTGAATAGCTCGCCGCATTGCCCGCGAAAGCGGATATCGCGTACCCGCTCCAGATAAGCACGATGCGCATAAGCCAGTTGTTGGAAAGCGTATGCCCGCCTGCGGTTATGTTTTCGGGGATGGAGGCGCCGCTTGTGGGGGTTGTTGCGTCTTCGGCGCGCTTGGTATGTTTGGTTCCGCCACCTAGTGCTGTATCGGCGCCGCTTGGCGCTGGATTATTTTCCGAGTCGGCCGCGTCGTCTTCCGATGCCGGATTGCCTTCGGCGGCAACGGTGGTGCTGCGTGCTTCTTTCGTCATGATGTCCTTCTGTACTGAAATTCGTGCTGAGGATTGCTTCTTGCGAGCCGGTTTCTTCCCTCGGAGCTTTTACGCCCGTCATGGTAAGCTAACGTTTGTTCGCTGTCAAGGGTAAACTTGCGAATAAAAAAGTGCGGAAATAGGTAGTTTTTGGATTTCAAAAAGTACGGAAATCGGGTAAACTTGCGAACAAAAAAGTGCGGAAATAGGGAACGAGGTTGTATGTTCAAGCGAAAAATATACGAAGAGCTGCTTGAATGGAAGAAAACGCAAAGCGGAAAAACGGCGTTTCTTATTGAGGGCGCTAGGCGTATTGGAAAATCGACCGTTGCTGAAGAGTTTGCCAAAAACGAATATCGCAGCTATATCCTCATTGACTTCGCGGCGGTGTCAAGTGACGTCCGCATGCTGTTCGACGATGTGTCTGACCTTGATTATCTTTTTCTGCAACTTCAGCTTCGTTATTCCGTTCGGCTGTTCGAGCGGGAATCTCTCATTGTTTTTGATGAGGTGCAGCTTTGCCCTTGTGCGCGTCAGGCGATAAAGCAGCTGGTCAAGGATGGCCGGTATGATTACGTTGAAACCGGTTCGCTTATTTCCATACGCAAGAATACGGCCAATATCGTTATTCCCAGCGAGGAACGTCGCGTGCAAATGCGCCCCATGGACTTTGAGGAATTCAAATGGGCGCAAGGCGATTTTGCAACTGTGCCGCTGCTTGAACAAGCTTTCAAAAACAGAACTCAACTTGGCGATCGGCTTAACCGAAAGCTTATGCGCGACTTTCGTTTGTACATGCTCGTGGGAGGGATGCCCCAAGCGATTGATGCATACTTGCTGACAAACAACCTGCAGGCTGTCGATGAGGTGAAGAGGGCGATTATCGATCTTTACGAAGAAGACTTTTACAAAATCAGCCCTTCGGGCGCACTGTCCATGCTCTTCGATGCGATTCCGGCACAGCTGGCGAAGAAGGCTTCTCGTTATCAGGTGTCAAGCGTTCTTTCCAATAGGCAGGCATCCGATATTCTCGAAGAAATTGCCGAGTTGAAGGAATCGAAAGCCGTTCTTGTTGCATATCACGCTGACGATCCTAACGTGGGTATGTCGTCAAGCATCGACCTGGAGAAGTTCAAACTCTATTTGGCGGATACTGGTTTGTTCGTAACGCTTGCATTCAAGGATTCGAGTTTTACCGAGAATATCGTTTACGAAAAGCTGCTTGCCGACAAGCTGCCTGTGAATCTTGGCGCCGTGTACGAAAACGTAGTTGCCCAAGAACTTGTTTCCTGCGGAAAGAGCCTTTTCTATCATACGTGGCCCAAAGTCGGTGCAAATCGCAGCTACGAGATAGACTTTTTCGTGCCCGATGGCAAGAAGATTTGCCCTATCGAGGTGAAGTCGTCTCGTTATAAGACCCATGCGTCGCTCGATGCTTTCGGTGCAAAATATTCCTCTCGAATTGGCGATCAATATCTTGTGTATACCAAAGACCTTCAGCATGATGGAGCGGTTATCTGCATCCCCACGTATATGGCGAGGTTTTTGTAACCTTGCTCATTTATTCGCAAAGGCGGTGACGATGGCGCTGCCGCAGGTGGCGCCGGCTTTGGCGGCGATGGCGGTTTCATAAGCAGGCATGCGCCCTTTGCGCTGGGCTTTTTCGTGCAACACCTCGTTTGTGTAGAGGGTTTTCTGTTCGATGGATACGCGGGCGAAGCCGCATTCGTGCAGCATGCGCTCGTAATCGCGCACGCTCGCGATGCCGTTTTTGCATCCGGTTACTTCGCAGAGGGCATCGCTTGCGGCAGGTGGTACGGGCTTGAAGGCTACGATGTCGGAAACCACGATGCGCCCGCCTAGGGCAAGTACGCGCCGCGCTTCGGCGAACACGGCGGCCTTGTTCTCGCAAAAGTTGATGACGCAGTTCGATATGACCACGTCGGCGCTTGCGGCGGGCAAGGGAATGCTCTCGATGGCTCCTTCGAGGAACTCGACGTTGTGTATACCAGATGCCGCAGCGTTGCGGCGGGCAAGCTCCACCATGGCGGCGGTCATGTCGAGTCCGTACACGTGCCCTTCTGCACCTACGGCGCGTGCGGCTATGAGCGCGTCGATGCCGCCCCCGCTGCCCAGATCGAGCACGCGCTCGCCCGGATGCAGGGCCGCCTTCGCCACGGGGTCACCGCATCCGCGGCTTGCCGCAAGCGCCTCGGCGGGAATGCCTTCAAGGTCGGATCCGCTGTAAAGCCCCAGCGCCTCACCGGTTGTAAGGTCGCAGCAACCCGTGGCCGCATTACGCGCCACTTCGCTGTAATGTTGTTTGACGGTCTGGTTCGCGTTGCATGTTTCGCTGCTTTGCATAGTTCCTCCCTATCTGTTGGTTGCTGCTGATTGTTGATTGCATGGACATTCGCAACTACTGTCTATGCGTATGCTTGTGCATAAAAACTGTCGAGGGGTCTGCGGCATCCAGTCTGAGTTGCCGGCACGGCAGCAAAATCCCCTCTAGTGCACAAAAAGTCGCGAATTGTTGCATCGCCTCTAAGAATAATTCGATGCTGTTTTCTGTTTTCGCTGGTCATTGCATTGCCCCGATTTCTGGTTTGGAAGATTTGTGCCTGCATATGTAAATATTGATGCTGTGTGGCGTGTAAAGTGCAACAATTCGTAACTTTTTGTGCACAGGTGAGCATTGCGGTGATCATGCGGTACGCGGATCCGTACGATATGTGGGGTTTCTCGGCGTGCGGTGCCTTGCAAGGATTGTTCGGCATGCGATAATCTTGCGGATTCAAAAATTTTGGAAAAACTTGAAAATAGACCTTGACTATTAATAGACATTGTCTTATATTGGAGAAGGTCTGAAACACAAGCGAACGCGCCACACGGCAACCCCCCAAGCCGTGTGGCGCGTTCGCTTGCGCCATGGCTTCTTTCATTGCCTTTGGCGGCATTTTGCGCGCATTCGCTTGCTTCACGGCGTCTTCCATTGCCTCGAGCAGCGCTTTACGCGCGTTCCCAGTACAGACGCTCGCACACGTTGACGGCGACGAGCAACGCTTCGACGTCTTCCTTCGTCGTGTGCACGCCGAAGGACGCGCGGCCGGTTCCCTTCACGCCCATGGTGGTGACTAAAGGGATGGCGCAATGCGAACCTGCACGAATAGCCACGTCAAGCTTTCCGCAGAACGCACCCAAATCGAGCGAACTTACGCCCGCAACGGAAAACGAAACAAGCCCGTTTTGCCCTTCTTCCGATTCGTGATCTCCCCAAACCGTCACGTTCTCGATATCGTGCAGACCGTCAACCAAATAGCGCGTGAGTGCTCGCCCATGCCGCGCAATGGCGTTAAGCCCCAGGGTTTCCACGTAGGAGATAGCGCCCGCCCAGCCAACGGCCTGCGAGACGGGGGGCGTTCCCACCTCGTACTGGATGGCGCCTACGCGCAGGTAGTACGAATCAAGCGACGCATGGGAAATCGAGCCGCCTCCAATTGAAACGGGATCCATTTCGTCGAACGCTTCGTCGGAAATCCACAGACCGCCAATGCCCAAAGGGCCGTAGGCCTTGTGTGCGGAAAACGCTACGAAATCGGCACCGAGTTCCTTCACGTTGACCGGCAGATGAGCGAACGACTGGGCGGCGTCGAGGAAGAATCGCGCTCCTGCGGCATGGGCCGCGCGGGCCATATCTTGCACGGGGTTCGTAATTCCCAAGACGTTGGTCAGGTGCGCGGCACATACGATTTTCGGTTTCTCGGAAAGAAGCTTCTCGTATACGGCAAGGTCGAGTTTGCCTGTGGGGAGCAGGGGAACAACGGCAAGGCGCGCGCCTTTGTGCTGCGCCAGCATCTGCCAGGGAAGCAGGTTGGAATGATGCTCGGCCAGCGTCACGACTATCAAGTCGCCTTCGCCCACGTTGCGCGTTCCCCAAGCCTGCGCCACTAAGTTGCACGAGGCGCTTGCGTTCGCTGTGTAGACGGTGTGGCGCCGCTTGGACCCGATGAAGTCTTCGAGCGTTTTTCGAGCGTCGTTGAGCGTAAGCGTCGCCTGTGTTGAAAGCTCGTAGCTTCCGCGGTATACGTTTGCGTTCTCGTGTTCGTCGAAGTCGGCCTGTGCCTGTAGAGCCGAAAACACCCGCTGCGACGTGGCCGTCGAATCGAGGTATGCGAGCGTCTTTGCGTGCGCGCGGTCGTTGAGCAGGGGAAAGTCAAGGCGGTTGCGCTGCGCCCAGACGTCGGCGCGTGCAAGTTCTTCGCGCTTGTCGCTGCCCAGCCGGGCTTCAAGGCGCTCGATGGTCGCGCGAGCAGTATCTACGAGCAGCCGGTCGGCTTTCGAGCGTTCGGGCTTTTTGGGGACAGCTTGCGCTTCCTTGTCGTCCCCGCCCCTGTCCGAGGTGCCCTCGCCCCTGCCCGAAGCGTCCTCGCCCTCGTCCGAGGCACCCTCGTTCGCAAATTCCTCACGTGCAATGCGCACGGCCTCGCGTGCCGAGAGCGTGCGCTCGTGCAGGAATTCCTCTATATCCTTCGGCTTCACGGCGTTGGCGGCGAGTTTTTCTTCGCCGAACACCACTTGGCGGGCCGCTATGGAGGGAACAGGTCGGTCAAAACTGCCTGGCCGCGCTTTCAGAAGCGGCGATGTTTCCAGGCTTTCCAAGAACCTGCGGGAAATGAGCGCGGGCTCGCGCGACTCCCAGGTAATCCACGAGGTGATCACGTCGAGGTCGGGGTTTTCGGCGAACGCGCTGCACACCTCGAGCACATGGGAAGGGGTGATGCGCACCTCGTCACAGGCCAAAAGCACAACCGAGGTAGCATCTGGCGTGTTGCGCAGGCAGGTGCGGGCGGCGTTCAGAATATCGATGGTGTAATCGAACAGGGCGAACCCGCAAGCTTCGGCGGTCGCTTGGCGGTC
>JAEYEL010000071.1 GCA_023403475.1 Actinomycetes bacterium
GGTCGCGTACCGAGCAGAAGCAGAAGCAGGAGGAGATGTGAAGGTACTTATAGTTCGAAACGATTACAACGTGCAGGCCACAGACGCGTCGCTGCTTCTGGCAACCTACTTGGCCACGCAGCAGGTAGACTATGCCTTGGTCGATTCGTCGGAGCTGGGGCATTGGGCAGAAGGCGACGATGCGCTAAGCGCCCACCTTATCGAGGGCGTCGATTTGGCGGTGGCGCTAGGCGGCGACGGAACCATCCTGCGCGTAGCTCATCTGGCGGGAACGTCGGGCATTCCCATTTTGGGCCTCAATTTCGGCAGACTGGGGTTTCTTGCTAACACGAGCGAGGATGGCGTGGTGGCTGCGGTTGCGGCGGCGCTTTCGGGCGACGTGGTGGAGGAGCGTCGCACGAACCTGCGCGTCGACGTGGTGTGCGACGGCGAGGTCGACCCTTACGAGGATACGGCCGATCTTGGCGAGGGCGGCGGGCGCTTCCCGCGCAAGCCCATCTTCGCGCTCAACGAGGTGGCGGTCACGCGCGGAGCCTTCGGGCGCATGATAGATTTCGAACTGGGCATTTCGGGTGCGCATATTGCCGACATGCGCGGGGACGGGCTGGTGGTGGCCACGGCAACAGGTTCTACGGCCTACGCCCTTTCCGCAGGCGGCCCTTTGGTGTCGCCCGGCTTCGGAGGTTTGGTGGTCGTGCCGCTTGCGCCCCATTCGCTTCGTTCGCGTGCCATCGTCACGGCCGAGTCCGACGTTGTGGAGATGACGCTCTCGCAGTCTGTGGCCGACCGTGAATCGGTAGTGTTCGTAGACGGCGAACCTGTAGCCTTCGAGGCGCCTGTGCGCCGCGCCTATGTGCGCCGAGGCGAAACCCCCACCACTCTTCTGCGCTACCAACGCGAGGGCTTCTACGAGCACGCGGCCAAAACCTTCTTCTAGTTTTTCCTCCATTTGGTTTTGCCGCTTTCATCGAACGGCAAAGCGAAGCCGGTTCGTGGGGCGTTACTTGTGGTAGTACCGATGTTGCTCGTACTTCGGCTCGCAGCATACGTTTATGCCGAGCGCGCGGTAGGTCTTCTCGTCGGTGTCCGATATGATGACGCTGAAGAAAGCGTCGCATCCGCGCAGGTCTTCCACATGCTCGATGAGACGGGCGGCTAGGGGATCGGTAGCCGAGCTGATAGAGAGCGCGATGAGCGTCTCGTCGGAGTGCAGGCGCGGGTTGGTGGAATGCAGGCAGTCGGTCTTCAGGTGGCAGATGGGCTTGATAGCTGCATCGCTTATCACGTCGATGTCGTTGTCTACGCCCGAAACCCCCTTGAGCGCGTTCATGATGAGCGACGACGCTGCGCCGAGAAGTGTCGATGTCTTTCCTGTTACCACGCTGCCGCCCGGCAGCACCATGGCTCCTGCAGGGCCTCCGGTCGTTTCCTCTTTCAGCAGTGCGGCGGAGCGCGCAGGCGAGTAGCTTGCGGTCACGTCTGCCTTGTTCATGAGCAGCTCGAGCTTCTCCACCTGATCTTCGCCCACGCCTGTACGGCGCACTTCCACGGCGGTTTGGAAGTAGCGCCGCACTATTTCCATCTTCGCGGCGTCGCGTACGGCCGCATCGTCTACGATGGCACGCCCTGCCATGTTTACGCCCATGTCGGTGGGCGACTGGTACGGGCTTTCGCCCACGATGCGCTCCATCATGGCTTTGAGCACGGGAAACGTCTCCACGTCGCGGTTATAGTTCACGGTCGTCTCGCCGTAGGCTTCCAAATGGAACGGGTCTATCATGTTCACGTCGTCAAGGTCTGCCGTGGCCGCTTCGTAGGCTATGTTCACCGGGTGCTTGAGCGACAGGTTCCATATGGGGAACGTCTCGTACTTGGCATAGCCCGCCGCCGTGCCGCGCTTGTGCTCGTGGTAAAGCTGCGAGAGGCAGGTTGCCATCTTGCCCGAGCCGGGGCCGGGCGCGGTCACCACCACGAGCGGGCGCGAGGTTTCAATGTAGTCGTTTCGCCCGAAGCCGTCTTCGCTCACGATATGGTCGATGTCGTAGGGGTAGCCGGCAATGGGGTAGTGCAGATAGCTCGTTATGCCCAAGCCGTTCAGGCGATGGCGGAACACGTCGGCGTCGGGCTGGCCGGTGTAGTGGGTCACTACCACGCCGGTGACCAGAAAGCCCATGCTGCGGAAGATGTCCATAAGGCGCAGCACGTCGTCGTCGTAGGTGATGCCCAGATCTCCCCGCAGCTTGCTCTTCTCTATGTCGTTGGCGTTGATGACCACGATGATCTCCACATCGTCGGCAAGCTGCTTTAGCATGCGAATCTTGGAATCGGGTTCGAAACCGGGCAGTACGCGCGCTGCATGGTAGTCGTCGAAGAGCTTCCCGCCGAATTCCAAGTAGAGCTTTCCGCCGAACTGGTCTATGCGGGAGCGGATGTGCTCTGCTTGCAGCGCAATGTACTTTTCGTTGTCGAATCCCTGATGCATGGACTTGTTTTCCTTTCGCGAGCGAGATCGGTGCGAATGCCCTTCGAGCCGGCCTGCTATGGTGATCAACCCCTCGCAGCGATCAACCCGCCGTGGAGGTTAATCCCTCGCTCAGCTTGTCTATCTGCACGCACGCTTTGGAGGCGGTCGATCTACCGTGGCAATCAACCCGCTATTATAGCGCAGCGCGTGCCAATGCGCATACGGTTCCGGGAACTTCATCCGCATCTTCGTTCATGCTGCCTCGAATTCCCCTTATATCCTCTTGGCTCTTTCTCTGTGCCCTTTCGAGGTCATCTCATGCGAGACTTGCGACGGAAACTCGCGGCGGTTGATGGAAAATGCAAATGCAACATTGCAACACTGCAAGACGGGTTGCGTTTTGAAACTCAACTGACCGAAGAAGCGCGATGCCGTGTTGAAAATTTGGAATTGAGGGGAAATGAGGCTACCGAAACACGAAAACGCTCGATTTCTGTTAAGAAATTGGAATTGAGGGGAAGGTGAGCGGTTCGAAAAATTCATGAGCTGGAATTATGGAAGCCTGTCATAGATCGCGAGGGCGAAAAACCAGTGAAAATTGGTTTTTTCACCTTGTTCTCGCCCCTCAATTCCAATTTCTTAACAAGAATTCGCGATTTCGCTGTTTTGAAAGCCGGAAAGACCGATTCGCGGGGCGTTTTCATGGGGTTTTTCGCGAGGGGCTTTCACGGGGCGCTTTCGCGAAGTGCCATCATTTGACAGGGGCTATTCCCACTCTTTTTCAGAAGTCTCACTCAACACACTTTGTTTAGTGCTTGCTGCTCCTGATATTTTGATGGTCTAATGTCTCCGTATTATCCTGAGTAAAAAGACCCTGTTGTCATTGATATTACTGGGCTTTTGAGCTCTCTTTCATTACTCCCACTCAGTGACTAATCCAGTCCGAGCGTTGCCGATGCGTGCCGCGTCATGCCGCCGAGGGGTTGATTCGTGCGCAATTCAGACGAATCAGGCCCTTGATTCGCGATTTCGGGAATGACTCAAATGATTCGCGAAATCGCAGGTCGCTCCTTCAACCACTCCCGGGTTTCCGCCGGGGTTCGTGGCGGGCGGCTTGGAAAGGGGTGGTTCGGAGACCAACCCGTGCATGTCGCTATCGCTTCATCTTCTTCAAGCTCGCAAGCTTCCATTGAGCTTCCGGGCTCGCGGCGGCGGCGCTGGCGATGTCGCACTCGCCGAAGAGGATCTCGGGGCGGTATTCCCCTTTGGCTAACAATTCCAAATAGAGTCTCTCGCCGTCGTCTCTCGGTAGGATGTAGGCCGACGTGAACTCCTCCGCGTCGGCCATCAAGCCTGCCAGCGTCGGCTCCCTATCCCTCGAATGCAGCATCGGCAGCAGCTGGTTTGTCGATATCGACCGAAAGGCGCGGGATATCCAGCATGAAGAGGTTTATCGCGGTGCCGCCGCATCGGTCGGGGTGGCTGAGGCAGTCGACGATGGTCTGCTCGCGCGTCGTCGCCACGGCTCGAAGGCCGCCCCTGCCGCGCACCGATTGGGTCGGAAGGCCGGCCGCAAGAGGGAACGGGACGTACGAGACGCCGGAATACTCGAACGCGCTTCTGACGGACGCCGACCTGAACTGGCAGGTGCCCCCCGCGTTGTGCGCGACGCTGCGAAAGAAGAGGCAGCGCTCTGTGGCATGAGCTTTTCCGCCTTCGTGCACACGTGCATGATCGAAGAGCTTGCGAAGAAGGGGGTGTAGCAGTCTTGATAGACCTCTTGACCATGACCGTCCAGCTCATTGGCAGAGAGTCGGACGGGATAAGAATCTGCAGGGTCGAGGGCGAGTCCCTCGTCACCGTTGTCGTACCGCATTCGAAGCTCTCCGAGGCGAAGAAGCTGCCCGGGTTGCCCCATCGCGGCATCTGTAAACCAATAGGGGGCTCGTCCATAACGTACAGCCCACCTGTGGTGCGGTTGCGAACCGAACGGGCAAGCTGCACGCGTTGGCGCTCGCCTGTGGAAAGCGTCGATCCGGCACGGTCAAGCGAAAGGTATCCCAAGCCACGCTGCGGCAGGCGCTTGGCGGTGC
>JAEYEL010000077.1 GCA_023403475.1 Actinomycetes bacterium
GACAAAGGCCTGTTCACTAAGGAGCTGGAAGCCGCGCTTCTGGCAGGAGAAGTGGACATGTGCGTGCATTCCATGAAAGACATGCCCGGCGTTCTGCCCGAAGGCTGCATGCTCGGCGCGATGCTGCCCCGCGCCGACGCGCGCGACGCACTCGTGTGCGGCCCGAACCTTCCGCATGCGCACAAGCTGGCCGACGTGGCATGCGGCGCACGCATAGGAACCGGCTCGCTGCGCAGGACGGCGCAGCTGCGCGCCCGTTACCCGCACATCGAGCCTTGCGAGATACGCGGCAACGTGGACACGCGGCTTGCCAAAGCGGAAAGCGGCGCATACGACGGGGTGATTCTGGCTGTAGCGGGAATTTCGCGCATGGGCTTAAGCGATCGCATAGCGTGCGCTATCGACGTGGCAGACATGGTTCCCGCCGTGGGGCAGGGTGCCATAGGCGTCGAAGTGCGCCAAGGCGACGAGCGCGCGCGAACTCTATGCCGCGCCATCGCCTGCACGGAAACCGAGGCGTGCGTGATGGCGGAGCGGCACATCCTGCGCGAGCTGGAAGGCGGCTGCCAGGTGCCGATCGGCGCGTTCGCCCGCAGAGAAGGCGACACGTGCATACTCGATGCCGTGGTGCTTTCGCTTGACGGCACACGCCAAGCGCGCGCACACAAGGAAGCATCTCTTGCCGACACGCCTCGAAGGCAACGGAGCCCGGAAGCAAGCGCACAGCACGGCGAAGCGAGCGAGTCGGATCTTGCCGATGTGTTCATGTCCCTTGCCGAGCGCGCCCTCGCCACGCTTCGCGAACAGGAAGCCGAAAAAATCCTTGAGGAAATTCGAGGTACTGGTGCGCGCGATGCGGCAGCGCAAAACCCGCGCACCCGCGTGTACCTCGTAGGCGCAGGACCGGGCGATATGGGTCTTATGACGCTAAAGGGGCTTTCCCTCGTACAGCGCGCCGACATCATAGTCTACGACTATCTGGCGAACCCCGCTCTTCTTGTTCATGCGCGCCCCGACGCGGAACTCATCGACGTGGGAAAGAAAGGGTTTTCGACCCACATCGGCCAAGAAGCCATCAACGCGCTTCTCGTGAGAAAGGCTCGCGAACTGGAAAAACGCACTGTAGACGAACCTCGCACCGATACCTCAGGCGCACCGCGCACCGGCGAAGCGCCCGCACCGCGCACCGACGCTTCGGGCGAACCCGTGCTCGTGCGCCTGAAAGGCGGCGACCCGTTCGTGTTCGGGCGCGGCGGAGAAGAGGCACTGGCGCTTGCGGAAGCGGGCATCCCCTTCGAAGTGGTGCCCGGTGTCACGAGCGGCGTGGCCGCACCCGCCTATGCGGGCATTCCCGTGACGCATCGCATGGTGGCCTCATCGGTCACGTTCGTCACCGGAAACGAAGACCCCACGAAAGAAGAGACGGCGCTTGACTGGGACGCCCTTGCCCGCATGGGGAAAACCGGCGGCACGCTGTGCTTCTACATGGGCGTGAGAAACCTTGAAGCCATCGCACGAAACCTCATAGCGCACGGCTTGCTCGAAGACACGCCCACAGCGCTCGTGCGTTGGGGAACCACCGCCAAGCAGCAAGTTCTTTTTGCGCCGCTTGCAGATGCCGCCGCCCGCGCCGCCGCCGCGAACTTCACCGCACCCGCCATTATCGTGGTGGGGCCGGTGGCAGCGATGCGCGACAAGCTGCGTTGGTTCGCTCGTGCGCCGCTCGCGGGAAAGCGCATCGTCGTCACGCGAGCGCGAGCGCAGGCAAGCGCCCTTTCAGACGAGCTTGCCGCCCTCGGTGCCGAAGTCTTCGAAATGCCTGCCATCGAGATAGGCGCGCCCGATTCTTACGACGCTCTGGATGCCGCCCTTTCTTGTTTGGAAACTTACGATTGGCTGGTGTTCACCAGCGCGAACGGTGTCGAGCGCTTCTTCGCGCGTCTTGCCGAGGGCGCATGCTTCCCCGAGTGCGCCCGCGACGCACGTGCACTCGCGCACGCGCGTATAGCCGCCATAGGGCCTGCGACCGCCTCCCAACTTGCGGCGCACGGCATCGTGCCCGACGTGGTGCCCAGCGAGTACCGCGCCGAAGCGGTGTTCGAGGCACTTGTGGAAAACGGGCTTACCGCAGAAAAGCGCGTGCTTATCCCGCGTGCACAGGAAGCCCGCGAGGCCTTGCCCCGCCTGCTCGCGTCGTTCGGCGCACAGGTAGACGTGGTGCCCGTCTATCGAACCGAACTGCCCGCAAGTTCTTCCGCAGACCGCACCCGCAGCCTTTTCGCCAGCGGAAACGTCGATGCCGTTACCTTCACTTCTTCATCGACGGTGCGCAATCTCCTAACGCTTCTAGGCGCCGAGGCGCACGAGCTCCTGCGCAGCATCGACCTGTTCTCCATCGGGCCGGTAACTACCGGCACGCTGGCCGAGCACGGTTTTTCGGGTGCGAACGTTCGCGAAGCGCCCGCCTACACCATTCCCCATCTGGTCGCCCTCATACGCGACACCTACGACGCTGAAGGCGAAAGCAAAACTGGAAAGGACGCTTCATGATAGGAATATCCAAGCTGTACTGCGGTGCGGTGGAACCTTCCGACGTGCTGCGCTACAATCGCGAATCGGCCAAGCTGCCCAGCGAGCTTCTGCAGTTTTCCCGAGACAAGAAGCCCGTGGTCGTGTGGAACTGCACCCGCACGTGCAACCTCAAGTGCGTGCACTGCTACGCGGGAAGCGAAGGCAAGCTCTATGAGGGCGAGCTGACCACGGTCGAGGCGAAGGCCATGATCGACGACCTGGCGGCGTTCGGCGCTCCCGTGCTGCTGTTTTCCGGCGGCGAGCCGTGCGTGCGCCCCGACCTTGTGGAACTTATGCGCTACGCCAAAAGCCACGGCATGCGCGTGGTGCTTTCCACCAACGGCACACTCATCACGCCCGAGCTTGCGCAGCAGTTCGCGCAGGTGGGGCTTTCCTACGTGGGCGTGTCCCTTGACGGCGGGCCTGCCACTCACGACAAGTTCCGGGGCGTTCCCGGATCGTTTGACCGCGCGCTCGCCGGCGTGCGCAATGCACGGGCGGCGGGCATCAAAGTGGGCCTGCGCATGACCATCAACAAACGCAACTGGCGCGAGATAGACGACGTGTTCGACATCATGGAGAGCGAAGGCATAAAGCGCGCCTGCTTCTACCACCTGGTTTACACCGGGCGCGGCAGCGAGCTTATGGGCGAGGACTTGAGCCACGAGGAAACGCGCCAGGCCGTGCGGCTTATCATGGATCGCACGCGCGCTTGGTTTAACTGCGGCGGTGCGCCCGAGATACTCACCGTGGACAACCACGCCGACGGGCCGTTCGTGTACCTGGAACTTCTGCGGGAAGACCCCGCGCGCGCCGAAGAGGTGCTGCAGCTGCTGCAATGGAACAAGGGAAACTCCACCGGCTCGGGCATTTCGTGCGTGAGCTGGGACGGCGAGGTGTACGCCGACCAGTTCTGGCGACATTTCAGCTTCGGGAACGTGCGCACCCGACCGTTTTCGGAAATTTGGACGGACGTGAGCCGCACCACGCCCGAAAGCGAGCTTATGTTCCGCTTGAAGGACAAGCGCCCGTTCGTGAAAGGGCGCTGCACTTCTTGCCGTTGGCTCGATATATGCAACGGGAACTTCCGCGTGCGAGCCGAGGCCGCCACGGGCGACTTGTGGGCACCCGACCCGGCGTGCTATCTGACCGACGAAGAGATAGCCTTGCCGCAGCCGCCGCACACGGCACAACCGCCGGCGCATCCAGTTAGAAGTTAGGAGACCCCATGCCGCACGCAATCGCCACGGGAAGCTTCCCCGCCTATCGCCCGCGCCGCATGCGCATAAATCCCGTGCTGCGCAGCTTTATGCGCGAAACCTCGCTTTCCGCGCACGACCTTATATATCCCCTGTTCGTGGTGCCGGGAAAAAATGTGAAGGAGCCTGTTTCCCGTATGCCCGGGGTGTTCCACCACTCCGTGGACATGCTGCCGCAGGAACTCGATGAGCTGACCGCCTGCGGCGTGCGAGCCGTTATACTGTTCGGCATTCCTGCACACAAGGACGCCTGCGGCAGCGAGGCGTACGACGAACACGGCATCGTGCAGCAGGCCGTCCGCGCCATCCGTGAGCATGCGCCCGAGATGCTCGTCATCACCGATGTGTGCCTGTGCGAATACACCGATCATGGCCACTGCGGCGTGCTGGACGATGCCGGATACGTGAAAAACGACGAGACACTGGAGCTTCTTGCCGCCGAAGCCGTAAGCCACGCCCGCGCCGGAGCGCACATGGTGGCTCCATCCGACATGATGGACGGCCACATCGCGGCTCTGCGCAACGCGCTCGATGCAGCCGGATTTTCGAACGTGTCCATCATGGCCTACTCGGCGAAGTATTCCTCGGGCTTCTACGAGCCGTTTCGCGAGGCAGCCGATTCCGCGCCCTCATTCGGCGACCGGGCTACTTACCAGATGGATCCGGCGAACGGCGACGAAGGCCTGCGCGAGGTGGCGCTCGACATACAGGAGGGTGCTGATATGGTCATGGTGAAGCCCGCGCTGGCCTACTTGGACGTGCTGCGGCGCGTGAAGGACACATTTTCCTACCCGACCGCAGCCTACAACGTTTCGGGCGAATACGCCATGGTGAAGGCCGCCGCCGAAAACGGCTGGATAGACGAACGGCGCGTGGTTCTGGAAACGCTTCTGTCCATGAAACGGGCAGGCGCCGATACCATCATCACCTACCATGCGAAAGACGCCGCCCGCTGGCTCGCAGAGGAGACGCTATGAGCATGAACGGCGGCGGGCATCCGCACGGCGGCGGGCATCCGCACGGCGCCAGCCACACGGGCAGTGCGAAACGCTCGTACCGCCCTGGCGCAGGTGCGGCAGCGCGAGCATACGAGATGCGTACCGGAATCAAGGCGCCGCGCATCGTGGCCTGGGAGATAACGCGCTCGTGCAACCTTGCATGTGCACACTGCCGCGCCGCTTCGGAATACGGCGCATACGAGGGCGAGCTTTCGCTCGACGAGGCGAAGGCGCTCATCGACAATATCACCTCCATCACCGACCCCATCCTCATCCTCACGGGCGGTGAGCCGCTTTTGCGCCCCGATATCTGGGACATTGCCGCATACGCGCGCGATGCGGGCGCCTACCCGGTCATCGGCACGAACGCCACGCTTATCGACGATGCCGCAGCAAAGCGCATGGCCGATTTGGGCATTCCCCGCATCTCAGTATCGCTTGACTTCCCCACCGCCGAAGCCCACGACGGGTTTCGCGGGCAACCCGGCGCGTTCGAAGGCGCCCTGCGCGGCATCGAGACCGCCCGCGCCCACGGCGTAGGCGTACAGGTGAACACCACTATCACGAAAATGAACTGGCAGCTTGCCGAAGATATGCACGATCTGGCCGAGCGCGTGGGCGCCGAGGCATTCCACCCGTTTCTGCTCGTGCCTACCGGACGCGGAGAAGACCTGGTGGATGTGGAGCTTTCCCCCGAAGAATACGAAGAAGTGCTTTTGTGGGCCTACGGCAAACAGAAGACGTCGCCTTTGCACTTCAAGCCCACCGACGCACCGCAGTATTACCGCATCATCCGCCAGCAGTCCGCCCTTGAAGGGCGAGCCGTCACAGCGGAAACCTACGGCATGGAGGCCATGACGCGCGGCTGTTTGGGCGGCATCACGTTCTGCTTCATCAGCCATGTGGGAGACGTGCAGCCTTGCGGCTACTTCGACATGCAGCTGGGCAACGTGCGGAAGATGCCGTTTTCCGAGATTTGGACGACCTCTCCTGTGTTTGACGACCTGCGCCACTACGATCGTCTCAAAGGGAAATGCGGGGCATGCGAGTTCAAGCGCGTATGCGGCGGCTGCCGGGCCCGCGCACTCGCCGCCACCGGCGACTATCTGGAAGAGGAACCGTACTGCGCCTATGTTCCCCGCACCCTACGCAAAGCAACCGGCGACGAACACGTGAGCAATACGCCCAACACCGTCAAACATCCCGTGCAAAAACCGGCTTCCCCCTGCCCCCGGAGGTTCGCATGCGACCGCTGAGCGCGCGCCTGCTTGACTGCATCCAGGCGGATTTCCCTTTGGAGCCGCGCCCCTACGACGTGTTGGCGACGCGCTTGGGCGCTTCGCCCGACGACGTGCGCACAGCGCTTGCCGGCCTGCGCGCTTCGGGCGTCGTTCGGCGCATGGGCGCGTCGTTTTCCTCGAAGCATCTAGGATACACGTCCACGCTCTGCGCGCTCGCCGTGCCGCCCGAACGCGACCTCGACGAAGTGGCAGCCATCGTGAACGCGGTGCCCAACGTCACGCACAATTATGCGCGTCCGCACGCGTACAACCTATGGTTCACCCTCATCGCCCGCGACCGCAACGAGGTCGCCTCGCTCATGCGCCGCATCGTAGAAGAAACCGGCTGTTCTGATGCCTTGGAGCTTCCCGCAACCGCCCTCTACAAAATCCGCGTAGACTTCTCCTCGCTCCGCGCCCCTTCCGCCGAAAACGACGAACGCCCCGCACCCGCTGCGCTTGCGCCCGCTGTTCCGACTGAATCCGCCACGCACGCGCACGCCGTTCCCATCGAGTGCCCGACCGTTGGCAATGGGCGAACATTCGATGCAAAGGGCGCTCTCGATGCAAAGGGCGCTCTCGATGCGGGAAACGCGTTCGACCGGGCGCTCGTGCACTGGGCTCAAGGAGACATCGCGGCTTCCGGCGCGCACGACCCCTTCGCCGAGGCAGCTGCTGTCATAGGCACCGAAACGGGGCTTTCCGTCAGCGAGAACGACGTGCTCGAACGTCTGCGCGCGTGGCGTGCCGACGGCACCGTAAGACGATTCGGCGCCATGGTGCGCCATCGCAAAATGGGCTTTTCCCTGAATGCCATGACCGTGTGGGACGTGGCGTGCGAGCAGGCCGATCAGGCAGGCCGCCTGTTCGCGCAAGCCCCTTGCGTGAGCCACTGCTATCGCCGCCCGAAAGCGCAGAGATGGCCTTACAACCTCTACACCATGGTGCATGCGAAAAGCCAGCGGCAGCTCGACCAGGCAATAGCCGGCTTACGTCGAATTGCCGCGCAAGCCGGCATCGTCGCGTCTGAGCCGCTCGCGCTCATCTCCACCAAGGAATACAAGAAAACCTCGATGCGCTACTTCGCGGAAGACGATGCGCGCATCGAAAACGCCGTTGCCACGCACGGCTCCCTCGGCGCCGAAGACGCAAACGCGTCCGCGCCCGAAAGCGCAAAGCGCAACCCACATGGGGTCGAAGCAAACGAAAGGAAGCCTTTATGAACCACGAGCAATCGGAGCGCGACTTCGCCTGGGCGAAGACCGTCATACCGGGCGGCGTGAACTCGCCGGTACGAGCGTTTTCCAAGGTAGGCTGCACGCCCGTGTTCTACGACCGTGCAAAAGGCAGTCATGTATGGGACGTTGACGGCAACGAGTACGTGGATTTCATCGGTTCGTGGGGCCCCATGATTTTAGGGCATGGCGACAAAGACGTGCTCTCCGCCGTGAGCGCCCAGATCGACAAAGGGACCTCGTTCGGCGCACCGTGCGAAGCGGAGGTGAGGCTTGCCCAGCTTATCTGCGACGTCGTGCCCGCCGCCGAACGCGTGCGCATGACGTCAAGCGGAACCGAGGCCACCATGAGCGCCATCCGCCTTGCGCGCGGCTACACCGGCCGTGCCAAGTTCGTCAAGTTCGCGGGCAACTATCATGGGCATTCCGATGCGCTGCTCGTAAGCGCCGGAAGCGGCGTTGCCACGTTCGGCATTCCCGACACGCCTGGCGTTACCGCAGGCGCCGCGCACGATACGCTCGTATGCCCCTACAACGACGTTGCCGCCGTGCGCAGCTGTTTCGCTCAGCATCCGCACGACATCGCCGCCGTCATCGTAGAGCCCGTTGCGGGCAACATGGGCGTAGTGCCACCCGAACCCGACTTCCTCGAATCGCTAAGAGAGTTCTGCGACGAATTCGGGGCGCTGCTTATTTTCGACGAAGTAATCACGGGGTTCCGCATTGCGCTCGGCGGCGCACAGGAGCGCTATGGCATAACGCCCGACCTCTGCACGTTCGGAAAGATCATCGGCGGCGGATTCCCCGTGGGGTGCCTTGCCGGCAAGGCCGACGTCATGGATGAGCTCGCCCCTGCGGGCTCCGTGTACCAAGCGGGCACGCTTTCGGGAAACCCCGTTGCCATGGAAGCCGGCTACGCGACGCTTTCCAAACTGCGCGATCTGCGCCCCTACGACGAGCTCGAACGAAAGGGCTGTCTGCTTGCGAACGGCCTGCGCGCGGCGGCGACCCGCACGGGTGCGCCCGCAACCGTAAATCAGGTCGGTTCGCTCGCGACACTGTTCTTCACGCCGCACACCGCACACAACTGGGAAGGCGCCGTGCGGTGCGACACACAGGCGTTCGCCCGCTACTTCCGCATTATGCTCGAAGAGGGTTTTCTCATAGCTCCCAGCCAGTTCGAGGCGCTGTTTGTGTCGCTCGCCCACACCGATGAGGAAATATGCGCGCTCTGCGCCGCCGCCGAACGCGCCCTTGCCCAAGCGTTCGTCTGATCTCGGGCCACCTCTGCGGCGCTGCGTGCGGCGCCGCGAACTTGCGAATCTGCATCGACCTTCAAGCCCGGCGGCGCAGTTTTGCAGCTCCACCTTCGCGCTGCCGCCTACGCAGCAGTACCGCCAACCGTCCCCATCGTCTAGCGGTCAAGGACGCCGGGCCTCAACCCGGAAACGGAGATTCGAATCCTCCTGGGGACACCAACCTGCTTGCTTGCAGCTCGAACGCTTCCAAATCGTCGGGAACGTAGAGGTTGCCGGAAAAGCAGCGGCGACCTTCGGCTGTGTAGCGCTCCTTGCGGTGCAAAAGATCGTCGTCTTCGGTGTGGTAGAGCACAAGGTTTCGCACGCCCAGACGCTGCGCTGTCGCGCACGCTTCGACGACGGTGCCGTGGTTGATGGGATGCGGGTTGTAGCGTGCGACTTCCGAATCGAGGCAGAACGCCTCGTGAACAAGCCATTCCGCTCCCTCTACGTATGCTCGGTTCGCCTCGTTCATCGGTTCGTCACCGCAACAGACGAATGTGCGCGGGCGATGATCGGCAAGCCTTTCCATCTCCATAGCGAAGCCGAACTGCTTAGCGCCCGCAGAGCGGATGTCGAAAAACGTCGTCTTGCGACCGAGGATCACATGCGCCTCCCCGTCCGACACCGCGCGCAAACGCACGCCGTTCCCAAGAAAGCGCGTCTCCTGCGGACGCAACAACAGGTGCGCAAGCTCTTCGAGCGCAGCGATGACCTGGTCGTTTCCCCATATCGTGAAACCGCTTTCGTAGTCCCCTTCGTTCAGGTGATGGCACACCAAGCGCAGCATCCACACTGCGCCGAGCACGTGATCGATATGCGTGTGCGTGATGAACAGGTCGCTTACGCGTCGCCAATCCACGCCCGCTCGCTCAAGCTGCGTCATAACGCCGTTGCCGCCGCCTGCGTCAACCAGAAAGCAGGGCGAACCCGCACCGCATGCGCCGCCTGCGCCCGCACCTGCATCGGCTGCGCCGCCTGCGCCCGCACCTGCGCCGCCCGCAGCGGAGTCGAATGCGCCAGCTCCGCGCTCCACGCCCACGCCGCGCTCCGTCTCGCTCGTCGCATCATCCTCCAACAAGAAACATGCATTGTAGCATCGCGTTACCAGCGCATGCCCCGTGCCCAGCATGACCAACCTCACGTAAAGCTCCTTCCTTGCTTTCATTCGCTGCACCGCATTGTAGCACCGAGGAGCACCGATTCGGTTTCGTTTTGACGAAGCATTACTAAGGCGGGTTCTTGGCGAACAGGCTTTTGCTTGTATGCTGCTGTTCTCACATCCTCGAAGTGCGTCTGCGCCCCGAGTCCTCCTGTACGATGTCGCGCAGATCGTAGGCGGAAACCGTGTTGCCAAACGGTCAAATTTGGGAACAGTATTCCCAAATTTCTCTATTCCCACTCGGCGGCTCTGGTTCTGGCGTCCCATCATTCCAGTTGCGCCCAGTTTCCCGCGCCACCGCGAAACGCGTGCCGCAGAATGACGCGGCGTCGCGTTTTGTCGGCCTCGGGGACAAAAGCCGGGACAGTTTCAAAAACCCATTTCGAACTCAGGGCGTTGAGTTTTCGTTTTGTCCCAAAGGGCACGGCGGGCCGTCTTCAAAGGCTCGATAGCGCCGAAAACGCCCGTGTTGAAACCCAACCGCGCTTTTGCGCGCAAGCCGCCAGCTATCGCCAGCTTCACCCGTACGCCAACTCAGCGGATCCTCTCTCCGAGAATTGGACGGCAGGTCATTGCTCGCGAAGCGGCGATCGTGAGAGAATTAGCTCGCTTTACCTCCCCGCTCGCGTGAGTGCTCGCGTGCACGAACCTGGGCGAACCGGGCGGGCGCAATGTAGATCCGCGGAAACCGACCTACGAGCAAGGAGCGCCTTATGCACAGACAGCATGTTGCACCGCAAACCCAGAACGAACGGGCCGGCTCGCCCATCCGCGGCGCGAAGCGTCGTGCGGGCGCCAGAATCGCAACCTTCGGAGCGAGCGCCCTTGTGGCGGGGCAGCTTCTGCTGCCCGGCGCGGCACTGGCAACCGAAATGCCCGAGCCCGCCGCAGGGCAAGACGCTGCCGCCGCGGCAGCCGCCGAGCCTGTCGCCACCGCCCCCGCACCCGCTGCAGCACCTACCACCCGCGGCGTAACCGACGTAGCGGGCGGCGGCGGAATCGCAATCGACACCACCGTCGTCGACCATTACTACGACCTGGAGCTGCCCTTTGCTTTCATGCTGATCCAGGGCGAGGCGTTCACGCACGACTTCCCCGACAAGCCCGAGGGTTTCACCTCCGGTCTTAACGAGACCGTCCATCTCTTCAAGATCGACCCGGATGCCGAGGCCCTTGTTAAAACCGAGAACCCCGAAGAGGCAAACGTCTCGATCAGCCTGGTCATGATCGACAATCACGTAAGGGCGACCCTGATCTTTGCGGGCGGCGACGCCGATCCCCAGATCTCCTACAGCCTGAACCTGTTCCACTCGACCTATCTTGGCTCAAGCCTTGACTACGACTCCGCCGACTTCGACAGCGCGCAGGGGACCATTCGCGAGACGCGGCACGACTACTACATCCGCTGCGTCTTCAACAGCAACGTGTACCTGATTGCAACCGGCGAGACCGATCCCGAGGTTAAGCCGGATCCTGAAGTAAAGCCCGAGCCCGCACCGCAGCCTGAAGCAGAAAAGCCGGCCGCAGGCCCTGCCCCCGCCAAGGCCGCAGCGGTCGTTAAGCCCGCCGAGACCGCCCTGCCCGCAACGGGCGACAACGGCGCGACGGCAGTCGCCCTGGGCGCCGCCGGCGCAGCAGCCGCAGCAGTGGCAACCGGCGTTACCGCGGCAAGGCGTCGCAACCGCTAGCTAGCGCCAAAAACGCCCGACCCGCTGCGCCAAAGCGAATACAGAAGATTTGATTGGCGAGTCAAAGGGAAGGAGGTTCGACGCGCAGGAAGTTTCGGAATATCTCGGGATAAGCGCGGAAGCGGTCGATGCGCTTCGCGAACTCGCGGCGAGGCCCGGCGCCAATAGCAGTCCGCTCTCAGAAAAACACGGCTTACCAACGACTTCCTATGCAGAC
>JAEYEL010000044.1 GCA_023403475.1 Actinomycetes bacterium
CTGCAAGCGCAAGGTCGTCGAAACTCCCGTTGTCGACGAGCGCGTTTGCTCGACCGACCATGCGTGGTGGTTGCCTGAGGCTCCCGGGTCTTTGGAGGATGGCCTGTTCGGCATGCAGGACCTTAACGTTGCGAATTTGATGGCATACAACTGCGGCAAGAGCGGTTTCGGGGCGAACTACAAAACGCTTCTGTGCAAGATTTACCGTGTAGAGGAAGGTGAGTAGGCAATGGCGGAGAAAGCGATTCTGATCGATTACGGTTGGTGCACGGGATGCCATACCTGTGAGGTTGCGTGTCAGACGGAGCATGGTCTGCCTACGGGGCAGTTCGGCATCAAGATTGTAGAAGTGGGGCCATGGGAATACGCTCCCGACAAGTGGCAGTACAGCTATCTGCCTGTTCCCACCGACCAGTGTGATCTGTGCGCAGAGAGACAGGCGCAAGGCAAACTGCCCAGCTGCGTTCACCACTGCCAGGCTCAGTGCATGGAATTCGGCGATATCGATCAGCTGGCGGCAAAGTTGGGGAAGAAGCCCCGCCAAACCCTGTTCCATCCGTAGACAACTAATCCGCGCGCATTACGAAAACAAGGAGGAAAACAATGAAGAAGAAAGCAGCATGGATTCCCGTATGGGCGATCATTATCGCGTCGATATTCATCAGTTTCGAGTACGGCAAAGTGCCGCCTTCCCAGCCGTCCATGATTGAATGCCTGGGCATTTCCTATACGACGCAGGGTTTGCTCATGACCGCGTTCTCTGCGGCGGCTATCGTTATGGGGCTTGTGGGCGGCACCCTCATCGACCGTTTCGGCGCGCGTAAGGTGGTGTCCGCTGCTGTGATCGTTGCGATTGTCGGTAACGTGTTCAGTCTGTTCTTCACATCGGATACGGCTATTCTTATTGCGCGTGTCATGGAGGGCGTTGGCTACGGCGCCACCATGACGGCCGGTCCCGTCATCATATCGGCCTGGTACGAGCCGGCCAAGCGCGGCCTGGCCTCCGGCGTGTGGGGCGCCAACGTGGGCGTGGGCATGCTCATCTGCACCGGGGCGGCCAACCCCATCCTCGCTGCGGGGGACTGGTCGGGCATGTGGGTGTTCGGCCTGGTGGGTGCCGTGCTCGCGCTTGTTCTTGTTGCGGTGTGCGTGACCATGCCCGCTGAAGAGGACCGTATGGACAAGTTTCTCGACGACGGCACCGAGGCCGTTGACGATACCGAGCACAGTGTTTTGTGGGGATACCTCGCGCCGCTTCCCATCCTTGGTGCTATCATGTTCTTCCTGGTGGGCGGCGCGACCGACGCTTTCAACAGCTTCACGGTGACCTATCTTAACGTCGAGCTGGGCAACGACTACGGCTTCGCCAACTCCGTTGCGTTCGTGGCCTCCATCGGCCTATTGGTGGGAGCGGTTATCATGGGCTTCGTCTTCGCCAAAGCGAAGGACAAGGGCATGGCTTTGATAGCCAACATCGTGCTTGCAGCGGTGTGCCTGTTCGCCTGGTTCGCCGTCGATTTGCCGGAAGCTGCTACGTATGTGCTCGGGTTCTTCACGGGCTGCGTGCTCGGTGCGGTGCCGACCGCCTTCTTCGCCATCCCGACTATCGCCGCTCGTTCGAAGGGCACCATCGGTGCTGCTACGGCCGTTATCGTTCTGGGACAGAATATGGGCACCTTGGTGATTCCGACTGTTGTGGGCATGGTTCTGGATGCATCGGGATACCACATGGCGGCAATGGCCATGGGCGGCGTTTCCGTTGTGGCTCTTGTGATTGCCCTTGTGTGGAGGGCTCTGTACAACAAGCGCGAAGCTGCCAAGGCCGAGATTTAGCCTGGCGCGCATCCAGCACAGCGAGGTCACGGGGCAAGTGCGAGGCTACCAGGCCGAGGCTTGGGCTGAATCGGGCTTGGTGCATGTCGTTTCGTTTGATCTTTGCCTAGCTTCGGAGGGCGCGGTTTGGCCGCGCCCTCTTTATTCGACGGCCGTGGGAAGAGGAGTTCGCAATGCGAGAAATGTGCCACCCGTGCAAGAATTGCGGAAGGTGCCTGCGCGCGCATAGACCGGGATTCTGCCCGGTTTGCGGAAAGCCCCTTGTCCGTGGCGACCGCGCATGCCCTTCCTGCGGATTCGCGCCCGCCCCGCTACCGGGAACTTCTGCGAAGCGTAAGTGATCAGGCCGCCTGCGCATGGGCTCGCAGTGCGTTCAGCCCGCCTCGAATGAAGGTGTCGAGCGCTGCTTGCACCTGGCTCCAGTTCTCGTTGTCGCGCAGACTTGTCGACACAGCGTAGCAGCCGCTCATCTGAAAGCGAACGACGGCGTCGATGACAAGGGAGTCCATGCCGGCGGCCGCGAGTTCCTCCGCAATGATGTCCGCTTCCCCCGTGTTCATGATTTCCAGGTAGGTGGGCAGAAACTGCGGGTCTTCGATGAGCGGGCGGAACGGGGTGTTTTCGCGGATTTGAACGCAGAAGGGGACGCCCGGCGCAGAGCTTTCGCACGATGCGCAGCGCAGCTGGGCGTTCAATTTGCGGGTGCGCCCGAGGAGGGTGCGCACGGCGAAGGAAAATACCTCGTCAAGGTTGGAGAAATGCGCGTAGAAAGTTGACCTGCTTACCTGTGCGGCGCGTGCGACTTCGGACACGGTGATGTCGGCGAAGCGCTTTTTCCTAAGGACTTCGAGAAGGCCGTTTGCAATGGCTTTCTCGGTTCGGTCGTTTCTGATGTCTCGCGACATGGTGATTCTCCTGATAATCTGCCGTTTTGCTGCATCTGGCATCCTCGCATTGGCGTTACGCCTGCTTCCTCGCTTGCGATTTCGCCTTGGCGCTGCTGTCGCTTGCGCTTCGGGCGTATCCGGCGGCCGGTTCGGTTATGCGGGCTTATTGTTGGTTTTCGTACAGTTCGTCCGAAATTGTAGCATATTCGAGAGGCGGCTCCGGTAGCGTTTCCATGCAGAAGAGCAGCGGAGCACGCATGACGGGAGGACGACGTTGGAGACATTCGGCATAACCTTGAATCGAATGATCATCTTTTTTCTCATTTTGCTGTTAGGGGCGTTTTGCGGCAGGAAGAAAATCATAACCGAGGAGTATCTTCCCAATTTGCAGATGCTCGTGACAAAGATATTCTTGCCTGCGGTTATTTTCTATGGAACCTATAAGGGAGCTACGCTGGAAACGATAATCCAGAACGTGCCGATGATCGGGTTCGCCGTCGTTTTCTACGTGGTGGTTGGTCTTTTTCTGTTCGGGCTTGCAAAGCTTATGCGTTTGGAAGACGATTACGACAAGGGTTTCACCTTCTGCTTCCTGTTCGGCAACACGCTGTTCGTGGGCATGCCTCTGCTGACGGCGCTGTTCCCTGAGCAGGGGATGCTGTATCTGGCGCTGTTCACCATTGTCGATCAGGCGGTTTTCTGGACGGTGGGAATTTGGCTTGCCACCGGACGCGATAGGGCGTACCGGTTCAGTCCTAAGAGCTTTGTTGCGCCCAACACTATCAGTTTGGCGTTGGTGTTCGCGCTTGTTGTTCTCTCGGTTCCTCTTCCCGGGGTGCTGCTCGATACGTTGCAGGTGCTGTACAACGGAACAGGTGCGCTTTGCATGCTGTATCTGGGTGCGCTCATGTACTTTTCCAACTGGAAGCAGGTCCTTAAGCGTAAGGACCTGTATATCGGCATTCTCGTGAAGATGGTAGTGCTTCCTGTGATTGGCGGGCATGTGCTTACCTTCATCGGCATGCCTCACAACCTGGCGGTGGCCATGGTCGTTCTGATGTCGCTTCCGGTGATGACCGTGGTTCCCATGATAGCGCGTGCTCATGGCAATTGCGGCGAGTACGCAGCCGGAGTCACGGCGGTTACGCTGGCGGTCAGTGTGGTGACGGTTCCCCTCGTGCAGCTGCTGGCGTTCTGATGCTGCAGATGCCATCTTAGGCTCTTGCGGGGTTGGAGCTCTCGATGGGAGGGAAGTTCCGGGCCGCTTCCTCCAAGTTTTCCACATAGTAGCCGACTTACTTGATGCCGTATTTGTTCAGCAGATGGTGAATCATTGCGTTTCTCCCTCGTGTGTTCGATGCTTTTCGGCATCGAACAGTCTACGGGGTCGGAAGCCTCCCTTCAATCCGTAAGCGTCCCTGATTGAGGGGCCCAATCGGGCCAAAATGAAGTGGTTTCGGGTTGTCGTGCGGTGGGGGATTTGTTAGAATCTTGCCGTTCGTTGCTCGAACGTATTTTATCCAGAGTCGGGGTAGAGAGTTGGCTCGATGATTCCGACACCAACCGGTCGAATGGCGCGGTGGTCCTGCCAACATCGATGAAAGGAGTCCGCTATGGACAATGTTTCCGTGCGCGAAAAGCGCGATTTCATGAATCTTGCTGCCGAGCAGCCTCGCATGCATCTTCTCGATGAGCCGT